>NZ_JARDJE010000004.1:0-396607 GCF_048957735.1 Rhodococcus sp. As11
TGCGTTGCGCTCGCAGGTCTTGGCCCGCGGTGCTGCATCGGGCATAGCCGATCAGGATTCCGTCCATGAGGCGACGAAAGTGCTGTTTGAGTCAGCTATTCGAGACCGACATGCAGGACGGTTAAACAGGACGGTCGGACGGGCGTCTTCCCCAGGACGCGATCGAGTGCCGGGCCCCTTCGGGGTGTGCTGTTTGAGGATCGGTCCGCAGACTTGATCTTGTTCCGAAAACGAACGTATATGAAACATCCGCGACCGAATCGGACGACCAGGCGCGACGTCTGTTCCGAAACTCATGTCTAAAACCAATGGTTCAAAACCAGGCTTGTCGGTGAGTTATGGAACACTTCGAGCTTGTGACCGAACTTTTGGGCTATGCGAGGGTCTCGACGACCGATCAGACCCTGGATCTGCAGAGCGACGCGCTGAGGGCCGCGGGGTGTTCGCGGATCTGGACCGAGACCGCCAGCGGTGCCACCACCGCCCGGCCGCAACTCGACGACCTGTTCTCTCACCTTCGGTCCGGGGACACCTTGGTGGTGTGGCGCCTCGATCGCCTCGGCCGGTCCCTGCCGCATCTGCTTCAAGTGGTCACCGACCTCGAAGAGCGCGGCATCGGGTTCCGGTCGGTAACCGAATCGATCGACACCACGACCGCCGGCGGCAAGCTGATCTTCTCCATTTTCGGCGCGCTCGCCGAGTTCGAACGCAATCTCATCCGCGAACGCACCTCGGCCGGCCTCGCCGCAGCCCGGGCCCGCGGCCGACTCGGGGGCCGGCCGCCGAAGATGACGTCGAAGAAGATCAAGCAGGCGAAGCTGATGCGCGACAACGGGATGAGTCAAACCGAGATCGCGGAGATCCTCGGTGTCGGCCGCACGACGCTGTATCGCCACCTGAAGTAGTAGTGATACCGCGCCGACGGTCTGGATCGCCCACGAACGGCTCCATGAGAACCGACGAGTTGGAGTCCTATTCGATATCTGTCAATATTGATGTATGTCGATACAAGCAGATCCCAAGGGCGGTGCCTGTTGCGCTCCGCTGGCGCGGGAACCACTGACGCCGGATTGGGCCGCAGACCTGGCCCGGATGTTCAAGGCTCTCGGTGATCCGGTACGGCTGCGGATGCTGAGCCTGATCGCCAGCCACCAGGGCGGCGAGAGTTGCGTGTGCGATATCAGCCCGGCCTTCGACCTGTCCCAGCCGACCATCTCACATCACCTCAAGGTGCTGCGCGAGGCCGGCCTGCTCGACTGTGAGCGCCGCGGGACGTGGGTGTACTACCGGGTGATCCCATCGGCCTTGGCCCAGTTGTCGGCCGTGCTCTCTGTCGAGGTGGGGGTCCTACCGGGTTCGGACTGCACTGTGATCGACGATGCCGTGGAGCCGGCCCGATGACCACGACGAACACCGAACACCCGGCGGTCGTCGGGAAGATGTCGACCCTCGACCGGTATCTGGCCGTGTGGATCGGCGCCGCCATCGTCGTGGGCCTGCTGCTCGGCCGGATGATTCCCGGACTCGGTGAAGCGCTGAGTTTCATCGAGATCGACGGCATTTCTCTGCCGATCGCCCTCGGTCTGCTGATCATGATGTACCCGGTGCTGGCCAAGGTGCGCTACGACCGCCTCGACACCGTCACCGGCGACCGCAAACTGTTGGTCTCGTCGCTGATCCTCAACTGGATCCTCGGCCCGGCGTTGATGTTCGCGCTCGCCTGGCTGATGCTGCCGGACCTGCCCGAATACCGCACCGGCCTGATCATTGTGGGTCTGGCCCGGTGCATCGCGATGGTCATCATCTGGAACGACCTCGCCTGTGGTGACCGGGAAGCCGCGGCGGTGCTGGTGGCGATCAACTCAGTCTTCCAGGTGATCATGTTCGCCGTGCTCGGCTGGTTCTACCTGTCGGTGCTCCCCGGCTGGCTCGGACTCGAACAGGCCGCCCTCGACGTCTCACCGTGGCAGATCGCGAAATCGGTGTTGATCTTCCTCGGCATTCCCCTGGTCGCCGGGTTCCTCACCCGCTACTTCGGCGAGAAAGCCAAGGGCCGCACCTGGTACGAGGACACCTTCCTGCCGAAGATCGGGCCGTGGGCGCTCTACGGGTTGCTGTTCACCATCGTGATCCTGTTCGCGTTGCAGGGCGAGCAGATCACCTCCCGCCCGTTGGATGTGGTGCGGATCGCGCTGCCGCTGCTGGCGTACTTCGCGATCATGTGGGTCGGCGGATACCTGTTCGGTGCCGCGATCGGCCTCGGCTACGAACGCACCACCACGCTCGCATTCACCGCGGCGGGCAACAACTTCGAGCTCGCCATCGCCGTGGCGATCGGCACCTTCGGGGTGACCTCCGGGCAGGCTCTGGCCGGGGTGGTCGGACCGCTCATCGAGGTTCCCGTCCTGGTTGCCCTGGTCTACGTCTCACTCGCCCTGCGGAAGCGCTTCACCCGTCACGAGTCGGCGCAGGTGCCGGCGCCACGAAAGGTCTGAGCCGTGAGCACACCGAGTGTGTTGTTCGTCTGTGTCCACAACGCCGGTCGCTCGCAGATGGCCGCCGGGTTCCTCACCGCTCTGGCCGGGGACCGGATCGAGGTGCGTTCGGCCGGCAGCGCCCCGGCCGAGCAGGTGAACCCGGCCGCGGTCGTGGCGATGGCCGAGGTCGGCATCGATATCTCCGGTCAGAACCCGAAGATCCTCACCACCGCGGCGGTGCAGGCATCGGATGTGGTGATCACGATGGGCTGTGGGGACACCTGCCCGGTGTTCCCCGGCAAGTCGTACCGCGACTGGGTGCTCGACGACCCGGCCGGGCAGGGCCTCGAGGCGGTGCGCCCGATCCGGGACGCCATCCGCGCCAAGGTCGAAGCCCTCATCGCCGAGTTGACCGCCCCGTCCACCCCGCGCTGACCCGAGGCTCTCCGATGACGAACGTCGATGTCGTGGTGATCGGCGGTGGGCAGGCGGGTCTGGCTGCCGGCTACTACCTGCGCCGGGCCGGGCACCGCTTCGTGATCCTCGACGATCAGGAACGGCCAGGTGGGGCGTGGCCGCACATGTGGCCGTCGCTGCATCTGTTCTCCCCGGCGGAATTCGCATCCCTGCCGGGGTGGCCGATGCCCCGCTGGCCGGGCGGTTTCCCACCGGCACGGCATGTCGTGGACTATCTCTCCGCCTACGAAACCCGCTACGACCTGCCGATCGAGCGACCGGTGCGCGTGCAGGCGGTGCGGCGCGACAATACTGACCTGCTCGTCGACACCGACCGCGGGCAGTGGCGGACGCGTCGGGTGATCAGCGCCACCGGTACCTGGCAGCAGCCGTTCTGCCCGAGTTATCCAGGTGTGAAGGTGTTCACCGGGCGGCAGTTGCACACCGTCGATTACCGTAGTCCGGCCGAGTTCAGCGGCGCCGATGTGGTGATCGTCGGGGGCGGCAACTCCGCCGCTCAACTCGTCGCCGAGATCACCACCACCGCAAGAACCATCTGGGTCACTAACCGGCCCCCACGATTCCTGGCGGACGGCGTCGACGGCCGGGCCTTGTTCGAACTCGCCTCCCGCCGGGCGATCGCGCTGGCCGCCGGACGGCCCGATCC
Source organism: Rhodococcus sp. As11 (assembly GCF_048957735.1). NCBI lineage: Bacteria > Bacillati > Actinomycetota > Actinomycetes > Mycobacteriales > Nocardiaceae > Rhodococcus > Rhodococcus sp. As11. The sequence goes on from NZ_JARDJE010000004.1 coordinate 3,601, forward strand.
CGGTGGCATCGCCGCACTGGGGGACATCGTGATGGTCCCGGAGGTGCTTGCCGCCCGCGACCGTGGCGTCATGACCGCGCTACCGATGTTCGACCGGCTCACCCGCGACGGCATCGCGTGGGGACAGCGTCACCAGCACGCCGATGTCGTGCTGTGGGCCACGGGATTTCGGCCCGCCCTCGCACACCTGCGGCCGTTGCGGCTGCGCGATCACACCGGCACGGTGCCGGTCGCCGGCACCCGATCACTCAAGGAACCGCGCCTGCACCTGCTCGGGTACGGCGACTGGACCGGTCCCGGTTCGGCCACCATCCTCGGCGTCGGCCGCACCGCCAAGACCGCCGTCGCCGACCTCGACCTCGACACCTGATCTGCGTGAAAGGACCTCGACCGTGAGCACACCCTCGGTGCTGTTCGTCTGCGTGAAGAACGGCGGAAAATCCCAGATGGCCGCCGGCCTGATGAAAGCCGCCGCCGGCGACACCGTCGCGGTGCACTCCGCCGGTACGAAGCCCGGCGCCAGTATCAATGCCCTGGCGGCCGAAGTGCTCCTCGAAGTCGGTGTCGACATCGCGGGCGAGACTCCGACACTGGTCGACCCCGACCTGGTTCGGGACGTCGATCTCGTGGTCACCCTCGGCCGCGAAGCCCGTCTCGATCCGGTGGCCGGGACACGGTTCGAGAACTGGGACACCGACGAGCCGTCCGAGCGCGGCATCGACGGCATCGAACGGATGCGGTTGGTCCGCGACGACATTGCCGCTCGTGTCACCGAGCTTGCCGACCGGCTCCGTCGCTGAAGACACCGATGTCGGCCACCCGAATCCGGTGGCCGACATCGAGGGGTGTTGTTCAGCAGCAGGACGGTGCGGTCGGCGCCTCCTGCTTGTCCTCGGTCGGGGCGGCGGCGGTGCCGCAGCACACGCCACCCTCCGCGGCGGCCGGATCGTCGAGGTGCTGGGGGCTCGAACCGAAGGTCTCCGAATCGGCGAGGACGGTGTAGACCTCCCACTTCTCCCCGGCCGGACCGGTGACCCACACCTTGTCCTGGGTAGCGAAGCAGCAGGTGGTGCCGATCTCCTCGTCGGTGAACAGCCCTTCGCCGGTGAGGCGGGCGATCTCAGCGTGGACCTTCTCGCTCGACTCGACCTCCACACCGAGGTGGTTGATGGTGCCGCCCTTGCCGGGGTTTTCGAGCAGAACCAGCTTCAGGGGCGGTTCGGCGATCGCGAAGTTCGCGTAGCCGGGCTTGAGTTTGGCCGGTTCGGTGCCGAACAGTTTCGTGTAGAAGGCGACCGCTTCTTGCAGGTCGTCGACGTTGAGGGCGAGTTGTGCGCGGGACATGACATCCTCCACCTGTGTGACATATGTCGAAATACTGGACGCGTACAGGATGCGCCACCTTTTCGACATATGTCAAGTAAGTGGCTAAGCTTGAAGTATGCCGAAAGCTCTGCCCGTGATCGATGTCAGTGCCCCGATCTGCTGCGAACCGGTTTCGGCCGCACCTATGAGCGACAACGCAGCTCTCGAACTCGCACTGCGCCTGAAGGCTCTGGCGGACCCGGTCCGCATCAAGCTCATGTCGATCCTGCTCACCGCCGACGGCGGTGAGGTATGCACCTGCGATCTCGCCAGCGGCGTCGACCTGGCCGAATCCACCGTCAGCCACCACCTCGGCCAGCTTCGCAAGGCCGGCATGGTCGAATCCGAACGACGTGGAATGAACGTCTTCTACCGTGCCCGCGCCGAGTCCCTCGAAGCCCTGCGGATGGTGCTGGACCCGAACTGCTGCCGCTGACATCTCACTCGACAACCAGAGCACCAACCATTGGGTGCAAGCGAGGTGTCGCTGCCCGCTGTGGTCCTGCACTCGAAACTGTGCTGGTTGAGGATCGTCAAACAGCACAGCCATCTCACGGGTCCGTTCCTAAGCAAGACACGCAGAAGATCACACAGAGCGTGAGCGCAACTTGAGACGGGCTCCACTGGAAGCTGGGCGAAGCAAAGGATCAATGCTTGGCTCTTGCGTTGACCTAGAGGTCTTGCAGGCAATCACGACCGTCTGGTCGACCTATTCCGAGAAGTTCGGTGACGCCGACTCGTGCGGCAGCGAGCCCTAGACCGCACGAGTCTGGCTGCGTTCGACGATCTCGACCCGGCGACAACCTACGCCTACGTAACTTCCGAACAACGATGAAAAACTTTGACGACAACTTCGCGTGACACTTCAACGCAACCTCGTCTGCTAGACTTTTCGGACATAGGAGGAGCAATGGGATTCGAAGTGTTCGACAAGAGGATGGCCCCGCTGGCCAAAGCACCCAGCGTCACCATTCAGAAGCGTGGAATCTTCTCAATCAACAAGGCTGCCCACAAGCTCATAGGTGAGCCCGCATCGGTGGAGCTCCTGTTCGACAAAGAAAAAAAGATCATTGCATTGCGTGAGTCCGACCAGCCGCATGCGTACGCGATTCGACCTCAGTCCGCTCGGAAAGATACGGGTCAGGTCATCATGTCTGCGACTGCGTTCACACAGTTCTATGACATCGACACAACCATCAGCAGGCGATACAAGCCTTATGAGCAAGACGGAATGCTTTGCATAGACCTCAACGGACCAAGCGTGGAAGTTGTGGGCAATCGCTCGAAGCGCACTACGGATAGCCAGCCGGAGGGCGGCGACACTTAAAAGACTTCTGGCCTGATCCCGCGCCAACGGGATCAGGCCAGGAACCGGTCCGAGGACGCGGTTGATGACTTGGAGAGTCTTCTTCAGCGTAGCGGAGTCCCCTAGAGGCGCGTGCCTCTACTCCTCATCCTCGGGCCAATTACCGGATGAGGAGTAGCCTGATGGCTCCTATCACCAGCGCGTACGGGATCACGGGTTCCGTGCCGTTCCTGGACGTCGACATCTCTGTCGACAACAAGTGGTTCCTGGATCCGCGAGCCATTCGGCTCCATGAGCGATCGGATCCGTTCGCCGCTAAGGCGAACGAATGCACCAGGACCTTCTTTGAGGAAGTCCTCGATTGCGTCGTCCGGGGCGATACCCGCTACGGGTTGTGGCTTCTTCGGCAGTTTTCGGAGCCCTGGGAAACAAGGCTGGGCCTTGCGAAGAGTGGGTTCAGTGGGCATGGGGGAGCCGAGGAAGTCGGCTTTTGGATTTGGCGAGCTCTCAACGAGAATCTCAGAGCGTTCATCGTGCTTGGCATCTTCCGGGAGATCGAGGAGTTGCCACTCTTCATAGAGGGCATAGACAGGGACATCACCTCGGACATCACCACGCGCATCGTTTTCGATGCGTTGGCCGACTTCACGTCTTATGTGATGGATGAGTATCCCGAGTTCACCTCCGGTGGGCACCGAGTAGAGACGTTCAACTGCCAGGCCTGGGATTCCTCTAGGCGTAGTTGGGTCGTCAAAGCGTTCGAGCTTCCCGTTGCAGCCAGCAAACCTCTGCTACTCGTTCCCCGGGACTGGGCACGGCGCACCTTGCTGATGTCCGCCTCTCGCTACTACGAGACGAAGGTGTTGGGTTACGCGCAGCTCGAGCGGGCGGTGCCGTTGAGTACGGGCAAGCTGCTCAAGACTCCGAAGGACCAGTTGAGAACTGTTCCGGGACTCGGACGCGGCCGTGTCACCAACCTTGAGGTCACGCGTCGAGCACATGAGAACAACAGCGATCTCATCGCCGAGTTCAAGCAGTTCGTCGACATGAAGTGGAAGCCTTCCGGCGGCGAGCAGCGTATCGCGTAGGAACCGTGTGGGGGGGGGGGGGGGCCCCCCCCCCCCCCCCACCGCGAGGGTCTTCTCTGCCAGCCCCGGTGGTAGCGCTGTAGAAAATTTCAGTCCGGCCACAGCGCTCGGTGCGACATGCGGGACGGTCCACACGGGGTCGGTCAGAGCCGCGTGCACCTCGGCCGGAGTGATACCTGGGAGCAACCGCAACGATTTCTCGTCGACCCGCTGGCACGGATCCACCAGTGCGGGAAGCGAAGCCTGCAACGTACGGTTGGCAGCCGTGCCTGCCCAGGTCCACCATCGGCCGGACCCTTCCGACGGCATCATCATCACCGACGCTGCCGCGTCGACGGTGTCCGCGTAACCCTGACGCAGTTCCTCAAGCACTTTGTCTGCGCGTCGGGTGAGAGTCACGCCGGTAGGCGTGACGCCGAGGAGCACTGCGCGCATCCCCTGCGTGACGTCGAAACTCACTCCGCTACCGGTGCCGGACCACTTCGCCTTGCCGCCACCGTCCACAGGTTCGACGAAGCACCGTCGTCGTTGCCAATCGACGTGGGTCACCAGCCATGAGCGACCACCGAGCAACAACACGCGGGGTCCGTCGACCTCTTCGACGAGCAGGTCGGTACCCACGGTGCCGACCTCATTGCGGCCGGCCAGCACCGTGAACTCGGGTGGCGCGCTGAAGACGGCGGTCAGGTCGGAGAAGTACCGACGTCCGAACCGGCGCTCGGCCTCGGGACCGATGTGCAGGAAGCTCTCGTCCCGCTCGAAGAACCCCTCCGAGCAGAGAAACGCCATGATCTCGTCGGCGTGCTCGTCGAAGATGGGCAGCGATCCCCACCAGTCCCGCCAGCTCTTCTCCCCCAGCCGGTGTTCCTGCAGACATAGCGCCAACATCTGCTGGGCAGCGATGTGCCGAGGGGACGGTGGGGCGACGATCGGTTCGACCCATCCCCGCGACCAACATTCGAGCATTCCCAGGGTGAGCAGCACCTGTTCGTCGTCGATGCCGAGGAACAAACAGTTGCGGACAGTGCCCGGACGACGCCCGGTGCGGCCGAGCCGCTGCAGGAACGACGCGACGGTACGGGGAGAACCGATCTGGATGACGCGGTCGAGGTCGCCGACATCGATACCGAGTTCGAGGGTGGACGTCGCAACGATCACCGTGTCCCGAGCATCGGCGAAGGCCGCTTCGGAGCGCCGCCGTTCGGCGGCCGAGAGCGACGAGTGAGAGAGGAAAGTTGTCACTCCGCGTTCCCTCAGTGCCGCGCCGAGTTCTTCGGCTCGGCGCCGCGAGTCGACGAACACCAGTCGCTTTTCTCCCTGATGCAGGGCGGCGATGACCGTTGCGGCATTGTCGATAGACCCGACGTAGTCGACGGTGATCTCGGGTGAGGAAGCCGCAGCACCCACCGCGGGGTCGACGACTCGACGAGGACGGCCGGGGACCCCTCCCTGCAACCACTGAAGCAGTTCGTCGGGGTTGCCGACCGTTGCGGACAGGCCGATACGCTGCAGCGGGCGGTCGGCGATACGTGCGAGTCGTTCGAGCACGGCGAGGAGGTGCCAGCCCCGGTCGTCGCCGGCGAACGCGTGCACCTCGTCGACGACGACGGCCCGCAATCCGGCGAACAGCACGCGCGGGTCGACCTTGGTGGACACCAGCATCGCCTCGAGGGATTCCGGTGTGGTGAGCACAATGTCGGGGCGTTCGCGCAGGATCCGCTGCCGTGCGGACTGGGGCACGTCTCCGTGCCACACGGCGGCGGTGCGACCGAGCCACTGGGCGTAGCTGTGGAGGCGCGGCTGGAGGTTGTTGAGCAGTGCCCGTAGCGGGCACACGTACAGCACCGAGGTGCCCTGCCAGTCCTGCTCGGCCATCGCCGAGAGCAACGGGAAGGCTGCGGCTTCGGTCTTCCCACCCGCGGTGGGAGCGAGTACCAGTGCATCGTCACCGGCGAGGATCGGTTCGACTGCCGCCGCCTGGGTGGGACGAAGGCCGTTCCAGCGCAAAGTGTTCGCGAGGTGGTACTGAACGCCGGGATGCAGGAGTTCGAACGGGTCGGCGATCACGAGTCACGCTTCCATGGCAGTTTCCGGATCCGAGGCTTGGGCATCCTGTCCGTCAACTGCTCGAACTTCTCGGCCGCGCGCTTGGCAGCGCCGCGCAGCGGAGACCCTGTGCTCGTATCGTCGGTGTCCGACGGTTCGTCCGCTGCTTGCTCCTCCGGAAGATCCGCGACTGCCGGTGCGGCGACGTCCTCGGGTTGCACGTCCCCCTCCGCTGTGGCCGTGGATGGGGGACGATCCTCGTCGAGCAGGAACAGCACTCGTGCAGCTTGTTCTTCCCACTTTCGGACATCGACCCCGTCCCGATCGTCGGTCGTGAAGAGCACGCCTCGCGGTCCGCCGCCCTCGGTGATGCCATGCTCGGTGTACAGGGCGCGCCTACGCTCCCAGGATGCTGCGTATCCCGCATCGTCGAGCATCCCGAGGTGTTCCCAGAAGACGGTGCGACCGTCGGGAGTTCTGATGGTGAAATCCGGTCTGATCGGGATGCCGCCGAGGACCAGTTCTTCCTCGTACTCCCAGGCGCCTGGAACCAGATAGTCGAGAATCTGCGTGATGATCAGTTCGTTCTTGCTGCGGACACGGATCCCGTTCCGGGTGATGTGCTTGTACCCCGCGTCTTCCGCGCGGCTCGGCAAACCGAGGGTGGGAACCGCGATCTGGGCCGGAGTGGGCGGAATGGTCAGATCCGTCAGTCTGCGCCAGGTGTCGGACCGCGTGTCGTGCTTCCAATCGGCAAGCTCGTCCAGAGGTGCCTCATGACACAGAACCACTCGACACGTCTGTCGTGTCAGAGCGGTATAGATCATCTCGCGCGACACCCGTGCCACTCGTGCGGGCAGCATGACGATCACGAGATCGAATTCGGATCCTTGTGCCTTGTGGACGGTCAACGCCCACGCCAGCTCGATGGGTGGAGTATCGTCCGCACCGCCTCCGCCGGCATCGAAACGTCGCCCGACTTGGCTCGAATACTCTACGACGGTCCGTCCGGGAGCGAACTGTGTTCCGGGGGTCCGAACGTCACCGACCACGACCCCGATCTCGCCATTCGCCAGATACGCTTCATCGTCCTCGCCCGTAGTGGTGCGAAAGGACGCGTCCTTACGATTCCTGAGGTTGACGACCTTGTCTCCGAACACGATCCGTTCCGAGCCGATCGGCCGAGGGATTCGGCGGTGAGCATTGGCTTCGAGCGCCCGCATCAGGTCGACCCGACGATAGGTCTCCTTCATGTGCCGGTTGAGCCGCACCGACCCTGCTCCGAAATTACGCAACGGCGAGAGGACCTGCCACTTTTCGAGTTTCTCGGCCGCGCGGTCGTACCGCACTTCCTGGCCGACAGTAGCCCCGTAGGACGCGGCGAACGAGCGACCGCCATCGTCGCGCCGTACGCCGAGTTCCTCTTCGAGAACCTGCTCGAGAACCTCTTCAGGGCGTCGACCGGCCCAGTGCACTGCCCGCAGCGTGTCCATCGCGTCCCCGCGACGCAGTCGCTCCCACACACCCTCACCTGACGGATCGCCGCCCGAAAACCAGTCGGCCAACATCAGATCGTCGCGCCGCGCACCGCTCTGCCTGCGGCGCACCGTCAGTTCCACCCAGCCGGGTGCGGTTCGGGGCCATCCGCCGCTGTACCGGCGACGGGCGGCGCGATCCAGGTCGACGAAGGGGCGACCGTCTCCGATCGGCGGGAGTTGACGGGGGTCGCCGACCAGAATCAGACGGTCGGGAAGGTCGAGCGCGTCGACGAGAGCAGCCAGCATGGTCTCGGTGAGCATGGACGCTTCGTCCACCACGACGAGGCCGTACCGGGAACGCGACGATGTCTCTCCGGTACAGGTGTAGCGGCCCGTGACCGGATCGAACCGCTCCGCCCGGGTGAGGAACTGGGCTATCGTCTGAGCCTCGACGCCCACCTTGTTGCTCAGCTGCACGCGTGCCTTCCCTGTCGGCGCCAGCAGCAGAACCCCTTCACAGTGGAACTCGGGACGGGACACCAGGGCCCGGATCAATGTGGTCTTCCCGGTCCCGGCCCGTCCGTTGAGGATCGTGAACCGGCTTTCGTACATCTCGGTGAGAGCCACGAGTTTCTCCTGCTGCGCCCGCGTTTCCTCGTCGCGGTCCGCAACTCCCCCGTCCGGCAGATCTTTCAACACTCCTCGCAATCCGGCGGCGAGATCCCTCGGGGCGCTGTGTCGCGGGCGGGACTGCAACTCGTCGACCATGTCGCGCACCGTCTCACGAACTCTCAGGAGGGAGCGCAGTTTGTAAGCGCCGGTGCCGTCTGCCAGCTCGGTTCGTGCTATCACCGGCCAGTTCGCCTCGGTGTCGGGGGCGAAACACTCGGCGTCCGGATGAATCTCCAGGTAACGCAGCAACGCTTCGTCGACGTCGGGAGGACGCACGAGCGTGCGGGCAGCGATCCTGGCGAGCACCGTGGGCACCGGCAGGAGTGTGTGCCCGTCCCGGGCCGCGAGTCGCAGCTCCTCGGCGATCAGTGCTTCGATCCGACGGTGGTCGGCAGGGTGATCGAATGGGCAGGTCGCCGGTAACGGATGCCGCGCGAGGACATCGCCGACGCCGTAGCAGCCACGGTCGACGACATCGAACAGGATGGGTTGTTCGTCGTCGAGGGTGTGCGTGACCAGGTGGTAAGGATCGTCGAGCAGGTCGCCGATCGTCAGGGGCACGCCCGATTCCTGGTCGAGAACAGCATCGAGTTGTGTCCGTGAGAGATCGAACCGCGAGAGTAGGCGCAAGGCATGCTTCTCGTCCCGGTCCAATTCACTCCACTGTTGGCGTCGCTCAGCGGTGAACAACTCATCGATGCGGGGGGAACCTCCGTTTTCGGCCATGCTGCGTTCCAGGACGTCCCAGGGGTCGTTCCCTTCATCGGTCGCTGTGGTGATCAGACGTGCCGTGTACGCGGGATGCCGGAACCCGAGCCTCCCGACTACGGCGGGAAGACCGGGAGCGACACCACGACGTTCCCAGGTCTGGGCGAGTTGATCGTCGAGCCAGTACAAGGACTCTTGAGGTACCGGACATCCGAGCTGTTCCGCAGCATCTGCTGCCGCGCGCAACGCCATCAGGGACTCGACCGCGGTATCCGCGGCGACATGCTCGGTGACGTAGGAGAATTCACGGTCGCGCTGAATGGGCGGTGCCAGTGCGGTGGTGACGTCGTGTCCGTCCTCGGCGAGCTTTGCGAGTTGCTGGAGCGGCAGTAGCATTCCGCCGCTTCCGTCCGGACGTAAGGTGTGCTCGAGCGTCGTTTCCCACATGTGATTCGGGAATGGTACCGGCGCATGGGTCGGCCAACGCCCGGGTAGCGCGATCCGTCGGATGAGGGCCGCGCCGACCAGGATTCGGCCGACATCATCGAAGGGCGAATGACGTAGATAGAAGAAGACCAGGGACCGACCGACGGTGACGTCGCGAAAGAACGTTTCGATGAGGGCCTGTTGGTTGTCCCCATGCAACAACCAGGTTTGTTGTCGTGGGTTGAATCCGAGTGCCTTGCATGCTTCGGACTCGCGGCGTGCGTCGTATCCGACGATCCTGTGTTCCTCGGCCAGCGTCGGCGCGTTCTCTGCCATCATCCAGTAGTACGGAGTGGCGTGTACAGACCATGCAGGCAACGTCAGCGTTTCGGAGGTGATGCCCTGAAGCGCCTCGTTCCATCGGTACGGGTGACGCTTCGGCACTGGCACCGAGTAGGGGTTCAGGAACGTTCCTCGCTCCGCTACGCAGGGCGGCCACGGAATTCCCAGGCTGGTCAGGGGAAGACCTGCTCGCTTCTGTTCGTATGCGTCGTCCCGTTTGGGACCGATCCCGTTGAGCAACACACAAGATGTGTTGCGTGCGGGATCCGCGCAGATCGTCCCGTTCCAACCGGAATCGTGCCACGGAACACGCACGGAGAGGTGTTGCACCACGTGGCCCATCCGGCCCTCAGAGGTTGAGGTCGATGTCGTCCGCCGATAATGCTTCCCGCTCGGCATCGGACAGTTCGGTGGGCGCGATCCTGATCTCGTAGTCGGCGTACGGGTCGAAATCGAGGTGGAGTTCGACGACGTCCAGGACGTCCACGAGCTTGCGCAGGAACAGCCGCGGAGCGATCCCCACTCGTCCACCGAGGTTGCCGGCGACAGCGGACGCGAAGCGGCGCAGGAACTCGTCGTCGACCGTCGAACGTACGCGTTCTCCCGCGTCGATACCGGAGCAGAACAGTTCGCGCACACGGCCCCCGAGTTCGACGAGTCGGTCGAGGTCGAAGCCTGTCAGTCGCAACTGTGGGGCGCGCGGATTGTCGAAGCGCGGATCTCGGGAGAAGTCGGTGTGCAGCCGATCCGCCAGGGGCGGGAGCAGCTGGATGCCTTGCCGACCTTCGAAGAATGCCGGTGTGCCGGTGATCAGCAGGTACAGACCCGGAAAGTGTCCATCGTGGATCTCGTCGATCAACTGACGCAGCGCATTGAGCGCTTTCGCGCGGGCGTCCGAGCGCACCCGCTGCAGAGTTTCCACCTCGTCGAGCACCAAGAGCAGACCTGCGTTGCCGGCGTCAGCCAACACTGCGAGCAGGCCGCGGAGGAAGCCGAGCGCGAGGAAATGGTCGAGGTCGCCTTTGATGCCGGCGCGGCGCTTGACCGATGCTGCGACATGCGGTTGGCCACCGAGCCAGGCGACCAGCCCGTCGGCGCCGTCGTGGTCCCCTTCTGCCACCATCCGGCGGTAGGCCCGAATTGCCATGGGAAACACCGGTGCTCGCGCGGCGACGTCCGCGAGGCGACGTTCGAGGAGATCGTCGACGCTCACGCCCTGCTGGGTGGCGTCGTCTTCGATGGTGAACAGCCACGCATCGAGGATCGGACGCAGCGCGGACGGCGGAATGGAGGCAGTGCGCAGAGATTCGATGCTGCGCCGGTACACGGTTTCGAGCTTGTGCAGTGGTGTATCGATCTCGTTGATCTGCACTTCGGCGACGGCGAACCCGCGTTTGGTGGCGCGGTCAGCGAGCCAGCGGGCGAAGAACGTCTTACCGGAGCCGTAGTCGCCGCGCACGGCCTTGAACATCGCTCCCCCGCCGGCGACCACTTCGAGCTCGGCGTCGAGTTCGGATTCGAACCGGTCGAGTCCGACGGCGAGCTGGTCGAGTCCGTTCGCGGGGACGGTACCGCGGCGCAGCGCGTCGAGGATTTCTCGTCGCCGACGTGGCGACACCGCCGCGGTCACGACCCGATCCCGAACTGTTCGCGCAGCGCGGCTTCGTCGAGGCCGACAACCCCGCTGTCGAGAAGCAATACTTCGTAGCCTTCGACGTCGAGTACTCGCTTGACCTGCAGCAGCGCGCCACCGACACGACTCGGGGTCAATCCCAGCAGCGCCGCGGCATGGGCGGTGGTCAGTTCCCGCGCGGGTGCCGCAAGCAGTGCAGCCAGCAGCGCGCGAATCTGGTCGGGACGCACCACGATCCGGCCTGCCAGCCGGATCTGATCGGCAAAGACCGTGGTGGCGAGCACCTGATCCGCCACATCCCCACCGGCGTCTGCAACGACGGGTTCTTCGCTGTCGAAGAGCGTGGGTGCCGCATGCTTCGCTGCCGGTGTGGGGTGCACCTGAGGTGCATCGACCCGGACGGGACTGTGCCACCAGTGTGGCTCGACCGGACCGAGTGCGGTGAGCGTGTCGGGACGCACTCCGGTGTGCAGAGCGAGCACGGGCACCACCACCTCCTCGGGACTGGCCCCGCCGTGGTAACCGGCGTTGACGGGTCCGTAGCGGATGGTGTCGTCGACGGCGAGCACCACCGAACGACTGTCGGTGAGTACCCGCGGCCCTCGCACCACGATCTCGCCCTCGTCCACCCGGTCGAGGTCACCGTGTGCGCGCTGCCCGTACACGGTGACACGGTCGCGTTTGACGGAGGTGCGGCGCTCGATGATGTGCCCGTGGTCGGAGGTGATGATCACAGCGCGACCTGCTCGCTGCGCCGCCTGCAGCAGTGGGCGCAGGTGGGTGATGGTGTCGATGCCCCAGTTGGTTCCGCCCGGGTCGGTGTGGTGGAGGGTGTCGTCGACGAAGTTCAGCACCGTAGCCACCAGCGGGCGTCCGGTGGTGTCGGCGATGGCATTGGCGACGTCGGTGGCCAGATCCGCGCCGGCGGGCACGGTGTCGAGTGCCTTCTTGTGGAAGATCGGGTCGGTGCGCCCCGGTGCCGCTTCCAGCTTCGCGTCTCGCAGGAGCTTGAGGAATCCGGTGCGTTCGGCGGCGTCGTTTCCTTCCCGCAGTTCACCGGACAACAGTGAACAGCGGCTCCGCTGCGTGAGGGTGGGCAGGACCGCAAGTGCGCCCGTTCGCCGGGAGGATCCGAGGACACCCGCCTCCATCCAGCCGGATTCTGCGGCGGCCGCGGCAAGTTCCGTTGCGGCCGCGACCGACAACGCATCGACCACGATCAGCAGCGTGGGCGTCGACTTGGCCAGGGGCAGCACCACGGTGGGCAGTAACTGTTCGACGAGTACGCCGGTGGGGTGCGGCGTGTCGGCGAGGGCGGCTGCAAACCGACGATCGTGACCGCGGCGGTGCGCGGTGACCAAGGCGATGACCTGGGTGATCGCCTCGGCGAGACGCCGATGATCCGAACCGCGATGCGCGGTCACGAGGGCGGCATCGACCCAGCCGTCGACGTCGACATATCGGCGGGTCAACGTGTCGAGCCCACCGTCGGCCGGGGTGTCCACGGCGAGCCACCGCAGCAACCGCACGGCGGCTTCGGCCGCTCGGCAGGAGGCGGAGGTGCGGGCGGACAGATGTTGCAGCACCTCCTCCCATGCCCGTTCGACACCGTCGATGCCCTCATGTTTCGGTCCGCGGGCGGCGGCGGGCAGGGCGTTCTCGATGGCCTTCGCCAGCTCGTCGAGGCGGGCGGTCAAACCCTGGGGAAGAAGTTCGGACCTCTCGGCGAGATGTTCGACGTTCAGCTCGCGCACGTGTGCGGCTGCGGATTCGAGAACCGCGCGGCGTTCCCGTTCGACGAGGCTGCCGACAACCAGGCCCGAGGTGTCGTCGTACCACGCGGCGAGATCGTCGGCACTGAGGCTGTCGAGGCCGAAGCGCTCGAGAAATACTCCGAGTTTGAGATGAGTGGTGGGGTCGGAGAACAACCCCGCAATGAGACCGAGTGGCACAAGCTCGGTGATCCGCTGGGCTTTCAGTAGCGCCGCCACGGGTTTGCTGAGTCGCCCTGCTCGTTCGGCAAGCCATGCGGCGACCGTCTGCGTGACCTCGGTGCCTCCATCTGCGCGGAGCCGAGCGAGGTTGTCGCTCACGTCGGCACGACGGCTCCATTCGAGGATCGCTAAGGTGTCGATCTCGGTGGCAGGATCGTCGGTGATCGCGAGTACGGTGCGCGCGAGGGTGGACATCACGTGCGCGCGGGTGAGCACACCACCCGGCGCGGGGGTGATCGCGGCGGCGGGAATCGCCGCGAGCAATCCGAGAGCCAAGGCCCGGTCGTTGGGTACTCGGTAGAGGGCGGGCTCGATGGTGGTGGCCGCGAACGTCGAACGCAGCGCGTCCCACGGGTCGGGGCTGAGGAGCCGGCCGTCGATGAGGTGGGACAGTACCCCGTCACCGAGATCCTTGTCGTCGACGGGGGTGAGGATGACGAGCCACTGGTTGTCGGCGCGGGATTCGAGGGCCTCCCACACGGCGAGGGTGGATGGGCACGGCACGACCGTCACCGGGGTTCCGTCGTGCTGGAAGGTACTGCCGTCCCACGCAGGCGCGGCACGGAGACCGAGAACACCGCTCGTGTAGCGCTTTTCGACGGCTTTCGCGAGCTTGGCGGTGATGATCGGACGGGTAGCGGTGAGCGTGTTCACTGCACCCACCACTTCACGTGCAGGCGTTTGCCATGCTTCTTGTGGGCTGCGCGCAGTCGTTTGGTGACATTTTCGATGTCATCGATATCGTCAAGGGTCACTTCGTCGGGGTCCGTAACGACCTCGTCATCCGAGGTGTCGTCCTCGATTTCGTCGTCAGTGTCATCGTCGGGATCGTCGTCGATGCGTTCGCTCACTACCCACTCGACCACTCGGGTCTCCGTGCGGTTGAGCTGGTCGGCCAGGGAAACTCCCGGAGTGGTGATCAGCTCCTTCAGCTTCTTCACGATCACCCGCGCGGATTCGCCTCGCTCACCGTCGGCTTCGGCACCGGCGAGCAATGCTCCGACCAGTTTCCATTGGAAGCCTCGCAACGCTGCTGCGTCGTGCGCCGCTTCCGTCCGCATCCGACCGGCGGATTCCGCCGAGCCCGGCACAGGTTCGGTGGCGAGCAGGTCGATGAGCGCGACGTTACCGGAGGTGCCGGCCAGGGTGTCGAGGTAGTCGGCGAGCGCCCGAGCGACGCTGATCCGGTCGGTGTCGGTGACGTCCAGTTTCAGGACTCGGTGGGCGTCGGCCAGCCGGTCGGCAAGCTGCCGGAGATCGGCGGTCTTCTCCCCCGCCCTGGCGCGTACCTGTTGCGCGAAGTCTGCGACGTTCGCACCCGTGAGGAAGGTGCGCGGCATCGTGTAGCCGAGTAGGTAGCTGACCGTGGTGCGGGCGGCGTCCCACGCCGCCTGTTCGGGCAGTTCCTCGGCGCGCAGTTCGATGCTCTCGCGCATCCGTCCGAGCGGCGGTGCCGGGACGGGCGCACCCGCCTCGAACCACGCACGTTTCCGGAGCAGCACCCACGCAGCCACGATCAGGTCGCGCGCTTCGGGCCGCAGTCCCCACGCGGGACTGATCGAGTCGATGTGGTGCTGCAGCACGCCGACGGTGACGCGGTCGGTGTCTGCGGCCGCTCGGTCGAGTTCGCCGGCCCAGTACGCGAAGGTGTCTTCACCGAACAGGAAGTGGTCTTCGGTGGCTTTGCCCACCTTCAGCGGCGCTGCGATGCGCTGCGCGACCTTGCGTTCGGCGCCGGCTGTGGGTACCCGGCCCTGGCGATCCGCGACCGCCTCTTCAACGAAACCGCGCACGATCTCGTAGTGACGAGTGGTGACCTCGTCGTCCGGGCTCGGGTACTGCGGATGGTTCGGATACAGCGCCGTGAATGCCTGGTCGATGACCTTGTCGAAGGCGTCCCGCAGGTTCACTGCGGTGGGTAGTTTCGGGCTGAAGTCCTTGCTGAGGGAGGTGAGGATCTCAGTGTGGCCGGGGTCGTCGACAAAGTACTTCGGGTCGGCCGCTTCGATGCCGTAGGCCTGCTCGAGAAGCCGCTCGAAGGCATTGAGGGTTCCCCGGTAGAGATTCTCGAGGATGCCTCGGGCCTGCGCCCGGTCGGCGGGTGACAGGTGGTCGGTGTTCTCCTGCCAGCGATCCCCGGTGCCGCCGAACAGCCAGTCGAGCTTGACGAGCAGGGCGAGGTCTTGCCTGGCCTCGTCGGAGAAGAACTTCGGCAACCACACGATGGTGTGCCGGTCGCCGCCGGAGAGGAGTCGGTCGATGCGGGCGATGTCGTCGGCCGCCGAGAATTCTCCCTCGTCGAAGGGGTAGTCGACGACGAGCCGCCAGGTGCCCGGTCGATTGTCGAAGTTCTGTTCGGGCACCGACGAGGCGTCGCGGACGTTTCCGAACACCACATCGACCTCACGACGGGAACCGCGCCAGATGACGGTGCGTGTGGCGCCGCCGGCGAGATCGTCCTGCCTGGTGTCGACGCCGAGCGCCTTGTGCACGAGGGTGCGGATGAGCACCTTGCGCTTGCCGGAGTTGTCTTCGCCGCGGATGCGTTCGAGGACGGAGTTGTAGTCGACGTTGGAGAGTTGCACCCGAATGATCGGGTTGGCGCCCTCGGAGACGGTGATCTCGGGGATGTCCTTGGCCCATTCACGGACCACGCCCAGGACGACGCGGGCTTCGCCACCCTTCATGCGGGTCTTGATGGATCCGTGGTTGAGGGCCGCGAGCCGGGAGGCGGTGATGTCACGCAGCGCCGGGACCTTCGGAGCGATGGCGGACAGCAACAGGGTCTTGGCGATCCGGTCGTGAGCGCGGAACCCGGCGGGTACCGAGTCGGGGTCGGTGTCGAGTTGCTCCTGGGTCACCTGGTGGCGGGTGAGCAGCAGGGGAAGCATCTTGTCGCGGTAGAGCGATTCGGCCGCCTTGAACAGGGTGGATGCCACACCGTCGATCGGTTCTTCACCGTCGACGATGGGTCCGAAGGCGTCGCCGACGGGGATGAGGTCGGCGGTGGTGAGGGTGTCGCGGCGTTCGACGAGCATGCGCTGCATCACCTTCAGCGCGGTGCGGTCGCGCTGCATCACGGAGGCGAGTTCGCGCAGCGTGGACACCAGTGCGGGCGAGAACGGGTAGGTGAGCCGGAACTCCTGCTCGGAGGATCCGCGATGTTCCTCGGTGGTGTTCATCGAATCACGCAGCACGTCCCACACTTCGGGGCTGCGCGTGACGGTGCGGAATGCCTCGTCGAGAGCCTGTTCGGCTTCATCGTTCTTCGGTTGCAGCAGGCGGATGTTCGCGACTTCGGCGAGATCGTCGTTGCCGAGTTCGATGGTGCGGAACCGGCCCTGCTGGTATTGCAGTACACGATCGGATGCGTCCTGCTCAGCACCGGAGGCGCCGGCATCGGCGAGCCACTTGCGCAGGTCCATCTGCCGCGAGATGAAGGAGACCAGGGGAATCGGCCGCGGGTTGCCGGAGCCTTCGACGAGCTTGGTGATCTTCTGCGATTCGCGGCTGAAGATCTCGTTGTTGCGCACGTAGAAGATCAGCCAGAGGATCAGTTCGTCGAGGAACAGCACCACCGCGTCATAGCCGAGTCCTCGGGCGTGCTCGGAAATGACGCTGAGCCCCCGATCCAGGTCGAGGTACTCGGCTTGCTCGAGGAACGACGAGAAGTAGTTGCGCACCAGCGCGGAGACAAGTTCTTTGCGCGACTCGCTCTCGGCACTTGCAGCAAGTCCGGCTTGGTAGCGCTCGAGCGTCCAACTGTCTGAGACCAGTCCGCCCCACGCGTCGTCTCCGCCTGCGCTGTCGCCACCGAGTCCGGCGAGGAACGGGCTGTCACCCATCTTCTCTCGCAGGTGCTCGGCATCGGCGAGAAGAGTGTCGGAGATGTGCAACGCGGGTAGCGGCGCCTCGGGGTGGAGGAGTCGGATCTGGTCGATGTAGCCGCGGAAGATCGCCTCTTCCATCGACTTGGTGCCGAGGAAGTGATAGGTGAGGCTGAGGATCTTCTTGCCGGCGATGTCGGCGTCGTATCGGTCGGTGAGGTCACGGAACCGTTCGGTGCGCAAGGCCGGGTGGTTGCCGAGCAGGGCATAGAGCACGGCCATGAAGTGCGATTTACCGGAGCCGAACGAACCGGCAAGGTAGGCGCCGCGCGAGGTCTTCCTGCGTATCGCGTCGGAGATCAGGGAAATCGCGGACGCGAAGTTGTCTTTGAGCGACTCGGTGAGCACGTACGCCTCGACCGTCGCGCGAATGTGCGCGTCGTCGGTGCTGTCGGTCAAGCGCAGCACGTAGTCGTCGGCGCCGACGCGTTCAGGAATGTCGATGACCTCCCGCAGCAGAATGCTCACGCTTGCCGTACCTCCTTCGTGGGTCCTCGTAACGGAGCGACCCCGAAGCCGGATCGCTGCGGGACCCATCCTGCCAAAGACTAGATGCGGCCCGCGCTTCGCCCGCCCGCATTCGCCTTATCACCCCACGTTGACGCCGACACTGGCCACACCGACTCGGTGCTCTTCCCAGGTCGACCCGCGCCCAGGAATTCCCCGGAAGAGTCACGCTGAATACTCCTATTCAGACACCACTCTCACCCCGAAAAGAATCAGGGTCAAATCTCACTTTCCCATCCATGACAATATCCATTATTACAGGGGAACCTTAGACAAGTCGAAGAAAAGAATCCTGAATATTTCATCAGATAGCGATTCCTCCGCACACAAATTGGCGCTACCAACACAATGCAATTCTTTACCTATCTCGAAGTCCCAACTCTTTAACTAGCGCCAAGTGCACCTGATGAGTCTCCGATTCAAGAGAACGTAGATGACGATCCTGGTAGCGGTAGACCGTCCGCGAGCCTCCAGTAGAACCTCCGGTACTATGCATGCCCACAGCAGAGGCCTCGAACAATTGTTCAAGCGCACTCATTGCCTGTCCCTCTGATAAGTTATTCGCTGCTGTTACTTCCTTCCATCGATCAATTGTGAAGGAGCGTGTCCTTAGCGCTTTCAGGCTGTTTACAATTGCAGTAAAGTCAGCAACATGGTAATCAAGTTCATCCTTAAGTTCATCTAAGACATGCTTGCTGTATCTGCTTTCCGCGTTATAAATATCCTCTGGCGCAATAGGTAGACTCTCGTCGGAGCGCTCTTGCGCAGAGTAGATTGCGAAAGCAATTGCGTCTCGCGGCCTCCCCAGGGTCCTCTTCAAGATATATTTCTTGGCGCTGGCCCTATTTCGCATCTCCGCCGTAGTAAATGCCTCTTCCCATCCTCGCCCAGCTGGAGATTCGACACTCCGCTGAATCCGGAGGTCAACAACGTCACTGAGCTGATCTTCCGACCAATCAAGATATACGGTGTCCTGACTCATTTTATTCTTGTCATTGAAAGAAACCTTCTCCCACAAATCTGTTCGCAGAAAAGAAATCACGGGAGCTGGCGATGGCCGGCCAAGCGCGATATAAACGTCTCGTGTTGCTTTGATGGCGCCGCCAATAATATTCCGACTGGAATCAGATCCATCCCAGGCGTCGTCGAGTCGGTCAATAAGAACTGTGGTCGGCGTCGTGCGGATCGCCTCCACCAAGAGGGATTCAAGAATGTCGATCGCCTCCGCAGTTTCCATGGAGAGAAAACCCTGCTCAGGACTATCCAACTCTAGCCCCCCACCCGAGAATATTCCCTCTAATGCAGGAAGATCCATCCGCTTGACGCGTTTAAACCAGTGAACTATCCCTTTCAGACCAGCAGAGTTAGGACCAAGTCCAATCTTTGCTAGCGCTTCGTCGCCCTTCTTTACATCCCCCGAAATCATCCTCCCTCGCAGCTTCAAATACATTGCTGTATAAATCAGCAGCTTCCACGATGTCGTGTACGCCAAGCTCTGGGGAACCCCTTTATCGACAATTCCCTTATGAAGTTCAAACACATACTCCATAAGGTCCAACTCGACGACTTCGGAGGATTTGAGGTTAGCGGCAAGGTGGCGGAATAAAGCAGTCTTTCCAGTTCCTTTCCTACCGACAACCAAGTGATTGCCCCGCGCAACTAAACCACGAATAACTCCCGTTTCCAGAAAGTAATCTAGAAGATTGGGATCGCTTTCGGCATCAAGGCGTCCAAAATCGAGTGCTGTTAGAGGTCGACTCATATCCGCATTGTGCCTTACCAACAAGCGATGAAGCGGGCAACCCTCGCGAAGCGTGTCGAGATCTGGGTGGCCGCACAGACATCTACAAACATGTGTTCGAGTTGACGGCTCTCGGTGCTCATGGGACCATCCCTGCACCAGCCTGAACACAGGTCGACCCCGGCTGGTGCTGGAACACCGAACCGGGGTCTGGGCACACGACAGATGGGACTGTCATGCACCGTAGGGTGGAGTCTATCCACACGCCCCCAGGGCGCACTTCTCATGGTTCGGCATTCGACGCCGACCTCCTCGTTCTCGCCCCGCTGGGGTTCTCACTGACGTCCTGACCTACCGAGCCTCTCGACCTTTCCGATCGAGAGGCTCGAGGTGTTTCGCTGCGACGTGTGCGCGGGCCGGTCCGGTAACCGCGGCATGTCGGGCATTCGTCGCTCATCTCCCGAGGTCCGACGTCAGCGCAGAAGACGCTGCGCGCAGGGGTGCCATTTCCATGCGTGAAACCGACTGGGCGCCAGTATCCTTCGTCTCCACTCTGGCGGTGGAGCACCCGATCGTGAGGGTCGACACGAACGACCGGGTCCAGCGTAAGCCGCACGTCACCTCCGACGTGGGGCCAGAAGTGCTGGCCGAGATGGTCTATCGGGGCATGGCGACCGGGCAGCGTTGGGGAAGGGGCCGAAGGCAAGCTCAGGGACCCGTAGGGTCTCCATACGGTTGGGCGCAGCCGCCCGCAGGGCGTCCGCGTTTCTATGTTCTTCCCGACCACGTCGAGAATGCACGGCAGAAGTTCGAGCCCAGGTCGACCACCCCGAGTGCCGTCGAGTGGACGATGAACGAACTACGGGTAGTTCAAGACCACAATGCCGCGGCCAAGACCAGGATGTCGGAGCACGTGCCCATACGCGATGCC
Organism: Rhodococcus sp. As11; assembly: GCF_048957735.1. Lineage (NCBI taxonomy): Bacteria > Bacillati > Actinomycetota > Actinomycetes > Mycobacteriales > Nocardiaceae > Rhodococcus > Rhodococcus sp. As11. The sequence goes on from NZ_JARDJE010000004.1 coordinate 23,725, forward strand.
GCGTCCGTAACCCACCTGAACCCGACCCGCGGGTGTGCTCTGGACCCGACCCGCGATGCGTGCGCACCCTACAGTGTTGACCGAATCTCAGATGACCGATTGCCCGCGGTCCTTGTACGAACGACACCGGTGCCGTCAAGCCCTGGCCCTCCGCCGAGTCAACTGCACTCGTTGCCGACAGGACCTCCCATCACGATCCGCGCCCGCTTGTAACAGCACTGGTCCGGCTTCGATATCAGGGATATGAGCACCGTCCGCCCACTTCAGTCAGGCGGCAAGATGTGTTCTCGAGCAATTGGCGGCCGGACGATATGTGAGCCTTGACATGACCGTGATTCCCTCCTCGATCGTGCGTACAACACTGTGTCTCAGCGCCATCAGTTCTCTAGCACTCGGATGCTCGAGCACCAGCGCTGACTCAGCACCCACAGACGCCGCACATTCGACCGCGAACGCGACAACGTCAGCAGGTCCACCGCGGAACCTTCAAGGTCGCATCGAAAAACAGTTCGGTGAGCCGGCGGGCGTCGTGGCGAAGGATTCGGGTGAGCCGGCGATCACCTTCGTCGTCGACAATCCCCGGATCCAACCTGACTGCACCGGCTTCTGGCAGTTCACACCGAACGGGGTATACCTGATCATGGATGTCTCCGTCGAAACGTCCGAAGACTACGCGACCGCCCGGACCGGCTCAGCCGGGTATAGCGTTTCACAGACCTTCGACCGAAACCTCAATGGATGGGCGTGGAAAGCCATCGGCCCGGATGGCAATGTCGTCGCAGACCTCGTATCGACCGCAGCGTTGAACTGCGACGAGAACCAGACCGACGTCTTCAAGGATCCGTTCTCGCCGACCTCGACGTACCAGGGCAGCTACGTTCTCGACGTCCCAGCCGGCACGACAAGCGTCTTCATCGAGTTCCCTGGGAAGGACCTCGGCTGGGAATGGCAGCTCCCCGCGAACCTGACGGCACCCGACGCAACCGGAGGCCCCGAGGGCTTCTGATCTTCGCACTCGGACAACGCACATGACCTCTGCTTCGGGACATTGATTCGATGTCCCGAAGCTCCACTACGGGCGCAACGCCTCCAGCCGATCGACGGACCAGATCTTGTTCGCGAGCGCAAGGACCAGTGCGCTGCGTTCGTCTTGTTCCGCCTTACCGAATCTGTCGAACGGCCGGAATGCCAGTCCCTCGACATCCCGGAACTTCAAGAACTGCGGCTGATGCTCGTATGCCGACGCCGTGAAGCTCGCGGCGTAGACGTTCTGCTTCGCGTAGTGCGGTGTCTTATCTTCAAAGGTCTTGCTCTGCAGGCTGCGGTTCACGTCGGCCCTGAGCAGGACCAGACCCGACACGTCGTTGCGCCACGCATCGAAATCCTGCTCGGAGTCGAAGTCGGCGCCGTCCCGGTCGTAGCTGTCCGAACGGACATGCTCGATGTCGTACGGGTTCTTCTGTCTGCGGTCGACGTAGTTGTCGAACTGATCGGCTTGACCCGACCCGACCTCGACGTATGCAGTGATGCGGGCGAGCAAGTGGTAGATGTAACGGCGACTGAACTGGTTGAACCGTAGCGCCGAGATCCCCTGACGTCCCTTGCCGACGCTCCCCTCGAACGTCACATCGTCGGAGCGAAGCTTGTCGGTGAGAATGTCGATCAACTCGCCGAGCGGTTTGCGTCGAATGTCGCGGCACAGCAACCACATCGTATAACTCACCGTGGAGTATCCGACCCGGATGTAATTGACGGTGCGCCGCATGATCCAGATGTCGAGATATGCTGCAACGACTTCGATCTTGGCGCGAACCGTCTCGTCATCATCGCCGACACACAGCGGTGCAAGCAAAACCGTGTACTGCCACGTGAAGTCGTTGTGCGCGTTGAAGAAAACCGACTTCAATTCCGGTGTGTAGGTGCGACTCGCTTCAAGGATCATCCGGTAGGCGCGGGCGAAGAACGGGAACTCCTCGACCATCACCCGCAGGTTCTGCTGTGCCCCTCCTGTTCCGATACGCTTCTCGTTGTCCCGGAGCCACCGGTGGAACGCCGAGCCGATCAGTTCCCAGTCCTTGTCCGTGGCCCCGGCCTTGCGGTCACGAGTGCTCTCCGCGTACTGCGCACGCAGCCACGCCTTGATACACGCGGCGTCACGTTCGACGTCGGGGTCCGGCTCCCAGGCGATGAGATCGAGGACCGTGTGCTTCCAGATGTTGTTGGCGCTTCTTCTACTGTCAGCCGATTCGATCGGCGCGAGCAGATAGGCCTTGAGCATATCGACGGGACTGAGCGGCTTACCACGATCGTTCATGGTCTCGAAGATCGAGTACGCCTGCGAGTCGGAGGCCGTGGAGATCTCGATGAGGCCCACTCGCCGCAGGAGCCAGTACACGAAGTTTTCGAATCCTGCACCGAGATCATTTGCCAGATCCAGGCTTTCGATGTCTCGGTATCGCTCGACGATCGTTCGGATCGATTCCTCTTTGCCGTCGGTGCTGAAGTCCTCACCGTTAAACAACGCTTCGATTACCGGCATCCGCTCGGGGATGGCCAGATTGAAGGTCTTCTCGCCGAAATCGTCGGAAAAGATCAGCGGTTCGATCGTGGACGCAACGCTGAGACCCCGGCCCTTTGCCTCTCTATACAGATGAATGAGTAGCAGAGTAAGCGAGGTGACGCGCTGCTGCCCATCCACGAGGTAGCTCTTGTTGTTGCGGTCGGCGACGATGATCGAACCCAGGAAGTAGTCGGCGTACTCGCCGGCCTTCTTCGGTGGATCGCCCTCGACGTACGACGTGTCGAACTTGTTCTGCAGGTCGGTGACGAGTTCCTCGATGTTGGTGCGTTCCCATTTGTATTCGCGCTGATACTCGTCGATGGAGAACGATCGGCTCTGCAGCAGTTCGGTGATCGTGCGGTAGTGCGGGGTGATGCTGCTCATGCCTGCTGGTCCTCCGTCTGAGACTTCTTCGCGGTGCGGCGAACGCGGGTAGCGGCCGGGGGACGCCACGCGGCAAGATCCTCGGTTGTGACTCCGAGGTCCGCGCTGTGGGAGCGCAGAACTTCCTCGATGGTGTCGGCGACCGACTCGCCGTACTCAGGGTCGATCTCGCCGTGCCATTGCCGTACCCACGGCAACAGCTCGGCCAGCCCGGCCAGCATCGGAGTCAGCTTGTCGGGATTCGCCTGATCCCAGCCGTCGGTCGCGATGCGTTCATCGACGAGGCCGGCGAGCGCGAGTGCCTGCTCGGCATGATCCCAACCCGCCCAGCCGAGAAGCATCGTCGGGTCGGTGTCGCGGTTCGCGCTCGGATAGGAAATGAACCGTTCCTTCGGAACATCGAGTTTGCCGCGCCGCGACCAGTACGAAGTCTTCAGGAAATCGGCAGGCTTGTACTTCGGCGGCACCGGAATAGGGGCGTCGAGCTCCTCACCCGCATCCTCTCGCCGCTGCAGGTCCCACGTGTGCTCCCACGCTTCGCGCTTGATGAGACCCGACGGCTTGTACCGCACCGCCGCGAGGTACGGGACGCCTTCTTCATCGAGAAGCTTGGCCAATGCCGCCGAGGTGGACATCTCATTGCTGCCGGCCCACAACCGCAGTACCTGACGGAAGTCGTCGTCGCGGTCGAGTCGGTCGGCAAGTTGGGCGATACTGCGCGGGATGGGGTGGTCACCTTCGAACCACAGATCGCGGTTCTCGACTCGATCCAGCAGCCAGTCGCGTAGCGCTTCGGTTACACGCTTGTCCCACGGCTCGGTCGCCCAGCGTCGCTTGTGTTCCGGCTTCTCCAACAACCGGATGCCCGGATTCGAGGCGATCACATCCAGGCGGCGCTGAAGGAGGTCGCGGTAGTCGGCGGGCAGGTGCGAGGGGATCTCGGTGATTGGGGTGGATCGGTGCCGTTCGAACCACGCCGTGTGCTCACCAGATTCGACGGCACGCGCGAGAGCAATCTCGAACGCGCGCTCCCCCAGCGCGATTCCGGGCAGTTCAGGAGAGAGGGTGAGGTCCTCGTCGATGAGGCCGTACAGGCGGTAGCACTCCCAATCGAGTTCCTCCTGGTGCGCGATCATCAGCGCGCGAATACGCTCGGACTCTGTGCGCGCGTGTTCCAATGCTTCGGCAGTTGGCCCCTCATCCGCGGCGATGGCAGCCGGGGAGTGTGCAGCAAGTTCCTGCGCAAGAGCATCGAGAGTACGGGCACGTTCCAAGGGGAAGGCCGGGGGAAGCGGAAAGTCCTTCAAGGTGGTGCCGTTGAACTGGTATCTAGGTTCCCAGTCCTCGTCCCCGATGCCGCCGCCGATGCCGCCGTTGCCCTTATTGAAGCAGTTCTGCTTGAGCCAGAAGCACCCCACCGAACTGTTCAGCACTCCGAGCAACCGCAGGTGGTCGTCCTCGCTCGCCCCCTCCGGCAACTTGATCACCGGCGCGGTCTGCTTGAACACTTTGCCGCCACGGTCCAGGACGAAATGGTTGTGCGTCGCGACTTCGGCGAAGGTGATGGAGAGGGGGGTCTTCAGCTTGCCCGCAGTCAAGCGGCCGAATTCATACCATTTCAGCCCGGCAGCAACTTTGGTCTTGCCTCCAAACATCTTGTTCTGCGCGAGGAGAGTCCGGTAAGGCCACATGAACTGCGCCGTCGATGGAATACCCTCGATGCTGAGCGTCTTGAAATTCGATGCGTAAGGCCAGATCACACGCTCGTGCTCATACTGTTCCCAGTCCCGGAGCTCGTCCCCGACAACCATGTCGCGGGCAGATTCTCCTCCGAGTTCTCGATCAGCGATCCTTCTGGGCTGGATAAACACATCATCTTCGAGTGTGAAAGATGTAATCCCAATCGAACTCGCAACCTTGTCGAGTATCTTGACGCTCACACTTTCGATTGCACCGACAAGTTCGACAGCGCCGCCACCGGACAAACTCCATGGGTGCGCTTTGAGAACTTCCCGCGGCAGGTTCGCAACGCTGATCCAGCCGTTTTCGAATCCAACGTCATCAATGTGATCCACGATCGCGGACCAGACGAGTCCCATTGCCGGATCGTCTGGACGACCGGGCTCTCCTCGCACACCGAGGACTGCGCGCACAGTCTTAGGACCCACGGAAGCACCCCGATTGCGACCGACCAGGATCACAGTCGGCGTGCCATGGCCGGGGATATAAGCCCCGGATGTGTCGATGACCTTCCGAAGGTCTCTGTAGGCAAGAAATTCCTCGATGAGCTTTGACCCGAACTCCCGCTTCATAAACGAATTCGACGTGATCTGTCCAACCCAACCGGCGGGAACTGCACCGTCCTGCTTGGCGAGGCGAAAGAACAACTCCATAAATGGGACCGTGAGCACGTACTTACCGTGACACGTGTCGTAGTGAAGCCGGTACAAGTCACGCAGAGCCGCATCCTTGATGCTGATGTACGGCGGATTTCCCACTACCACATCGTGTTCCCGACGAAGGATTCGCTTTAGGGCGTCGACATCCTCAATCGAAAGTGAGAACTCCTCCTGACCAATCGACAAAAGGTCGTCGCCAAGGGCTTCTTTATCCGAACCCCACAGAAGCGAGTCCCCTGCAGCAAGGTTCAATTCGATGTCGATCAACTTCTCGATCGACTTGTCCCCACTCGCATCCAACGCGGCGACCATCAGCCGGAAGCGCGCAATCGCCACCGCGAACGGGTTGATGTCCACACCGAATACCGACGCGAGTGCCTTCTGCACCAGCACACGTCGGCCGAGTGCGGGAGCCTCGTTCTCCCACCGTTCCAGCAGCCGGTGGAATGCACCGAGCAGGAAGTGGCCGGACCCGCAGGTCGGGTCGATCACCGTGAAGCCGTCGAGCGGACGCTCTTTCAGCGCCGGCTCGAGGGTCTGGTCGAGGATGAACTCCTCGACGAACTCCGGGGTCTGCAGAAGCGCGTAGGTCTTCTTCGCGAACTCGGACAGATCCTGATAGACATCGCCCAGGAAGCGGGTGTCGACATCGGCGAAGCTCCACAGCGGCTCACCGGATGTGTCCTTGTCCCACCAGAATTCGAGAAGACTGCGCGCCGCGTCACCCGAGGGGGCTACCTGGTGCATCGGCGAGTAGCTGTCGACCAACCCGCGGGTGGCTTCCATTTTGGCGAAATGCGCGACGATCGTTTCGAGCCACTCACGGTCGGTGCGCTCCGGGAACTCGGTGAAATAGGCACGTCGGGCGTCGAGTGCTTGCTGGCGCGCATCCGCGTCCGGTCCGCCGATCCACGCCTTCGACACTAGTGCGTGGTCTTCGCAGTAGCGCGCGAACACCGTCAGCAGCACCCACGCCACCGCGGCCTGCGTCACCCGTTCGTCACGCCAGGCTTGCCAAGACGCGGCCGTCCGCTGCGCCTGCAACGCGGCGGTGTACTCGGCTCGCCACCGCTGCTCCACCCCGGGCTGGCGGGTGTCAACATCCGCACCGTCGACGCGCGCACGCAGGTCGTCCTCGAGGACGGTGACCTGCCTGCGCAGCGCCTTCACCAATTCGGTCGCGGAAAAGTCCGCCATCACACCTTCTCGCTCTCCACGATCCCGGTCTTCCAAACCGGGTACACAACGAACTGTCCACCGGGCGAACCCAACTGGATCGGCTGGCCATCCACCAACGCGCCGCGCTGGCCACGCATCTGCGGCAACACCACCCATACCGGGCGGCGACGTGGTGCCGACAGGTCGGCCAGCCGGGCCAGTACGTCGAGGTAGCCGTAACGGGCCAGCGGCGACACCTCGGTGAGAACCAACGGTGTCGGCTGCGCGGCGTCGCCGAACACCCGATCCTCGAGGCCGGCGCAGACGCGCGGCATCACCTGCTCGAGCACCGCTCGCAGGCCCCGCGCATCCTTGCTTCCCGCCGCCGCAGCATCTGCGCTTCGCACCAGATCCCACGGCACACCCCGCTCGGACGAGAAGGTCCGCATCCCGTCGATGATCGCTCCGGTGACGTCGACGACCTCGCCCTGGTGCGCCTCGACGAGTTCTCGCGCGACGACCTGGTGGTCGCCGGGCCGATGGACGGGCACTCCGAACACCAGGAAGCCGTTCTCGGCCAAGGAGCGCGCCACCAGCGAGTTCCGTGACGCACCACCGTCGCCGGTCGCAGTGGACACGACGGGTCCGGCGGGCGGTCCGGTGTGAGTGGCGGTGCGGGTGTGCAGGGAGGTTTCGCTCGGCGGTGCGGCCTGCTCGTAGCGGTAGGCAGTGCCGTCCCAGGTGAGGCCGAGTCCGGCACGGTCAAGGTGTGCGTCGAGAGCGGGCCGCGCAGGGAGCCGGTCGAGTTCCGGGAATCGTGCGGCGACGCGCGCCCGGATCTCCGTCGGCGACAGCGCCTCGGTCTGGGCGAGTCCGGCAAGAGCGATGCGCAGCGCGTCGGACGGGCCGAGACTGCGGCTGTGCAGTTCACCGCGACCGGAGACGGCGGCGAACTTGGAGATTGCCGCCGCCAAGCGCACAAGACGCCCGTCCGGTGGCAGCGGCACCGGCACGTCCGGTCCGGCCGCGGCTGCGTAGGCGCGAGCGAACGCGCCGCGCACCTCGCGTGCCGCGGTGCCCATCGGGACCACCTGGGACATCGGGGTGGCGACCATGAGGTCGTCGGCGCGACGGCCCGCGGCTTCGGCTCCGGCGAGCAGAAGTTCGTCGTCGGCGACCAACGCGAGGCGTCCACCGTGGCGTCGGCGCACCCACCGTCGGGTTCCCTCGGCGGTTTCGTGCTCGGTGAGTCGATCCAGGGCGAGGCGCAACAGCCCGGCGGCGGCACGCTCCGCGAGACTCGGGGCCATGGCATCGGTGGTAGCGGCCGGAGCCTGGGGCAGCCGGGCGCGGATCTCGGCGGTGAGGGTGGAGATCGCGACTACCCCACCGGAATCGCGGAGGACCTGGTCGGCGACATCGATGAGTTCGTCGAGCAGCTCCCGAGTCGCCGGGTTCTCCGCCCAATCGGACTGCAGTTCCTTGAGAAGCTGGTTTCCTCGGGGACCGCTCTTCTTCAGCGCCGACGCCAGTTCGTTGCCGGACGCGAACGCATCGAGAGTGCCGGTGACACCGAGGAGCAGTTCCGCTGCACTGCGGCGGGTACTGGCCCTACCGGTGCCCACCGCCGATACCAACAGGGCGACGGCGTCGTCGAGGCCGAGCAGGCCCTGCTGATCCTGGGGCTTTGCTGCGGATCGGCCGAGTTCTTTGACCCACGTGCGATGCCGGTCGCGGATCTCGGTGCGGGTGGCTTTCGCTTCCTTGGCGACCAGACGGTTGAGTCGGGTGGAATCGAGCACCAGCAACTCGCCGACCGTGGTGACCTGCGCCGCGGCAAGAGCAGACACGGCCCGTGCGCTCAGCCCGGCGGCAGCAAGGGAGGTGCCGGCGACGACCTTGACTGCGCGAGTGGTCTTGTCTGCCTTCGCGGGAGCGGCGTCGAGGTCGGTGAACACCCGGCGCCAGTCGCGGAGCATTTCCTCGGCCGTGTCCGGGCGGGTCGCGACGTCGCGGGAGAGCGCCGAGGTGAAGTACGCGGTGAGACCTGCCGCGACGGGCGTCTCGAACATGGAGGGGGCGACGGTGACGTCGTCCTGCACGGTGGCCGGGTTCGCCTGTGAGTCCGGGCCGTACTGCGGCGCCGCACCGGTGGCCATCTCGAACAGGACGACAGCGGCGCCGTAGCGTTCGGCGGCGGTGTCGTACTGGTTGCGTCCACCGGTACCGAGGAACGGGTCGAGGTAGGGCGGGGTTCCGGCGTCGGTGTGGCGCAGATCGACCCCGGCCATCGAGAAGTCGAACAAGCGAAGGTGCGCGTCGGCTCGCGAGCTGGACTGGTGCACACCGAGATTCGACGGCTTGAGGTCGCGGTGCACCACCCCGGCACGCTCGAGGGCAACAAGCGCCTGCAGCAGATCGGTACCCCAGCGTTCGAGCAGATCGATCGACAGCCGCCCGCCCTTGGCGGCCAACTCCTCCGCGAGGGTGGTGCGCCCCGCGTAGTGCACGACGAGAGCCGCGCGGCCGCCGACGTTCTCCTCGGAGGCCAGCTGCACGATGCGAGGATCGTCGAGTTTGCCGAGCACCTGTGCCTCGGCATGGAGGCGGGCGGCGGCCTCGTCGTCGCGGGCGACCTTGAGGACCCGCTCGTGATCGCCCGCCTTGCGGTCCACGACAAGGATGCCGACGGCGGTCGAGCCCGCGCCCAGGCGCCGCTTGTAGACGAAGCGGCCGTCGCCGAGTTCGTCGCCGGGTTTCGCGTCGAGCGGATCGCTTTCCCCCTCGGCGCGGAACAGATCCGAGCGCACCGCCTCGAGTCGCTCGAGGAAGTCGGCGACCGAAGAGATCCGTTCTGCGGGACGGGGGTCGGTGGCGTCGAGCACGAGTTGCCGCAGGATCGAGGGGACCTGCGGCAGTTCCACCGCCAGGTCGAGACCGCCGTCGCGGCGCAATCGGTCGAGCAGTTCGCCTCGTTCCGTTGCCGGCGACTGCCCACCGGTGAGCAGGTAGAACGCGAGCGCGCCGAGTCCGAAGACGTCCATTCGGGCCGGATCGGCGGGGTTCACGCCCTCGGGAGCGGTGAACAGCCGCGCCTGGTCGCTCAGGCTGCCTGCCATCAGGCTCAGCGGCCCCGCGGACAGGCGGGTGATCCCGGTTTCCGCGTTGGCGGGCAGCACACCCGCGGTGTCCCAGTCGGTCACCTGCGGTTGCGGGCCGGTCTTGCGGTCGCGGACCACGATCGCCCGGGGGTTGAGGGTGCGGTGCACCACGCGGTGCCGGTGCGCGTAGTGGACGATCTCGGCGATCTCGGTGAGCGCCGCGAGTTGCCGCTCGAGCGTCATCTCGCCGTGGTGGTCCGCGAGCCACAGGTCCAGGCGGACGTCGCTCTCGGATTTCGGGAACACCAGGCCAATGCCGAGTTCCTTGTCCTTGACCACGTCGACGGGCACCTGCAGGCCGTCGTGCTTGAGCCGCGACAACAGCTTGTACTCGTGCTCCACACCGCGCGCCCGGGCGTGCTCCTCCGCGGACGTCGCCCCAGGCTTGGGCAGGTAGAAGCGGATGCGGGCGGCACGTTCCATGTCGACGTGATGGAAGGCGGGCCAATCCTGCCAGCCCTCGCCGTCACCGAGCGGCTGATCGTCGATCACCCAGGAACCGACTTCACGCTGGCGGCGTGGGGCGAGACCGATCGCCGTCATCAGGTCGCGGATCAACAGCGACTTTTCCTCGGAGACCGGTTCGTGCTTGGCCGGTGCCAGGAGGCGTTCGCTAAGGCCAGGCAGTCGGTTGCGGTGTTCGTAGCCGTCGACGCCGTAGAGGTTGATCTTGGAACTGGCGGGCAGCATGCACTCGAGGCCCGGATGATGCAGGTACACGAGTTCCTGCACGAACGGGATGATGCCCTTGAGGTTCTTCTGCCCGGTCTTCTCTGCCAAACGGTCCTTGAGAAGCGACGAGAAGTACTGTGCTTTCTTGCGCGCGAGCAGCAGCGGCGAATCCTCGGAACGATGGTTCCCGCGACTCCACACGTGGTCGTTTCCGCGTAGAACGCCGCTGTAGTACTTGAGTTCGATCAGGTAGAGGGTGTCGCGGGCGAGAACCAGCAGATCCACTTCATGCCAGCGGCCACGGTTGTCGCGGAACTCGAAGTTCGACCACGCCCGAAACGGTGGGGCGTCGGGAAGGATCTCCTTGATCCGTTCGAGCCCTTCGCGTTCGTGGTCGAACGGGGAAGGGCTGACCTCGACCCACCGGTCACTGTGCACCGGGTGCCCCCTCTTTCATCCGATCGTTCACGTCCGTCACAACTTACCCGGACACACGCAGTGCGGATCAGCGGCTATCCGGATCAGGACAAGGACGCTCGGACGCCTCGACCACCGGGAACATTCGACGCCGGAGAGCTCAGACCGATGAGACTGGATGACCGTCCCATCCGAAAGCACCGGCAAACGCCCAAGATCTCATCCAGCATGGTTTCGTTTCGGTCCCATTCAGCTCGCAGGTGTGCCGATCTGCACCACACGCGCCCATTCCGGCGGCCTGTCCGGAACGAAGTCGGGGTTCGATTCGCTGCGGGTCGCAATGCGGGGGAACAGGCCGACGATCGTCCGGCACCCCGGACGGCTGCTGGGCCAGGGGGTTTCCCCGTCGGTGAGCACCACCATTACATCCGGCCGGGGCCGAAGACGCAGCATCCGGGCGAATCCGGCGCGCAGATCCGTGCCACCGCCTCCGACCAGCGGAATGTCCTCGGCCTGACACAGCGGGTGCACGATCCGCGCGGCCGCGTCACAGGACAGCACCGTGACCAGGTCACGACGCCCTCCCACGGCCCGCGCGATAGCGGCGACCTCGAGCAGAGCACTGCCCAGATCCGCGTCGCTCACCGAGCCGGAGGTGTCGACGATGACACCGACCCGCGGCGGGGTTCGCCGCAGGCTCGGCAGCACCGCTCCGGGCACGGCAGCAGAGCGCCGCGCCGGCCGGCGGTAGGTGTAGTCGTCACCGGCGCCGGACGCGGAGGTGGCCGAGCGGATCGCCGCCCCCAACAGAGTTCGCCACGGCTGCGGCGGGTGCAGAGCCAACTCCGCCCACCGCTGCCACCCGCGGGGTGCACTGCCCGGCTGCCCGATGATGCTGTGCGCCACCCGGAAGCGCACAGCGTCCCGTTGCTCGTCGCTGAGCGCGTTCGCCCCCTCCGGGCCCCACTCCCACTCACGGCTCAGGCCGTCGGCACCGCTGCCGCAGTCGAGCCAGGCCAGCCTGTCGGTGCACGGACCGAGGCCGAACTGCTGCAGATAGTCCTCCATGAGCTGACCGGCGGGCAACTGCAGGGTCGACGGCAGAACGGCGTCGTCGGGTAGGGGCAATCCGTCACCGAACGCATCGTCGTTGATCTCCGCGTCGGCCGCGATGTTCATGCGTAGTCGATCGGCGCGACCACCCAGGTCGTGCGCGCGGGCGTAACGGTCGCTGCGGCCGTGGTGGTCGCGCAGCAAATGGGAGACCTCGTGAACAAGGACCGACGCCAGTTCCTCGACCGGCCGCTGAGCGACGAAGACGGGTGAGATGTAGCAGCGCCAGCGCCGGTCCACACCGATCGTCGGTACGCGAGGCGATGCGACGATGTGCAGCGCGTGCAAGGCGGTCGCGAGATACGGCCGGGCGCGCACGGCATACAACCGTGCGGCATAGATCCTGTTCGCGTCGAATGCCGGTGACGTCGTCATCGGCCGACCTGCGCGGCAGCGTCGTCCGCTGATCCCGCGACCGAGACGACACCGGCAAGCTCGTCGATCGATGCCGGCACCTCCCAGTCGTCGCGGCGCAACGTGGCCAGTGTGGTCGCCGGCACAACAACGAGATCGGGCGGCCCGGATTCCACCGCAGTGGCCAGCAGTGCCCACGCCGCGTCCCAGCGGGATTTGTCCGGCCGTCGGCGGACCGCGGCAACCACCGCGTCGAGCACGGCCTGGCGCAGATCGCCGCGCTCGGGAAGATCGGCAGCCGCCGGATCGGCGAGCAGCGCCTCCGGATCCGGAAGGTCCATACGCTCGATGGCGGCCAGCAGCTCGAAACCGGGTCCGTCACCGACACTCCCCCGAACCAGGAGGGACAGCACGTCCTTCGACGACGAGGTGGCGGTGGCGAACGCGATCAGCCGCACGGTCATGTCCCAGCTCCGCGGCGACGGCCAGGCACTGCCACGACGGGTCTGACTGCTGGGGAGTTGATGTACGAGGGCGGGCCGGGCGGCGAGGAGTTCACAGACCGCGCGGCGGGCGAACGTCACGGCGTCGGAGAACTTTTCCGGATCGAGGCGCGGCAGCGTCGCGCGTGGCCAGGTTCCGCCGAGACCTCGGACGACCACGTCGTGGTCGTAGGTCCAGTTCAGATGCACGAATCGGTTCGCCAACGGTGGACTCAGCTCCCAGCCGTCCGCTGCCGAGGACGGTGGGTTGGCGGCGGCGACGATGCGGATACCGGGCGGGAGTTGCAGTGCCCCGATTCGTCTTTCGAGGACGAGGCGGAGCAGGGCCGCCTGCACGGCGGGTGGTGCCGTCGACAATTCGTCCAGGAACAACAGTCCCCGCCCGGCCTGCACGAGCCGGACCGCCCAGTCCGGGGGTGCCATGGGGACTCCGTGAGTTGCGGGATCGTCGCCGAGAACGGGCAGACCCGAGAAGTCCGACGGCTCGTGCACACTCGCGATGACAGTGGTCAGCGGCAGGTCGACGGTCTCGGCGAGCTGGGTCAGGGCGGCGGTCTTGCCGATTCCCGGTTCACCCCACAGCAGTACCGGTAGATCCGCGGCGACCGCCACGGCGAGGGCTTCGAGTTGGTCGTTGGGGCGAGGCTCGGTGGTGACCGCGTCGAGCATCGCCGACAACGCTGCAGCACTGTCGAGTTCGTTGTTCGGGGACCGGGCAGGAAGGAGTGTGGAAGACATGTGCATCACCTGTGATGTCGGAAGGGACAGCAGGACACGACCCGTAGGACGCCCTGCGGAACAGTGCGCTTCGAGAAGGAAGGAGATTCAGTGTGATCGGGTGCGGCGCGACCGTCCGAGTCTGCGGGGTCGCGATGCGGGCGGTGGTTCCACCGGCTCGGAGACGTACCGGTCGTAGATGTTGCGGCGGTCCGCGGAGGTCCGGAGTTCGTCCAGCAGAGGTCCGTCACGGAGGATCGCGTCGGGACCGAGCAGCCCTTCGACGATTGCCAGCGCCCCGGCGGCATCTCCGTGATCCAGGCGTTCACGAACGCCCGGCAGGCAGTCGGGACGGCGATGCGCCTGGTCGATGGCGTGAAGACACGGCAATGGAGTGCCGCCCAGTCGGGCGAGCAGTTCTTCGCGCCGGATCTCGGCGGGATCATGGTCGAGCGCGGTCAGGACGCCGTCGACCAGCCCGAGCCGGTGCCGTTCACCACGGCAATCGATCAGGTGAGTTCGATTCCCCCGCTTCGGTATCCGGGGTGCTTGCGGCGGTGGCCGACCCGGATCCAGCGCTGCGGCGACCAGCGGGTGCAGACCGTCGGCGGTGATTGCTCCCGACCGGAGCAACGTCAGGTCGGGCGGCACCCAGATCGCGGCCTCGGGCAGCACCGGCAGCGCAGCGAGCCGGCCGCGCGGGTAGTCGTCCACAACACGCAATGCCACGGGATCCGTACCGCCGACCGGTTCCACCACTACGTCGAGTCGACCCCCGCATCGCACCCGCACGGGACCGTCACGGTGCCCGTCCGTGCGGAGCAGGATGCCGGATTCTGCAGCCCAGCGGTCGACGGCGCAGTTCTCCGGGATCATCGCGGCCAGACTGGGGGCGAACGCGGTGGTGGCCGGCACCTGCCCTGTGCCACCGCGTAGTCGCAGTTCAGCGGACCTGCGGACATCCCACAGGTGCCGGTGGAGGTCGAGGCGGAACCGTCTGTTGGGGCGTGGATGGGGATGGTTCGTCAAATCCGAGCCGTCCCACAACGTCAGCGCGATCCGCTGCCCCGCATCCGCCCAGGCCGGAGCGGTCCGAACGATCAGATGCATGGAACTGTTCGCACCGCAGCGTTTTCTGTGCTCATGCGGCCCGTACCGGGCCAGCGAGATGGTCAGCCCCGGACGCAGTAGTCCGTCGGGAGCTACGCGCGGTAGGTGCCAGCGCAGCAGGTCGGGAGCCAGGTGACGTAGATCGTCGAGGACCTGCGACGCAACGTCGACGCCGTGCCTGTTGCGCAGTACGCGTAGGTCGAGGTCGACGTCGAAACCCGCTGCGGCACAGGAACCGCGCCAGTCACCGGCACGACGTCGGTCGGTCGCGGCCTCGATCATGGTCGGCGGCACGGCGAACTCGCGCACGCGCAGCCAGAAGGACAGTCGGGGATCGGTCCCGTTCGCGGTCGGAGGGTGCATCAGCACTCACCGTGTGCGAACTGGGCCCCCAATCTTTGATCAGAGAAAGTTGTCATCGGCGCAATCGTAGCGTGTCGTGGCACGTGCGGCCAGTACGCGCGGCCGGTTGCCGCCTCGGGCGTGCTTCCGGTTGCGCTGGGGGTCGCATTCGCGCACGAGGTGCTGGACATAGACTGCTCACCCATGTCCGGGAATCCCGCCTTCGACCACCTCATCCGGTCCTTGATCGCCGCGGTCGGCGGGCCCACATTCGACCGCGGCAGCCGTTACGCCGAGCGGGGCGCGGTCGTCGATTGCGGATTCGACGAGGACGATCTCGTCGGTTTCGGAAGAATCGCCGGCACACGGATGTATCAGGCCGTCGTTCAACTGCACCCCGGGCCACGGGGACTCGAGTACGAGCACGGCGAATGCTCGTGCCCGGTCGGCTACGACTGCAAGCACACCGTGGCGCTTCTTCTCACATTGCTTGCCCCGCAGGAGGATACGACCCCGAAGACGCCCTCGTGGGAGGCACCGTTCGAAGCGATGTTCGAGGACCACGAGACCGGTAACGGCGTGCCCCTTGCCCTGCAACTGGCGTTGACACAGCGAACGCACGCTCCGGCGCCGATGCTCACCGCGCGGGTGCTGCGGCCCGGCCGCACGGGATGGGTGTCCGGCAACATCTCGTGGCAGAACCTGGCCTACACCTACGACGTGAACAAGCAGCATCAGCAGTTGCTGCTCGAATTCGCAGCGCTGGTACAGGCATCGACACGCAGTTACTACGGTTCCGCCTCGAGCACCGTCGACCTGTCCGCAGTGTCGCCGCGACTGTGGTCGCTGCTCGACGATGCCCACCGTCTCGGGATCGAGCTGCGCTACGCGAAGAAGAAGCACGGTGCGGTGCCGCCGCCGGGCACCGCAGATGTGCATGTCGACGTCGCCGATTCGGGTGACGGCCTGACCGTCACCCCAGCCCTGCACATCGGCGACGATTCGACCGGGACCGCCGTCGCGTTCATCGGCACCCCCGCCCACGGCGTCGTCTACCTCCCTTCAGGGGATCACGACGGCGGCGCGCCGGCAGATCTACCGTTCCGTCTCGCGCAGCTCCGCAACCCCGTTGCCGCCGGCATGCAACAACTACTGCAGAGCAGCGGTGCGCTCACCGTGCCGGCAGATCAGGTGCCGCGGTTCGCGACCACCTACTACCCGCGCCTGCACCGAGCAGCGACCGTCACCTCCACCGACGGATCGTTCACAGCACCGACCGTCAGCGGGCCGACGCTGCTCCTATACGTCGCCTTCCGTCCCGAACATCGCGCCGATCTGCACTGGCAGTTCGGCTACACCGTCGGCGACGGCGAGTACACGGTCGAGTTGTACGAACGTCTCGGCGACACCGTCCGCGACCGCGACGCCGAGGACGCGCTGCTCACCGAGATCCGGTCGGTGGTCGCCCCGTTCGGCCTGGACAACTCCGTCGACCGGCGGCTGTTCCCCCGCGTCGCCATCACCGACCTCGACACCGCACGACTGGTGTCCGAACTGCTGCCCCTGCTGACCGGCCGTGACGACGTACAGGTGCGCGTCGACGGCACCCCCGCCGACTACCGCGACGTCGGCGACAGCCTGCGCATCGGACTGTCCACCGAGGCCACCGCCGACTCCGACTGGTTCGACCTGAACATCACCATCGAACTCGACGGGGCCACCCTCCCTTTCCGGGAGGTGTTCACCGCACTCAGCGAGGGCGCGGCAACTCTGATGCTGCCCGACGGGGCCTACCTGCCCCTGGACAAACCCGCACTGCAACAACTGCGCCGACTCGTCGACGAAGCCCGCGCACTGCACGAAAACAACGATCCGGATCGATTGCAGCTGAGCCGATTCCAAGCCGGGATCTGGGAGGAACTGGCGGCGCTCGGTGTCGTCGACAAGCAGGCCGCAGCCTGGAAGAAACAGGTACAAGGCCTTCTCGACATGAAGGCGACAGCGAAGACCCGGGTGCCGAAGGCGGTACAGGCGACGCTGCGGCCGTACCAGCTCGACGGATTCCGGTGGTTGACGTTCCTGTGGACGCACGGACTCGGCGGAATCCTCGCCGACGACATGGGCCTCGGCAAGACCCTGCAGTCGCTTGCACTGATCTGCCACGCTCGCGCGAAGCGACCCGCGGATGCTCCGGTACTCATCGTCGCGCCGACATCGGTGGTTCCGAACTGGGCCACCGAAGCCCGGCGATTCGCACCGGACCTGAACGTCGTGGCGATCACCGAGACATCCGCCAAACGCGGTGTGTCGCTGGGTGATCTGCTCGACGGGATCGACGTCGTCGTCACGTCGTACACGCTGCTGCGCCTGGATATCGACGAGTATCTCGAACGGGCTTGGTCGATGCTGCTGCTCGACGAGGCACAGTTCGTCAAGAACCACCGGGCGAAGGCATATCAGTGCGTGCGGCAGATCGAGGCACCGCTGAAGGTCGCGATCACCGGAACTCCGATGGAAAACAACCTGATGGAGTTGTGGTCGCTGCTATCGATCACCGCACCCGGCCTGTTCCCCCATCCGACGAAGTTCCAGGACTACTACCGCAAACCCATCGAAAGCGGCAGCCACCCCGAACTGCTGGTGCAGCTGCGGCAGCGCATCAAACCGCTGATGTTGCGTCGCACCAAGGAACAGGTCGCCACCGACCTGCCGGAGAAACAGGAGCAGGTACTCGAGGTGGAACTCACACCGAAACACCGTGCCGTCTACGACCGGCAGTTGCAGCGCGAGAGGCAGAAAATTCTCGGGCTCGTCGACGACCTCGACAACAACCGCTTCACGATCCTGCGGTCGCTGACCCTGCTGCGGCAGATGAGCCTCGATCCGGCCCTCGTCGACGACGCGCATAACAAGGTCGGCTCCGCAAAGATCGATGCGCTGCTCGAACAGCTCGACGACGTGATCGTCGGCGGGCACCGAGCATTGGTGTTCAGCCAGTTCACCGGGTTCCTCGACCGCGTCCGGGCACGGCTCGACGCCGCCGGAATCGACTACCTGTATCTGGACGGCAAGACCCGCAAACGCGGAAAAGTACTCGAGGAATTCAAGTCCGGAGCGGCACCGGTGTTTCTCATCAGCCTCAAGGCCGGCGGATTCGGCCTGAATCTGGTGGAAGCGGACTACTGTTTCCTGCTCGACCCATGGTGGAATCCCGCGACGGAGGCGCAGGCCGTCGACCGTACCCACCGCATCGGGCAGACCCGCAACGTCATGGTGTACCGGCTGATCGCCCGCGACACCATCGAAGCGAAGGTGCGGGCGCTGCAATTACGCAAGGCGGAGCTGTTCTCGTCGGTCGTCGACGACGGAGAGATGTTCTCGTCGGCATTGACCGCCGACGACATCCGCGCCCTGCTGGCGTAGCTACGGTGCGTGGTCCCGGCAATGCCTGCCACCACACCACGCACCGACGCCTCAGCGCAGGTTCACACCAAGCAGCGCATCGACCGCGTCGGCGAACAGACCCGGCGCCGATGCGTCGTCTCCCCCGCGCTCGACGGCGAAGGTCGCCCACCCGTCCAGGGCGTCGAGGGCCTTGGGGGTGTCGAGATCGTCGGCGAGGTGCTGCCGCAGACGCGCGATCACATCGTCGGCCGACGCTGCCGACGACAACCCCGCTGCCTGCTTCCACAACGCCAGTCGCGCCTCGGCGGCGGCGAGGACCTCGGCCGTCCACGGCCGGTCGACGCGGTAGTGGCCCGACAGCAGGCCGAGGCGGATCGCGGCCGGGTCGACACCTTCCCCGCGCAGCTTGGAGACGAACACCAGGTTGCCGCGAGACTTGGACATCTTCTCGCCGTCGAGGCCGATCATGCCGGTGTGCACATAGTGCCGGGCGAACCGCCGGTCGCCGGTGACGGCTTCGGCATGCGCGGCGGAGTACTCGTGGTGCGGGAAGATCAGGTCGCTGCCGCCGCCCTGCACGTCGAAACCGGAGCCGATGCGGTTGAGAGCGATGGCCGCGCATTCGATGTGCCAACCGGGACGTCCGTCGCCGAAGGGCGACGGCCACGCCGGTTCGCCGGGACGCTGCGCGCGCCACAGCAGGGCGTCGAGCGGGTCGCGCTTGCCGGGACGTTCCGGGTCGCCGCCGCGCTCGGCGAAGAACCGCATCATCGTGTCGTGGTCGTAGCCGGACTCGTAGCCGAACTGCTCGGTGGCATCGGTCCGGAAATAGACGTCGGGGTACTCGGCGTCGTCGACGATGTACGCCGCACCGGAGGCGACGAGCTTCTCGACGAGCTCCACGACCTCGTTCACCGACTCCACGGCACCGATGTAATCGCGCGGAGGCAGCACCCGCAGGGCTTCCATGTCCTCGCGGAACAGCGCGGTCTCGCGCATGCCGAGGACGACCCAGTCCTCACCGTCGCGCTCGGCGCGTTCGAACAGCGGGTCGTCGACATCGGTGACGTTCTGCACGTAGTGGACGTCGTGGCCGGCGTCGCGCCAGATGCGGTTGACCAGATCGAAGGCCAGGTAGGTGGCGGCGTGGCCGAGGTGCGTGGCGTCGTAGGGGGTGATACCACACACGTACATCGTCGCGGTGTCACCCGGGGTGACCGGACGCACCGCTCGGTCCGCGGTGTCGAACAACCGCAGCGGAGGCCCCTGGCCGGGGACGGACGGGATCGCGACGTCGGACCAAGATTGCATGACCACGAGCCTAATGGAGTCGGAGAAGTGCTCCGCGCGGGCACCCGGGACGCGACGGGCGAAGCGCGGATGCCTCAGAACGCCGGCCAGGGAATGCGCCGGTCGCCGCGCGGATGCGGCATCACAGGATGCTCGAGCAGACGGATGATCCGGCGCTGCAATGCGCGGACCTCGACGCCGGTGATGTGCTCGCGCAGCTCCTCGGCGAACCCGCCGTCGAACCGGCGCAGCAACTTGTCGAGATCGGCGAGCAGGACCGGATCGACCGTCTCGCCGCTCCACCCCCACAGCACGGTGCGCAGCTTGTCGTCCTGGTGCAGGCAGATGCCGTGATCGACGCCGTAGACGTGTCCGTCGAGACCTTCGAGGACGTGCCCACCTTTGCGGTCGGCGTTGTTGAGGACGACGTCGAGCACCGCCATGCGCTGCAGGCGCGGATCGTCGGCGTGGACGAGCACCACCTCGGCGCCGTCCAGATCACGGGCACGCAGGATCGGCAGCCACCCCTGTGCGACCGCGCCCGCCGGGCACAGATCCACCAAGTCCAGTCGTTCCGTGGCGCCTTGCACCGAGTCGACCGTGTCGATCCAGCGCTGCACCATGCCGGGTCCGTACGGCCCGTCGCGCAGCACCGTGAGCGGAACGACGTCCCAGCCGAGCGCCTCGGAGATCAGGTACGAGGCGACCTCGCGTCCGGCGAGGGTGCCGTCGGGGAAATCCCACAGTGGCCGCTCGCCCCGGACGGGCTTGTAGACGCACCGCACGACGGTGTCGCCGTGCCGCGCGTCGCACACGAGGGTGGCGTTGCTCGCGTGCACGATCTGTCCGACGACGGTGAGGTCGCCGTCGGTCAGCGCGGTCCGCACGTCCGGCGTCGTCACGTGGTCAGCTTTCTTCCTCGCCGAACCACGAGGCCGGATCGAATCCGGGGGTGCGCAGATAGCCGTTGGTGCGGATGCAGATGTGCCCGTCGGCACCGATCGGTTCGCCGCACAGCGGGCACGGAGTGCGACCGGCCGAGACGACGAGTTCGGAGCGGGCCGCGAACTCGCGGGCCTGGACCGGGGTGAGGAACACCCGCACGGCGTCGGGGCCTTCCTCGGTGTCGTCGAGCACCACCGATTCGTCGAGTTCGGTGTCGGTGACCGCGAGCAGTTCGACCACCACCGAGCCGGCATCGGCGTCCCAGCCCAGACCCATCGTGCCGACGCGGAACTCCGCCTCGATCGGTGTCACCAGCGGGCTGACGTCGACTTCGGGGTAGTCGGGGATCACGGTGCCGAACCGGCGCTGCACCTCTTCGAGGAGCAGGCCCATCCGGTCGGCCAGGATCTGCACCTGCTGCTTTTCCAGCAGCACGCTCACGACACGGGACTCGTGCACGGCCTGCAGGTAGAACACCCGGTCGCCCGGTTCACCGACGGTGCCGGCGATGAACCGATCGGGGGTTCGAAACACGTGTATCGCGCGGGCCATCACACCTCCTCGAGTCCCCACACTCTGCCATGACGGTCACTGCCATTATCCGCGCGCCGTCTCCTGCCGGTGCCCTCGAGGCGGGTCGCCGGGTTCCTCCACCGCACCGGGGACCTCCCCGCCGGGCACGGACTTCGGTTCGGACGGGCCGGCGAGCCCGGACAGGTCCGAACCGGTGTCGTTCACGCGCAGCACGAACGGCCGGGTGTCGGTGTAGCGGACGATGCTGATCGACGCCGGTTCGGCGACGATCCGCTGGAACGCATCGAGGTGGGTCGCGAGCGCGTCGGCGAGGATCGACTTGATCACGTCGCCGTGACTGCAGGCGATCCACACGACGTCCTTGCCGTGCGTCTCGCGCAGACGCCGGTCGTGTTCGCGGATCGCGGCGACCGCACGGGACTGCACCTGCGCAAGCCCTTCGCCGCCGGGGAAGACCACCGCGGACGCGTGCTGCTGCACGACCGCCCACAACGGTTCCTTCACCAGTTCTTTCAGCTCGCGTCCGGTCCACTGCCCGTAGTCGACCTCGGCGAGCCGCTCGTCGACGACCGGTTCGAGTCCGCGATCGGTCGCGAGCGGCTGCACCGTCTGCCGACAGCGCAGCAAGGGCGATCGCACGATCTCGGTGATCTCGAGCCCGGCGAAGCGGGTGACGAGATTCTTCGCCTGCACGTGGCCGACCTCGTCGAGTTCGACACCGGGCGATCGACCTGCCAACACGTGCGAGGTGTTCGCGGTCGAACGTCCGTGCCGCAGCAGGATGACCGTCATGCGCCCAGCCTAGAGGTACGGCCTGCCGGCAGTCTGTCAGGTGGCGGAGACCACGCCCGTGGCGAGCAGCGCCAGCACGACCGCACCGAGGATCACCCGGTAGCCGACGAACCAGTACATCGAGTGGTTGACGACGAAGCGCAGCAGCCACGCGATCGCCGCGTAGCCGACCGCGAACGCGATCACAGTCGCGACGAGCAGCTGCGCCCCCGAGGCGTCGAGTCCCTCGCCGGCCGGTTCGAAGGCGTCGGGCAGGCTGAACAGACCGGACGCGACGACCGCGGGAATGGCGAGCAGGAACGAGTATCGGGCCGCGGCCTCGCGGGTGAGTCCGAGGAACAGGCCCGCGGAGATGGTTCCGCCGGAGCGGGACACGCCGGGGATCAGCGCCAGCGCCTGCGCCGAACCCATGATCAGACCGTCCTTGAGCGTGAGTTGACTCACATCGCGCCGCTGCTTACCGAAGTACTCGGCGGCGGCGATGACGATCGAGAACACGATGAGCATCGTCGCGACCAGCCACAGATTGCGGGCGACGGTGCGGATGTCGTCCTTGAACAGCACACCGAGGATGCCGATCGGGATGGTGCCGAGGATGACGTACCACCCCATCTTGTAGTCGTGGTCGGCACGGCGCTCGCGATGGAACAGACCGCGGAACCAGGCCTTCATGATCCGCCAGATGTCGCCGGCGAAGAAGACCAGCACGGCCGCCTCGGTGCCCAGCTGGGTGACCGCCGTGAAGGACGCGCCCGCATCCTCACCGAAGAAGATCTCCGAGACGATCCGCAGGTGGCCGGACGAGGAGATCGGCAGGAACTCCGTGAGCCCCTGCACGATGCCGAGCACGATCGTCTGCAGCCAGGTCATCGATTCGCCGATCATGCGGCGGCTCCCGGCACGGAGGCTGCGGCGGGGGCGGGTCGACGGTCTCGGATGCAGGGAGCAATTCTCACTCGGCGAAGGGTACGTGGTGACCGATCGGTCGGCGCGCCGGACGCTGTACGGCGGGTCGCGCGCATTAGGGTGCAATACCGGGGTCGTGGCCGAGCGCGGCGACGTCCCGTCGTGTCGGGAGGAAACGCGGACGGTTATGGAATACAGGACAGTCGGTGCGAGCGGCCTGCGGGTTTCACGGCTCGGCCTGGGCACCTTGACGTGGGGTCGCGGAACGGACGGCGACGAGGCCGCGGCGCAGCTGTCGGCCTTCGTCGATGTGGGAGGCACGCTCGTCGACACCTCCCCCGCCTACGGAGACGGGGTCGCGCAGCGGATCCTCGCCGAACTGCTCGACGACGTGGTGCCCCGCGACCAGCTGGTGCTCTCGGGCAGCTCCGGCATCGACACCACCACCCTCGGCTCCGGCCGGGTGGACTGCTCCCGTTCGGGGCTGCTCAACCAGCTCGACGCGACGCTGCGCGAACTCGGCACCGACCACCTCGACGTGTGGCAGGTCGCGACGTGGGATCCGCACACCCCCGTCGACGAGGTGATGGACGCCCTCGAGTTCGCGGTGACCAGCGGGCGCGTGCGCTACGTCGGGGTGCGCGGTTATCTCGGCTGGCAGCTCGCGACCGCGGCGGCCGCGGCGCGGCGCCCGGCTCCGCTGATCAGCACGCAGGTCGAGTACTCCCTGCTCGCCCGCGGTGTCGAGGAGGAACTGATCCCGGCGGCCGCACATCACGGAGTGGGTGTCTTCGCAGCGGTCCCGCTCGCCGGCGGTGTGCTCACCGGTAAGTACCGGTCGGGTGTGCCGGCGGATTCGCGGGGCGCCGACGATGTGCACACCGAGGAAGTGCGCCGTTATCTCACCGAATCCGCGGTGCGGGTGGTCGACGCGGTGGCCACGGCCGCCGACGGCCTCGGCACGTCGCCACTGGCGGTGGCCCTGGCCTGGGTGCGCGATCGACCGCATGTGGCGTCGACGCTCGTGGGCGCACGGGATCTCGCGCAACTGACCGGAGTGCTGGTCGCGGAGGAGTTGGCCTTGCCACCGGCGATCGCCGCGGCGCTCGACGACGTGAGCGCGTGATCCCGGCAACACCGATCACACCTCGCTCCTTTCCCGAAGGTGGGCACGACGAACACGCCGTGGTGGTCGTGCTGCCCCCGCCGTCCGAGCCGCGACCTGCCTGCCTCGGCGCAGAGCTGAGCAGCAGGTCACATCCGGCCCGGCGGGCGGCGTCCTGATTTCTTTCCCGCGACCGGCATCAGGAACACTGAGGGTCGGCGCGCCGGTCGCCGGGAGGCGTCCGGCAGGTGCGGATCGAATCCGAGGACGAGGAGCAGCAACGATGGGCAGAGCGGGCATCCGGGCGGTCACGATGGTGGGTGCGATCGCGCTGGTCGCGCTGGCGGGTTGCTCGTCGGAGAGCACCCCGGACGTACTGCAGACCATCGAACCCGCCACGCCGGCGGCCGCGCCCGAGGTCGGCCCATCCCCCGCCGGCGATGTCCGCCCCCTCGACCTGCAGGTCGACGCCCTGATCGTCGAACCGTCCACCGGTACCTTCGCCGCGCTCGTCGACGACGGAGCACGGGTGGCGCTGTTCGACGACGCCGAGTCCGAACCGCGTCTGGTGGACCTGCCGTCGTCCGCGGCGACCGTCGTGGCCGGACCCGACGGCAGTGTGCTCGCTCCCGCATCCGGTGCCGTGCTGCGTATCGACGCTGCCGCGGGCACGCTCACCGAGGTTCCGGTCGACGGCACCGCATCGTCGGCGGCCGTGCTGTCCGACGGTCGCTGGGCCGTCGGGACCGACGACGGCCGCGTGCTGGTCGTCGACCCCGGCTCCGGTGAGGTAAGCACCACGGTCGGTGGCCTCGCCTCCGTCGACGCCCTCGCCGTCACCGGGGACGCTGTCGCGGCGCTCGACCGCCGGCAGACCTCGCTCACCGAACTCGACCTGGCCGACGCCCATCTCGGTCCCGCGCTGCGCTCCGGTGAGGGAGCGACGCAGCTGACCACCGACCCGTTCGGGCGCGTGATGGTCACCGACACCACCGGGGACGAGCTGCTCGTCTACACCCTCGACGCGATCGTCCTGCGGCAGCGCTATCCCGTCGGTCCCGCCCCGTACGCTGTGACCTACGACGAAACACGGGATCTGGTCTGGGTGACTCTGACCGGCAGCAACGAGGTCGTGGGCTACGATCTTTCGACCGGGATCCCGCGAGAACGCCACCGCTTCGCAACGGTGCGGCAACCGAACTCGATCGCCGTCGATCCGGTCGACGCGGCTCTGGTGATCGCATCGGCGACCGGTGACGGTCTGCAACGGATCCCGATCGAAGGACAGTGATGGCGAACGAGCGACTCGGCCGGTTCACCCGGTTACCTGTCGGCTGGGACACCAGCAACGACGAATACGAGTACGTGCCGCTGAAACTTCCCCGGGACGTCTCCCGGGTGAGTGCGTCGATGCGGCTGGCGATCTCCGCGGAATTCCACGGCTGGGAACTCACCCGGGTGCGCCTGTACCCGGACGGAAGCCGCCGCGTGCTGCTCCGGCGCCGCAAGACGCTCCATCACGTCCCCGAACCCACCGTCCGCTGATCATCACCCCGGGCCTCGCCCGGGCCTGCAGGGAGTTGTCCGTGTACCGCTTGCTTCTTCGGCTCATGTTCCTGTTGTCGCCGGAACGAGCCCACCATCTCGCCTTCCTGGCGATGCGCTGGGCGACCAGGTTCGAGCCGGTGCGGACCGTGGCGTCGAAGATTCTCGTCGTCGACGACCCGGTACTGCGCAACTCGGTGTTCGGCGTCGAGTTCCCCAACCCGGTGGGCCTGGCCGCGGGCTTCGACAAGGACGCCACCGGTGTGGACGTCTGGGGTCCGCTCGGCTTCGGGTTCGCCGAGGTCGGCACCGTGACCGCGCAGGCGCAGCCGGGTAATCCGCAGCCGCGCCTGTTCCGCCTGCCCGAGGATCGGGCGATCGTGAACCGGATGGGGTTCAACAACCACGGGGCCGGTGAGGCCGCCAACCGGCTGCGGCAGCGCCGCCGCACCGTGCCGATCGGCGCGAACATCGGCAAGACCAAAGTGGTGCCCGCCGAGCAGGCGGCGCAGGACTACACCGACAGCGCACGGCTCCTCGGTCCTCTCGCGGACTTCGTGGTCGTCAACGTCTCGTCGCCGAACACCCCGGGTCTGCGCGATCTGCAGGCCGTCGAGTCGCTGCGCCCGATCCTCGCCGCGGTCCTCGACACCGTGACGGTGCCGGTGCTCGTCAAGATCGCCCCGGATCTGTCGGACGAGGATGTCGATGCGGTGGCCGACCTGGCGCTCGAACTCGGCCTGGCCGGCATCGTCGCCACCAACACCACCATCCGCCGCGACGGATTGAACACCCC
This sequence comes from Rhodococcus sp. As11, assembly GCF_048957735.1. Taxonomy (NCBI): domain Bacteria; kingdom Bacillati; phylum Actinomycetota; class Actinomycetes; order Mycobacteriales; family Nocardiaceae; genus Rhodococcus; species Rhodococcus sp. As11. The sequence goes on from NZ_JARDJE010000004.1 coordinate 49,933, forward strand.
ACAGAGCCGGATCGAGGAGATCGGCGCGGGTGGTCTGTCGGGTGCGCCGGTGGCCGAGCGATCGCTCGAGGTGCTGCGCCGGCTGCGCTCACGGGTCGGCGACCGGTTCACGCTGATCTCGGTCGGCGGCATCGAGACGCCCGAGCAGGCCTTCGAGCGCATCCTGGCAGGTGCGTCCCTGGTCCAGGGCTACACCGGGTTCATCTACGGCGGCCCGTTCTGGGCGCGCCGCATCAACAAGGGCATCGCCCGCAAACTGCGCGCGCACGGTTACCGGTCCATCGCCGACGCGGTGGGCGCCGCAGCACGAGTCTGATCGTCACACGGATCGGGGGCCCGGGACGCCAGTGGTCCCGAGCCCTCGATCCGTTGTGTCAGCGCACCTCGTAGGTGCCGGTCAACAGACCGCGGGCGATGGCGTGCCCGAAGACGTTGAAGCCGAGGAAGGCCGGGCTCGAGTCGGGCGTGACGCCGTCGAGCACCTCGACGTCGAGTGCGTGCACCGCGACGATGTAGCGGTGGTGGCCGTGACCGGCCGGCGGAGCAGCGCCGATGAAGCCGTGGGCTCCGCCGTCGTGGCGCAGCGTCACGGCCTGCTCCGGAAGAGCGTCCGAGTCGGCGCTACCGGCACCCGTCGGCAACTCCGTGACGGAAGCCGGGATGTTCGCGACGGCCCAGTGCCAGAAACCGGAGCCCGTCGGGGCATCCGGGTCGAGCACCGTGACGACGAAGCTCTTCGTCTCGGCGGGGAAACCCGACCAGGACAGCTGCGGGGAGACGTCGCCGCCCCCGGGGATTCCGAACGCACCGCTGGCCTGCGGGAGTTTCCATTCCTCGCCCTCGGCGAAGTCCGCGCTGGTCACCTCGAAGGTGGGCAACTCGGGCAGGAACGTGTACGGATCGTAATCGAAAGCCATTCCGGTCCTTTCGTGACGGTGTCGAGTGTTCTAGGCGTGCAGGAGGAAGTGTTCCATGACACGGGTGCCGAAGCGCAGCGCGTCGACGGGGACACGCTCGTCGACGCCGTGGAACAGGGCCGCGAAGTCCAGGTCGGGCGGCAACTGCAGCGGCGCGAACCCGAAGCAACGGATCCCGAGCCTGGCGAACGCTTTGGCGTCGGTGCCGGCCGAGAGCATGTACGGCACGGTCCGGCCGATCGGATCGTGCGCGAGGATCGCGGCGTTCATCGCGTCCACGAGCTCGCCGTCGAAGGTGGTCTCGTACGGCTCGAGTCCGGTGATCCACTCGCGGGTGACGTTCGGGCCGATCAGCTCGTCGACGGTGCGTTCGAACTCGGCGAGCCGGCCGGGCAGGATGCGGCAGTCGACGACGGCGTGCGCGGTGCGCGGGATGACGTTGGCCTTGTAGCCGGCGTCGAGCATGGTGGGGTTCGCGGTGTCGCGCAGGGTCGCGCCCACGATGCGGGCGATCGAGCCGAGCTTGGCGAGTGCCCCCTCGAGATCGGGTGAGGCCGGATCGAAGTCCAGCCCGGTCTCCTCACTCACGACGGAGAGGAACTCGGCTACGGAATCGTTCACCACGAGCGGGAAGGTGTGGGAACCGAGCCGGGCCACGGCGCGGGAGAGCACGGTGACGGCATTGTCCTCGTGCAGGAACGAGCCGTGCCCGGCGACACCGGTCGCGGTCAGGCGCATCCAGCGCATGCCCTTCTCCGCGGTCTCGACCATGTACAGGCGCCGTTCGGTGCCGTCGGGACGTGGCACGGTCAGGGAGAACCCACCGACTTCCCCCACAGCCTCGGTGACGCCCTCGAACAGGTCGGGCCGGTGCTCCACCAGCCATTGCGAACCGAACTTGCCCCCGGCCTCCTCGTCGGCGACGAACGCGAACACCAGATCACGCGGGGGCACGATGTTCTCGACCTTGAAGTAGCGGGCGACGGCGATCATCATGCCGACCATGTCCTTCATGTCGACCGCTCCTCGTCCCCACACGTAGCCGTTCTCGACGGCACCGGAGAACGGGTGCACGCTCCAGTCCGCGGCCTCGGCAGGCACCACATCGAGATGGCCGTGGAGCATCAGCGCACCGCGACTCGGGTCTTCGCCCGCCAGCCGGGCGAAGACGTTGCCGCGGCCCGGCGCGCCGGATTCGACGTAGGTCGTCTCGTAGCCGACCTCCTCGAGCACGGAGGCCACCCATTCGGCGCACTCGCGTTCGCCCCGCGTCGTGGTGGGTTCGCCGGTGTTCGAGGTGTCGAACCGGATGAGGCGGGAGACGAGGTCGACGACCTCCTCCTCTGCTCGGGACGGCTGGTGGGCGCTCGTGTCAATGGCCATGGCCGTATGTCTACCACCGCCCGTCCACCCTCACGACAGTTCGGATCAGTGCAGGTGGAGGCGGCGATTTGGGACCGTCGGCGCGGTGGGTTACTCTTTCACAGCGCCCACGACGAGCGGGCGCGAGCATCAGGTCCGAGTGGCGGAATGGCAGACGCGCTAGCTTGAGGTGCTAGTGTCCTATTAACGGACGTGGGGGTTCAAGTCCCCCCTCGGACACTCTGAGTCGAGACAGACGACGAAGGCCCCGAACATCATGTTCGGGGCCTTCGTCGTTGTCGGAGACACGATCGAACCGGTGGCAACCGCTACCACTTTCGTTATCCGCCGCAGCAATTGCCGGGCGGATGACGAACAAGCGAGCGGATACCTGTGAGGCCCGACCCGTCGAGTACCGCGAGAGTGTCTGAAGTGCCGTTTTGGGGATCGGACGCCCCATGCGCTACTGTTTCCTCAGCGCCCGCGGGAGCGGGTTCTACCGACATGCCCCGTGTGGGCGTCGGTCCGAGTGGCGGAATGGCAGACGCGCTAGCTTGAGGTGCTAGTGTCCTATTAACGGACGTGGGGGTTCAAGTCCCCCCTCGGACACTCCGAAACCCGAAGGCCCCGAACCGAAATCGGTTCGGGGCCTTCGGCTCGTCCGGGCAGACCGCTCAGTCCCGGCGGCCTTTGCGGAAGTAGCGGATCGGCCCGAAGAAGTTCACCGCGATCGTCAGCGCCCAGCGCAGCTTGCTGCCGTTGACCTTCTCGGCCGGCCGAGTCGCCAGATCGGCCCAGGCCGCCACGGCGAGCGACAACTGCACCGCCGCGAGCAGGAGCACGAGCACCTGCTGGAAGCGGCCGAGTTCCGCGAACTTCTTCTTGGACAGGAGCGGGTTCGGACTCATCTTTCCTCCGGTACCTCCGTAGGGAATGCGGACACGATCATCCTGCCCGATACGATCGGGCCCACAGCAGCACACGGAAAAAGGCAGATGAACCTCCACAGCGACACCACGGCCGAACCAGAGACAGACGGCTTCGCCCGCATCGACCCCGACGACCTGGCCACCTGCCTGCGGGTGCTCGATCAAGCGGCCGCTCTCGCCGCCGAGCATCCCGATGCGATCACCGTGCAGCGGGCCGTGGGACACATGTTCAAGAAGTTCAAGCGGCGGCGCCGCAACGAGGTCCGTAAACAGCGCGCCGACGCCGACCGTCAGGTGCTGTCCGCGACCGCCACGGCCTCTCCCACCCGCATCGACGACGAGACCGCCGGCCTGCCGCTGGCCTCGGCGAGCCGCGGCACGAGCGCGGGCACGCTGCTGCGACCGCGGCCCTGCTACGTCTGCAAGGACAAGTACACCCGGGTGGACTCCTTCTACCACCAACTGTGCCCGACCTGCGCGGAGGAGAACCACGCGAAGCGGGACGCCCGCACCGATCTGCGGGGCCGGCGCGCCCTGCTCACCGGCGGACGGGCCAAGATCGGCATGTACATCGCGCTGCGGTTGCTCCGCGACGGCGCACACACCACCGTCACCACGCGGTTCCCCAACGACGCCATCCGCCGCTTCAGCGCGATGGAGGACAGCGGCGACTGGCTGCACCGGCTACGCATCGTCGGCATCGACCTGCGTGATCCCGCCCAGGTGGTCGCCCTCGCCGACGACCTCGCCGCGCAGGGCCCGCTGGACATCCTCATCAACAACGCGGCGCAGACGGTGCGCCGCTCCCCCGGCGCCTATTCGGCGCTGGCCCAGGCGGAGGCCGATCCGTTGCCCGCCGGCCCACGCCCCGAGGTCCTGACCTTCGGCAAGCCGTCGGATGCCCACCCGGCCGCACTGGCCGGATCGCTGCCCGTCGACCTGTCGGCGCACTCGCTGACCTCGCTGGCGTTGGTGGCCGGTTCGGCGACACCCGAGCGGGTCGCGGCCGGAGTCGCCGTCGACGCCGGCGGGTTGCTGCCGGATCTCGTGCACACCAACAGCTGGGTGCAGACCGTCGGCGAGGTCGAGCCGCTCGAACTGCTCGAGGTCCAGCTGTGCAACTCGGTGGCGCCGTTCATCCTGGTCAACCGTTTGCGTCCTGTGCTTGCCGCGTCGTCGGCCCGCCGTAAGTACATCGTGAACGTCTCCGCGATGGAAGGGCAGTTCGGCGGTCGCCGTTACAAGGGCGCCGGGCATCCGCACACCAACATGGCCAAGGCGGCGCTGAACATGCTCACCCGTACCAGCGCCGAGGAGATGCTCACCGACGGCATCCTCATGACCGCCGTCGACACCGGGTGGATCACCGACGAGCGGCCGCACCACACCAAGATGCGCCTCGCCGAGGAGGGCTTCCACGCCCCGCTCGACCTCGTGGACGGCGCGGCGCGCGTGTACGACCCGATCGTGCAGGGCGAGGCCGGTACGGATCTGTACGGATGTTTCCTCAAGGACTTCCGCCCGGCGCCCTGGTGATCCGGGGAGATCGGCGCGACACGACCGGGGCGGTGGAGACCGGTTCCACACCGACCCTCGTCGCCCGGATGCCGCGTCGCGGCGATAATGGAGGACGTCGCCCGGTGCCCGCACGAGGAGAGTCATGACTGTCGCTGTCGTTCACGCCGATACCCCCGAAGGCCGGATCGCTCTCGAGGCCGCGGTGCGGGAGGCCGCCGACCGGCAGCAGTCGCTGGTGGTGCTCCATCCGCTCGACGAACCCGACGAGGTGGAGGACGTGCGGGCACAGGTGAGCGAGGTGGCGGGAGCCGACGGCTGGGAACTGCTCTCGGCCGTCCACGACGGTGATCCCGTCGGCACGACCGTCGAGTTGCTCGCGCGCAGCGGCGCGGAGCGGGTGGTCATCGGCAGCCGCGGGCGCACCGCGACCGGCAAGTTCCTCGTCGAGCGGGCGGTGCAGCGTCTGATCACCGAGTCGTCGGTGCCGGTGCTCGTCATCAAGGCGGGCTGACGCCCATCCGACTCACCGCACTGCGGGCTCTGTCCGTTCCACGGCCGAGCGTTCTACTCTGGACACATGGCGTTCCGGGTGGTCGCCGACCTCACGGCCTTCGTGCATCTGATGTTCGTGCTCTACGTCGTGTTCGGTGGTTTCCTCGCGTGGCGGTGGCGCCGCACCATCGTCGCGCATGTCGTCGCCGTGGCATGGGGAGCCGCCTCGGTGGCCGTAGGGTTCGACTGTCCGTTGACGGCAATGGAGAACTGGGCGCGCCGCAACGCCGGCCGGGAGGGTCTGCCGCCGAGCGGATTCATCGATCACTACCTGACCGGCGTGATCTACCCGGAATCCGCACTCGGGGCCGTCCGTGCCCTCGCCGCGGCCGCTGTGGTGGTGTCGTGGGTGGCGCTGTGGCACCGGATTCGTGTGACGAAGGTCGCCCCCGTGACTTACTCCTGAGTAGGGTGGGGGCATGACTGTCTCCCGGGATCTCGACATCGTCGTCTACGGCGCCACCGGCTTCGTCGGGCGCCTCACCGCCGCCTATCTCGCCGAGAATCTCCCCACCGGCGTCGCCGTCGGACTCGCAGGGCGCTCACGCACCAAACTCGAGAAGCTCGCCGCCGACCTCGGAACAGACTGGCGCCTGATCGAGGCGAACGCCGACGACCCTGCCTCACTGACGGCGCTCGCCGAATCCACGCGCGTGGTGATCACCACCGTCGGCCCCTATGCCGCGTACGGACTGCCGCTCGTGCAGGCGTGCGCCGAGGCGGGCACCGACTATGTCGACCTCACCGGCGAGGTCCTCTTCCACCGCGAGAGCATCGACCGGTTCGACGACGTGGCCCGGCGCACCGGTGCCCGCATCGTCCACTCGTGCGGTTTCGACTCCGTGCCGTCCGATCTCGGCGTCCATGCTCTCTACCGCGCCGCGGAGGCCGACGGCAACCTGCCCCTCACCGACACCACCTTCGTGCTCGGCTCCTTGCGCGGCGGGGTGAGCGGTGGAACCATCGATTCGCTCCGCAGGCAGCTCGATGCGGTCCGCAAGGATTCCACCGCCCGGAAGATCGCCGCGCGACCGTATTCTCTGTCCCCCGACCTGTCGAAGGAACCCGATCTCGGTCGCCAGAACGATTTTGCATTCGTCGACGGCAGATCCGTCGCCCCCGGCGTCTCGGGCCGGCTGGCCCCGTTCTTCATGGCCTCCTACAACACCCGAATCGTGCGCCGCAGCAACGCGCTGCGCGACTGGGCCTACGGACGCCGGTTCCGGTACCGGGAGACCATGAGCGTCGGCTCCTCGCCGCTGTCCCCCGTCCTCGCCGGGCTCGTCGGGCTCGGTACAGGCGCTCTCGCCGCCGGCCTGTCGTTCGCACCCACGCGGTTCGTCCTCGACAAGATCCTGCCCGCCCCCGGGGAGGGGCCGTCGGAGAAGACACGGGAGAACGGCTACTTCACCGTCGATCTGTATGCCTCGACCGAGTCGGGCACCCGATACACCGCCCGCTTCGCAGCGCAGGGCGACCCGGGTTACAAGGCCACGGCCGTGATGCTCGCCGAGTCCGCCCTGTCGCTCGCGCTCGGCGGTGAGGCACTGCACGCCGGAGGCGGCGTCCTGACCCCTGCGGTGGCGTTCGGTGACGTACTGACCGAACGCCTTCGCGCGGGCGGCTTCGAGATCACCGCCCGTCGCCTCGGCTGACATCGCGCCGCGGGCCCGGACCGGACGCGCCGGGCCCGCCGAGTGCGATTCCGTCGCGAGTACGGGCTATGCTCGACCGCACCGAACGATCCGCGCGCAACGAGACCTGAGGACGAGAACATGGAAGCGACGAGTACCGAGGTGGCTCCGGCCGCTCGTCTCGCGCTCATGTCGTTCTGGCCCACCCGCCGCGGCGCCTGCTTCGATTGTCTGTGTTGCACCCCGGAGTGTCGCTGAGCGCTCTGCCGCTCGTCCATCTTCTCGGGTTCTTCCAGCTTTCGGAGCAGACATATGTTCAATTTGCTCATTTTCACGCTCGTCGGTGTGGGCGCACAGCTCGTCGACGGCGCTCTCGGCATGGCTTTCGGCGTCACCGCGACGACCCTGCTGCTGTTCAGCGGTGTCGGTCCGGCACACGCGAGCGCCGCGGTGCACCTCGCCGAGGTGGGCACCACGCTCGTATCGGGCGCATCGCACTGGCGTTTCCGCAACATCGACTGGAAGGTCGTGTTGCGGCTCGGCGTTCCCGGAGCCATCGGAGCCTTCCTCGGCGCGACGGTCCTGTCGGGACTGTCGACCGAGGCCGCCGAACCGGTGACCGCCGGCATTCTGCTGGCCATCGGTGTGTACGTCGCGCTGCGCTTCTCGGTGCGGCCCCCGGCGGTCGCGCATGCCCGTACCTCTCCGCACACCGCGAAGTTCTTGTCGCCGCTGGGTTTCTTCGGCGGGTTCATCGACGCGAGCGGCGGTGGCGGATGGGGACCGATCACCACCAGCACCCTGCTCTCCCGCGGCAAGACGGCACCGCGCACCGTGATCGGATCGGTGAGCGCGTCGGAGTTCCTCGTCGCGGTCGCGGCGAGCCTGGGTTTCCTGTTCGGGCTCGGCCACGACTCGCTCGGCAATCTCGTGATCGTCGCCGGCCTCGCTCTCGGCGGTGCCCTCGCGGCACCGATCGCGGCCTGGCTGGTCAGTCGTGTCCCCGCAACTCTGCTCGGTACCGGCGTCGGCGGTGTCATCGTGCTGACCAACGCGCACAAGCTCGCCGGGACGTTCGGGCTCTCCGGCGCGGCACTGGCCGCGCTCTACCTCTTCATCGTCGCCACGTGGCTCACGCTGCTGATCGTGTCGTGGAAGCGTTCGCGCCTCACTCCCGCGGAGAAGAGCGGATCGCTCGAACCGTTGACGCAACCGACCCCGGTGACCTTGCTCGAAGACACCGACCGGACCCCCTTCGCGGGCGGTCGTCCGGAGCTTCGAAACGTACCCGGGCACAACGACACTCGCTTGAATTCCACCCCGTCACCATGGTCTCCCGACGAGGCATGACAACCGCTATCATGCCCGCGTGCGACAAAAGCGAATACATAAGAGTGCCTTCGTCTTCTTCACTGCCGGTGTGGCTCTGACGGCCTGCTCCTCCGAGGATTCCACGGTCGACATCCGCAATGCAGCCGATATCGGTTCTCCGACGTCCGCCACCGCCGAATCGCCGTATCTGGTGAAGATCACACAGAACTACCCGAGTTGCGAGGCCATCGGCGCACCCCTCGAGCGCTACATCGACGGGCTGACCCCCGCCCCCGGCGGCATCGTGAGCACCCGACGGGTGAACTGTGTATGGGAGGCCGAAGCCGGTGAACCGCCCTCCGGGCTCCGTTCCGTCGCGGTCGTCGTCGAACCCGAGACCGTCACCCCCGCCACCGCCGCGAAGACCGGCCTCGTGGTGCTTCCCGACACTGCCATCGAGGCGGCCGGGGGATTCGCGCACAGCATGCCGATCAACCTGGCCGGCACCGCCTTCACCGCGACCGGCGTCGAACTTCCGCAGGCGTCGGTGTCGATCACCGTCGGCGGCCGCGACGCCGCGTCGGTCCTCGATCCGGCGGGCGGCGTGGCGTTCGCCAAACAGCTTCTCGGGCTGTAGCACCCGGTGTCGCGGCCGTCGATCGCCCCTGTGGAACCAAGATCACATACAACTCGTACGAACGCTACGATGCGCCGTGTGAATCCCACCCGTTACGCGGTCGCATCCGCGACCCTCGCCGGCGCCCTGCTCCTCGGCGCCTGCTCCTCCGGCGACGACGCCTCGTCCGACACCGCATCGGACACCACAGCCTCGGATACTGCAACCACCGACACCGCGCCCTTCGACGCCGACACCGTCGGCGAACCGACCGGACTCGGCAGCGACATCCTCGCCCGCTTCGGTTCGTGCGACGATGTCGCACCCGCCGTGGCCACGTACATCGAAGGTCTGACCCTGCGTTCGTCGAGCGGTGTGGACGAGTACAGCGTCTACTGCTCGTGGGAGACCCCGGACAGCGCGACGAGCCTCGACGAGATCCGGTCGGTGGAGATCGTCCTGGCTCCGGGCTCGGGCACCGTCCCGTCGGCGAGCGACCTCGAAACCGGCGGTCTCGAACTGATTGCCGACGCCGACATCGAGGCCGCCGGGGGCATCGCCTACACCATGGGACAGGCCGTCTCCGTCGCCGCCGTCTCGGTCACGCAGATCCAGCTCCCCGAGGTGGAGGTGTCGATCACGGGCGGTCAGTGGGGCGACCATCCATCGCTCGACGCCCCGACATCCGTGACCGTCGCCAAGGAACTGCTCGACCTGTAGGCCCGTCCGCGCCGATCGTGCGCAATGAGCACACCGCGCACGATCAGGACCTGGACCGCGATGTACGTGAGCCGGGAGACGAGATGAGTCGCCGCGACGATCGCGAACGCACCGAGGACGGCGACGCGATCACGCGGCGGCTCATGCGGTCAGGAGCCCTCGCCCGAAGTTCCGGGGTCGTCCACCCCGTCGAACGCATCGAGCAACCGCCGGGCGGCGAGTGCGGCGGTGAGCGATCCGTCGCGCACCCCGGACTCGACATCCTTGCGGATCGCCCGCACGCGCGGCGACGTCTCGAGGCGACGCAACAGCTGGTCGTGCACCATCGTCCACGTCCAGTCCACCTGCTGCCGACGACGGTTCTCGTCGAACATGCCCGCCTCGGTGAGCACCTTCTTGTGGTCGAGCACCGTGTTCCAGAAGGTGTCCAGACCGTTGCCGGTCATGCCGCTCATGGTGATCACCGGCGGCTTCCAGATCGCGTCGTGCGGATGCACCATCCGCATCGCGCCGGCGAGTTCGCGGGCGGCGACCCGCGCGTCGCGTTCGAACTCTCCGTCGGCCTTGTTGACGGCGACGAGATCGGCGAGTTCGAGCACGCCCTTCTTGATGCCCTGCAGCTGGTCGCCGGTACGGGCCAAGGTCAGGAAGCAGAACGTGTCGACCATGTTCGCCACGGTGACCTCGGATTGCCCTACACCGACGGTCTCGACGAGGATCACATCGAATCCGGCGGCCTCGAGCAGCACCATCGTCTCGCGGGTGGCCTTCGCGACCCCACCGAGGGTGCCGGCCGACGGCGACGGCCGGATGTAGGCGTCCCGCTGCACCGCGAGACGCGCCATTCGCGTCTTGTCGCCGAGAATCGATCCGCCCGTGCGAGTCGACGACGGGTCGACGGCCAGCACCGCGACGCGATGCCCCTGCTCGAGCAGATACATGCCCAGCGCGTCGATGAAGGTCGACTTGCCGACCCCGGGCACACCCGTGATCCCGACACGAATTGCGTTGCCCGCCTGCGGGAGCAGGCGCAACAGCAGCTGCTGCGCCTGCTCCCGATGGTCGTCGCGGTTCGATTCGATCAACGTGATCGCCCGGGCGAGGCCGGCCCGCTCGTTGGCGAGCACGGCCCCTGCCAGGGCGTCGACGTCGACCTGACGTCGGCGGGTCTGCGCGGCGCCGACCGAGGTGTCGCTCATGCCGACGTCAGCCTCCGAGGTGGTGGCCGAGCTGCGCGGCGAGCTTGGTCAGCAGACCGCTCGCCGCATCGGCGATCACCGTGCCGGGCGGGAAGATCGCCGCCGCACCCGCCGCGTAGAGCTCGTCGAAGTCACCCGGCGGGATGACACCACCGACGACGACCATGATGTCCTCGCGGCCCACCTCGGCCAGTGCCTGCTTGAGAGCAGGGACCAGCGTGAGGTGACCCGCGGCCAACGACGACACGCCGATGACGTGCACGTCGTTGTCGGCCGCCTGCTGGGCGACCTCTTCGGGGGTCTGGAACAGCGGTCCCACGTCGACGTCGAATCCGAGGTCGGCGAAGGCCGTGGCGATCACCTTCTGGCCGCGGTCGTGACCGTCCTGGCCCATCTTCGCGACGAGGATGCGCGGGCGGCGGCCCTCCTCCTCGGCGAACTTCTCGACCAGCTCGGTCGCGGCGGTGATGTTGGTGGCCTTGCCGGCCTCGTCGCGGTACACGCCGCTGATCGTACGGATCTCGGCCTGGTGGCGGCCGAAGACCTTCTCCAGGGCATCGGAGATCTCACCGACCGTGGCCTTCGCGCGCGCCGCGTCGATGGCCAGCGCGAGCAGGTTGTTCTCGAGACCCTGGCTGTGCGCACCGGCGGCGCGGGTGAGCGCCTCGAGTGCGGCGCGGGTGGCTTCCTCGTCGCGATCGGCGCGCAGCTGCTCGAGCTTGGCGAGCTGCTCCGCCCGTACACGCGAGTTCTCGACCTTGAGGACCTCGATCTCGTGATCTTCGGTCACCTGGTACTTGTTGACGCCGATCACCGGCTGGCGACCCGAGTCGATGCGCGCCTGGGTGCGGGCGGCTGCCTCCTCGATGCGCAGCTTCGGGATACCCTCCGAAATCGCCTGTGCCATACCGCCGGCGGCCTCGACCTCGGCGATATGAGCACGCGCCTTGTTGGCGAGTTCGTGGGTGAGCCATTCGACGTAGTGCGAGCCACCCCACGGATCGATCGGCCGCGTGGTGCCCGACTCCTGCTGCAGCAGCAGCTGGGTGTTACGGGCGATCCGTGCCGAGAAGTCGGTGGGCAGTGCCAGCGCCTCGTCGAGGGCATTGGTATGCAGCGACTGGGTGTGGCCCTGGGTCGCAGCCATCGCCTCGACGCAGGTACGCGCGACGTTGTTGAAGACGTCCTGCGCGGTGAGCGACCAGCCGGAGGTCTGCGAGTGGGTACGCAGCGACTTCGACTTCGGGTTCTTCGCACCGAACTTCTCGACGAGCTCGCTCCACAGCAGCCGGCCCGCACGCAGCTTCGCGACCTCCATGAAGAAGTTCATGCCGATCGCCCAGAAGAACGACAGGCGCGGCGCGAACTTGTCGACATCCATACCCGCGTCGAGTCCGGCGCGGATGTACTCCATGCCGTCCGCGAGGGTGTAGGCGAGCTCGAGGTCGGCCGTCGCCCCGGCTTCCTGGATGTGGTAGCCGGAGATCGAGATCGAGTTGAAGCGCGGCATCTTCGTCGATGTGTACGCGAAGATGTCGGAGATGATCCGCATCGACGGCTTCGGCGGATAGATGTACGTGTTGCGGACCATGAACTCCTTCAGAATGTCGTTCTGAATGGTTCCGGCCAACTGCTCGGGCTTGACGCCCTGTTCCTCGGCCGCCACGACGTACAGCGCCAGGATCGGCAGCACCGCGCCGTTCATGGTCATCGACACCGACACCTGCGACAGATCGATGCCGTCGAACAGCTGACGCATGTCGAGGATCGAGTCGATCGCGACACCGGCCATACCGACGTCACCCTGCACACGCGGGTGATCGGAGTCGTAGCCGCGGTGCGTGGCCAGGTCGAAGGCCACCGACAGACCCTTCTGACCGGCGGCGAGGTTGCGCCGGTAGAAGGCGTTGGACTCGGCGGCGGTGGAGAAGCCGGCGTACTGACGGATGGTCCACGGCTGGTTCACATACATCGTCGGGTACGGCCCACGCACGAACGGCGCCAGACCCGGGTAGCTGCCGAGCGGGTACCCCTCGGCGACGACTGCGTCACGGTCGGCCTTGGTGTAGACCGGCTTGACGTCGATGCCCTCGGGCGTCGACCACACGACGTCCTCGGTGCTGTAGTTGTTCGCCTCGGCGACGGACTCGACGAGCGCGGCGGCCTGCTCCGCGGTGGGAGCGGCGGGCGCCGGCGCGGCCGGGTCCGTCAACGGGACGTCGGCGAAGCTGCCGATTTCGTGTTCGATGCTCACTTACGCTCCCAGAGTGTTCAGCAGGTCGGTGAGGGCGGCGACCGCGTCGATGCGCGCGGTGAGGAAGCCGTCCGGACGATCGTCGCCCTGTGCATCCCCCACGGCCTTCTCCGGTCCGGCCAACAGCACGGTCGTGATACCCGCCGCACGCAGCGCGGCGGTGGCCGTGCCGGCCTGCTCGCCGTAGCGGGCGTCGGTGCCGCACAGCACGGCGACGGACGTTCCGGCATCGCTCACCAGCGACGACAGATCGGCATCGAGATCCAGTGGACCGGGATTGACCGCTTCGACGCCACCGGCGGCGAGCAGGTTCGCCGCGAAGGTCGCGCGCACGTTGTGTTCGGCGATCGGTCCGAGCGGGGCGAGCAGCACCCGCGGCCGGACCCCGTGCGAAGCCAGGTAGGTGTCGGAGCGGTCGCGCAGCGCCTCGAACGGCGCGGCGTAACGCGCAGCGGACGCGCCGGCCTCGGCGACACCGACCGGCAGCGGCTTCTCGGCCAGGTTCGGGAACTCGTTGACACCGGTCACCGAGAACGTGCGGTGCGCGATGTCGGACTCGCGGCGGGCACGCGTCTGCGCGATACGCTCGGCGATCAGGCCGGCATCGAGAGCGGCGCGGTATCCACCGGCCGCCTCGATCTCCTGGAAGAAGCCCCATGCCTTCTCCGCGATCTGCGCGGTCAGTTCCTCGACGTACCAGGAACCGGCGGCGGGATCGAGAACGCGACCGAGGTTGGACTCCTCGAGCAGCAGCAGCTGGGTGTTGCGGGCGATCCGGGCGGAGAACGCCTCGGACACCTCGAGCACACCGGCCGGCAGTGCGGAGTCGAACGGCAGGACCGTGACGGCGTCGGCGCCACCGACACCCGCGCCGAAGGCGGCGAGGGTGGTGCGCAGCATGTTCACCCACGGATCGCGCTGGGCCATCATCGCCGCGGAGGTCACGGCGTGCTGCGGGGCGTTGCCGGCCTCGGGGGCACCGGCGACCTGGGCGACGCGCGCCCACACCTGACGACCCGCGCGGAACTTGGCGATGGTCTGGAACTGGTCGTCGGTCGCGGCGAGACGGAACTCGAGCTGACCGAGCGCGGCCGCGACGGGAACCCCGGCGTCGACGAGTGCTCGCACGTAATCGAGGCCGGCGGCGATCGCGGCACCGAGTTCCTCGGCGTCGGACGAACCGGCGTTGTGGAAGGCGGTGCCGTCCACGGTGAGGGCACGCACCGCTTCGGTGCGGTCGGCGGCGGCCCGGGCCAGCTCGACGGCCTCGGCCAGGGTGACATCGGGACGCTCGGAGAACACGCTGGTGAGCGGCGCCGCACCGAGGGAGACGCGCACGGCGGCACGATCCTCGATGTCGGTGCGGTTGTCGAGCACGCCGTAGACGGCCGTGCTCGCCGCGACCGCATCGGCGCCCGCATCGAGACGGATCGGCGCGAGATCGAGAAGTACACCGTTCAGTGCGGTGTCGAGTGCGTCGACGGGGACGGCGCCGGCGCCGAGACCGAGCCACACCGAGCTGACACCGTTGTTCAGGGCGTCGAGGATGCGCTCGTTGACCGAGGCCGCATCGGTGCCGGTGAACCGGACATCGACAAGCCATCCGCTGTTGACGTCGCGGGTGGACGAGCCGCCACGGACGAATGGGAACTCGCCGGGCAGGGGTGCTTCGTCGCGTTCGTCGCGGACGCCGTACAGCGGCGCGACGGTGATGTCGTCGTAGGTCGTGGTCGCGAGCAGACGCTGCGGCTCGGGTCCGAGTTCGGCCGGGTCGACGCGTCGGGACTTGGCCAACACCCCCGCCACCGCGTCCTGCCACTGCGCATATGCGCGCGCGGCATCCTCGGCTTCTGCAGCTAATGACACGGGCGATTCCTCCTACTGCGGGTTTGCAGGCTTTGTACGGACGGCGTTGTCGGCCGGAGGTGGGCAACCTCGAAAAGGGTAGGTTGCCGTCGGTGTGATGCTATCCCTACACACCGTGCGGTCGTTGTGGGGATCACCACAGTTTTCCTAGCGCTCGATAATGACGTCCTCGAATGAAACGGTATCGTGCGCACTTCCCGGCTCTGCTCCGGGGGAAGCGGACGCGTCGCCCGGTAGTGTGGGCATCCGTGACGAGGCTTGCCGCAGACCGCAGAGTGCTCGGAATTCTCGCCCTGGTGGCGGCACTCGTCGTGGCAGCTCTCGTGGTGCCACATCCGTCGATCGCCCAGATCCGGCAGTGGTCCGAATCGGTGCACGGCCCCGCCCTGGTCCTGACATTCTTCGCTGTCCACGCGCTCGTGACGATCGCCCCGGTGCCGCGCACGGTGTTCACGCTCAGCGCCGGCGTGCTGTTCGGCAGCGCCGTCGGCATCGGCGTAACGGTCGCCGCCTCCACGGTCAGCGCTGTCCTGGCGTTCCTGCTCGTGCGCGCGGTCGGACGCAAGGTCGTAGAGTCGCGGCTCACGCACTCGGCGGCGAGGGCGATCGATCTACGTCTCGCGCGTCGCGGATGGCTTGCGGTCGGCTCGCTACGGCTGATCGCCGCCGCCCCGTTCTTCGTCGTGAACTGTTGTTGCGCCGTCTCGGCGGTCCGCCTCGTGCCCTACACGCTCGCCACGGTCGTGGGCATCCTGCCGGGCACCGTAGCGGTCGTGCTCCTCGGCGACGCTCTCACCGGGCAGACCGATCCGCGGCTGATGGTGATCACGGGCGTATGCATCGCGCTCGGTGTGGCGGGATTGCTCCTCGAAGCGCGCCTACCCGCACCTGCGGGCTCCGCACTCGATGCCGCCGGTACGGCAGCACCCACCACGAGGTCAAGCATGGAGGCTTGATTTTCAGGAGTCAAGGCTCCACGATTGACCTATGTTCGTGCTTACCGTCGATCAGCGCGGAAGCCGGCGAGACGTGGATCGGGTCGAGGACCTGCTCATGGCCCTCGACGACCTGCCGCTAATCCGCCGGTTCGATCGCACCGCAGGCGACGAGGTCCAGGCCGTCGCCGACGATCCCGCCCTCGTCGTCGATCTCGTCCTCGAGCTGCTCCGCCGGGAACACTGGAGCATCGGGGTGGGGATCGGCGCGGTGGAGACCCCCCTGCCCGAACAGACCCGAGCGGGTCGCGGGCGCGCGTTCGAACACGCCCGCACCGCGGTCGAACGGGCCAAGAACGCCCCCGGGCAGGTCGCGGCCGAGGGCGACGACACCGCGGCCACCGCAGATGTCGATGCCGCGCTCACCCTGCTCGCCACCGTCGTCCTGCGCCGGTCCGAACAGGGGCATCAGGCGATCGTCCTGGCCCGAGAGGGCCTGTCGCAGGCACGGATAGCCGAACACCTCGGCATCAGCAAGCAAGCGGTATCCCAGCGCCTCGCCACCGCCGGATGGCAGGCCGAACTGGCCGGGCGCGAACTCGTGCGCCGACTCCTGGAAAGGGCCGACCGTTGACCGTCCTCTCACTGATGTGCCTGGCCGTCGCCGCCCTCGCACCCGCGCTCGTCCTGCGGCCGAGCCTGCCGGTGTGGCCGACCGCGTCGCTGAGCATTGCGGGTCTCGCCGGTTCCGCACTCGCCGCCACCGCGACCACACCGGTTCAGGGCGTCACACTCGCGGCAACACTCGTTCTCACGGCGACGGCTGCGATCACCGGAGGTGGGCCCGCCGTCCTCGTCGCGTTCCGGATCGCTCGCCGGCAACCCGACGCCGGTCCCGCTCCCACTCCTCCCCCGGGTCCGCTGCGCGGCGGCCGCGTCATCGGAGTTCTCGAACGTGGGGCCGTCACCGCCTCGATCCTCGCCGGGTGGCCGGAGGGGATCGCCGTCGTCATGGCCGTCAAAGGCCTCGCCCGCTATCCCGAACTGCGCGAGCCGAACGCTTCGGAACAGTTCATCATCGGCACGTCCACGTCGGTGCTGTGGGCGGTCGCGGTGTGCGGCGTCGGTCAGGCACTGATCACCTGACCGTCGACTCTTCGCGTCAGATCTTCTGCAGCGCACTTCCCTTGTGCATCGCGACGTGATCCGTCTTGTCGCTCCGGATCTCGTACTGCGGCTCGTCTTCACTGCACCGCCGCATGCGTCCTTTGAATTCCACGTCCTTCGTGTGCTTGTCGATGATCACACCTTCGACATATCCGGCTTCCGAATTCCATCGGACGTGGTCACCGACGGAGAAGTGGGTCGTCATGTCTTCGTCCTCCCGATCGGCCGGTTCCTGTGACCGATGGATAGCCGCCGCCCACCGGTCCTACACGGCGGTCCGGTCAGACCGGTCGGTGTTCTGCGGGATCCGTCGCTCCCTCTGCGACGGCGCGGAACCGTTCCAGGTCGTCCGGATGGAATTCCGGCCGGGCGACGACCGCGTCGACGAGCATGCGCAACTGGTGTTGCAATGCCGGCACGTACTCGGTGCGTCCCTGCTCCGAGACGTAGTCGACGAGCATGCGCAGCACCCGGGCGAGCGCTGTGGAGACGTGCAACTGCGCCGAACCGGCTTGTCGGATCTGCTCGAAGGCATGCTCGATGTACTCCTCGGGAGACAGGATCCACGGACGTAACAGGATCCGACCCTCCGCACCCGCGATCGCCGGCGCCGGATTGTCGGTGACCAGTAATGTGCGCAGGAGACTTCCGAGCCGCAGCACCACTTCGGTCGCGGTCGTCGGATCGTTGATCGCCTGGCTCAGCGCGCGCAGCGCGATGTCGACGAGTTGCCGCAGCGCGAAGTCCACGTCCTGCTGCATGGTACGTACATTCGAAATCTCCACGGCCGCCTCGAGTCGCCGTAGCGTCACAGCCCGCTCCGGCGTCGGATGGATCCGGAGAAGAGGTTCCCCTCGGTGGATGTACGCGCCGGGTCGTGTCTCCATTCGTACAACGGCCCTCGGTGGGACCACGGCGAGAACGAGCTCGGCCGGCGCCTGGGTCACCCAGCCGTCACGCGGGGCGTACACCGTCGCGCCTTCCGAGAAATCCGATTCCGGCACCCGCTCCGCGTGGAGCTCGCGGTTCGCACTGCGACCCGTGTGCGAGATGACATTCTCGGCTTCCGACGCGATGCTGCGCACGACCTCACCGACCTGCAGACCGTGAGCCAGCCGATTCAGATAGGCGATGATGAGCACCACGGTCGACACTGCGAGGGCCACCGCGAGAGTGGTCGACAGTGTCGGGGCCGGCGCCGCCTCGTCCGCGCCGATGTGGCGCAGCGTCAGTACGCAATAGACGAACGTCGCGACCAGCATTCCGATGACCGTCTGGCTGACGCGATCCCGGATGAAGGAGCGCATCACCCGCGGCGAGAACTGACTGCTGGCCAGCTGCAGGCTCACCACGGTCAACGAGAAGACGACACCGGCGGTGGTGATCGTGGCGCCCGCCACGGTGCTCAGCAACCAGATCGCCGCATTGCTGTTCATCTTCATGCCCCAGCGGAAGGGGGCGACGCTCCGATCGATGTAGCCGCTCACCTCCGCGAGCACGGCTCCGGCGACGACGATGAGGGCGGGCAGGGCGAACAGACTCTCCCGAAATCGGTACACCCCCGCAGCGATCCGCAGCTGCATCCACGATCTCGGCAGAGTGCTCATGCCCACCAAGCCAACCACCGAGTGCCGGTACTGCGGGTACTCGCATCGGACGTCCCTGCGGATCGGTCGTTGCCGATCCATGAGATACTCGACGGACAACTGAACAGCCACCGAACCGCGGCGGGAGAGTCCCGCACACAGCGGGCGCCGAAGGAGCAACCTCCCCGGGAATCTCTCAGGCCCCCCAGACCGCCACGGCGAGGCTCCTCTGGAAAGCAACTCTTCCGGGTTCACCGAAGGTGTAAGCGGATCACGTCCGCGAAAGCTCTCAGGTCCGATGACAGAGCGGGGAACGACATCACCCGCTGGTGCTCTCTTCGAGCACCCTGGACCCGAGGAAGACGTGTGACCGTTTCCCTGGGCGCGCCGCCGCGCGCCGGTACTTCGCTGTCCGCGCCGCCGCGCGCTGTCGATTCGCTGTCCGAGCCGAGTGGCCCTGTTCTCCCTCCCTCCCCCACTCCGACGTCGCCGCCGCGTGCGAACCGGCGGCTCGGAATCGCCGCGATCGTGTTGTCCGCGACGGCGATGGGTGCCGCCGGCCTGTTCGGCCGCAAGGCCACCCCCGACGGCGCGGTTCTCGGCGAGGCACTCACGCTCGGACGGATGGCGGTCGGGGCAATCGGCATGCTCGTCCTGATCGCGTTGTCCCGACGACTCGGGCAGGTGCGCCGCACCCGTCTGTCCTGGCCGGTCGTGGGAGGAGGCGTCTTCCTCGGACTGTCCCTCGCGACCTATCTGTCCGCCACGGTGTTGACCGACCTGTCCCGGGCCGTGGCGCTCCACTATCTCGGTCCCCTCGTCGCGACAATCCTCGCGCGGGTGTTCCTGAAGGAGGGGATCGGTCGCCTCGACGCGCTGTCGATCGGGACCGCGTTCGCCGGGATGCTCCTTGCCGCCGGTCTGGTGGGCGGTGATCGTTCCGGCGGCGAGCACGACACGCTGGGCACAGTGCTGGGCGTGGCCTCGGGTCTCTTCTACGGTGCGGCTCTGCTGTGCTACCGCTATCGCACCGACATGCCGTCCGACGTCCGGTCCCTGTGGAACTTCGTCTTCGGTGCCGTCGCGACGGGCGCGATGGTCGTGGTGACCCGACCCGACATGTCGGGGATGACCGTGACGCAGTGGTTGTGGGCCGGCGGGTTCTTCGTCGTCTGCGGTCTGTTCGCCCTCGGCCTGCTCGTGGTCGCGGGGAAGCATCTTCGTGCTGCGGAGCTGTCCGGACTGTCCTACCTCGAAGTCGTGGTCGCACTGATGATCGGCATGGCGGCGTTCGGAGAGTCCGTGACGGTGCTCGCCGCGGGAGGCGCCGGGCTGATCCTGGTGGCCATGGCGCTACCGATGCTCGGACGCCGATAACGAGTGGGAGGGTGCGCCACTCGGCGCACCCTCCCACTCGGATCCATTGGGCTACTGCTGTTGTCGCGGCGGTTCGACCGCCTCTTCGGCCGCGTCGTTCGCCATCCAGCGTTGCGCCGGTGGCGGGGTGGGCAGAGCCGATCGGCCTCCGCCTGCGCCCTGCGCGTCCTCTGTTGCGAGACCTGTCCGGACCGCAGGATCGACCGGCTTGCGCGCGACCGCCTCGGCTTCGGCGACAGCCTGGGCCACCTCCGGGTCGCGCTTGGTCGCGAACCAGTCCTCGACCTCGGCACTGTCGTCCTCGGGCCGCTGCAGCGCCTCTTCGACGGGACTCGGCTCGAACCGGAAGACACCGTCCTCACCGGGCGCGCCGAGGGTTCGTGCGAACCCTTCGAGCGCCTTACCGAAGTCGCTCGGCACCACCCACATCTTGTTGGCGTCGCCCTGCGCCATCTGCGGCAGCGTCTGCAGGTACTGGTAGGCGAGCAGTTCCGGAGTGGGCTTGCCGGCCTTGATCGCTGCGAACACCTTCTCGATGGACTTCGCCTCGCCCTGGGCCTCGAGATAGCGGGCCGCGCGATCACCCTGGGCGCGCAGAATCCGCGATTGGCGATCGGCCTCGGCTTCGAGGATCGCGGCCTGTTTGGCGCCTTCGGCGGAGAGGATGCGCGATTGTTTGTCGCCCTCGGCGGTCTTGATCGCCGATTCGCGGTTGCCCTCGGCCGTGAGGATCATGGCACGCTTCTCACGATCGGCCTTCATCTGCTTCTCCATCGATTCCTGGATCGACGGCGGCGGATCGATGCTCTTGAGTTCGACTCGGGCCACCCTCAGTCCCCACCGTCCGGTGGCCTCGTCGAGCACACCCCGCAGCTGGCCGTTGATGGAATCGCGGGAGGTGAGGGTCTCTTCGAGGGTCATTCCGCCGACGACGTTGCGCAAGGTGGTGACGGTGAGCTGCTCGACGGCGGCGATGTAGTTGCTGATCTCGTAGACGGCGGCCTGCGGGTTCGTGACCTGGAAGTACACGACCGTATCGATGCTCAGCGTGAGGTTGTCCTGGGTGATGACCGGCTGCGGCGGGAACGAGACGACACGTTCGCGCAGATCGACCTTCGCCCGGATGCGATCGACGAAGGGCACCAGGAAGGTGAGCTGACCCGATGCCGTCCTGTAGTACCGGCCGAGACGTTCGATGACCGCGGCCTCCGCTTGAGGTACCAGCGAGACCGATTTCGCCACGACCACCACGACCAGTGCCACCACCACGGCGAGCACGATCAATGCTTCCATCCTCAGACACCCCTCCATACGACGGCAGTCGCGCCGTTTATCTGCATCACTGTCACTGTCGTACCCGGCTCGTACACCTCGGTGGCGTCCAGTGGTCGGGCGGTCCACACGTCGCCGTCGATCTTCACGCGCCCGGAATGCTCCCCTACCTGCTCCAGGACGAGGGCATGCTTTCCGGGGAGAGCGTCGATACCGGTCGGCAGAGCGGGCGGCAGGGAGTACCTCCGCCTCAGCACCGGCCGGACACCGAGCAGCAGCACCACCGATGTCACCGCGAAGATCATCGCGTCGATCCAGACCGGAAGATCGGTCGCCGCGGAGACACCTCCGGTGACGAGCGCAGCGGCGCCGAGCATCAGCAGCGCGAAATCGCCCGTGAGCGCTTCGCCGGCCGCCAACGCCGCTCCGGCGATCAACCAAATCAATGCGGCCACGGTCACCATCGAACCACAAATCGGACATCCCGGCAGATGCCCTGGTGGAACAGCTGCCGCACGCGTCGTTCCTCCATGTTCCGTGACGCACGAGCGATTCCGGGGGTGGAATTCTTTATTTCTTCCACTTCCGTCCTGTCCGGATTACATCATCGAGTCATCACGTAACCGCTCGTGTACCGGTCCGAGGTGCGCCGGTCCTCAGCCCTCGTCGGGTTCGGTGACGAAGTCCACGAGACGCTCCACCGCGCCGATGAGATGCGATTCGAGGTCCCGGAACGATTTCACGGCGCCGTACACTCGTCGCCACCCCTCCTGCGGTGTGCCCCAGCCGAGTTCACGGCACACCCCGGTCTTCCAATCCTCGCCGCGCGGGATGGTGGGCCAGGCGTCGATGCCCACGGCCTTCGGCTGCACCGCCTGCCACACGTCGATGTAGGGATGGCCGGTGACCATGACGTGCGGACCGAGGTTCGCGGTGAGGCGCTCCTCCTTGGACCCGGTGACCAGGTGGTCGGCGAGGACACCGACACGCCGGCCCGGTCCGGGCTCGAACTCGGCGAGGCGGGCACCGAGATTGTCGAGGCCCTCGAGCTGCTCGACGACCACTCCCTCGACCCGCAGATCGTGTCCCCACACCCGTTCGACGAGGGCGGCGTCGTGCACGCCCTCCACCCAGATCCGGCTGCCCCGCGCCACGCGTGCCCGCGCACCGTCGACACGGGTCGATCCCGAGGCCGACCGGGTCGACCGCGCCGCGGGACGGGCCTTCGGCCGGACGAGGGTGACGGGCGTTCCGTCGACGAGGAACGCCGCGGGCCGCATCGCGAACAGCCGGGTACGTCCCTGCGCGTCCTCGAGTCGCACGAAATTGCCGTCGTAGGTCTTCTCGATGCCCACGATCGCACCGCACCAACCGGATGCGGCGTCCTCGACGACGACACCGCGATCCGCTGCGAGTTCGGGAACGGCCTTCTTCTTCGTGCGGGCGTGACCGGCATAGATGTCGCCGCCGTATATATCGCGTGGGCTCACGCCGGTCGACCCTAGGACATCGCGCGGGGTGGCTCGCGCCGCCACGCCGACCACCGCCCGGGCCGCCGTATGCTTTCGGGGTGAGTTCTCCGAGCCTGACGCTGACCGTGTGGGCGGGGTCGTGGCTGTCCGGTCACACCTCCCCCGACGACGTGATCGACGCATTGCACGAATGGGCGCCGATGCATCTCGTGGGTGCCCACGATGCGGCGGCGGCCTCCGCAGCCGGCCTCCCCGACCGGGGGGTCGCCGACGGTGCCGCCCTGCTCCTCACCCTGATCCGCCGCGTCGACACCGCTGCCGGCGCGGGACTGCGTCTCGTCCTTCCCGCCCCGGGCGCCGTACACGCCCTGCCCGCCGGCACCGCGTTCGCATCGGCGGCACTCGCGGCAGGCGAAGGCGTCGTCGTGGGAGCGCCCGGTACCCCGGGACTGGGTCTGGTGCCCGTGATCGAGGGTCCGGACGTCCTGCGGTGGAATGTCTTCACCCTGCCCGCCGTCCTCGAGATCGCACTCGACGGTGGTCTGGGTGCGGCCGAGTACGCGATGCGGGAGGCGGTACGCGATGCCGCCTCCGCGCTGAGCGGTATCCCGACGGTCGGCACCGACGGTCGCCGTACCGACCCGCGAGCGGAGATCGCCGAGGAGGTCGCCGAACTCGCCCGGCACCGGTATCCCCCCTCACTGCCCGCACGTGCCGTGCGCATCCTCGACACCGCCGACCAGGTGGCGGCGATCCTCACCGTGGCGGGCCGCGGTGGGGGTCTGCGTGCCGGTTCGGTCTCGGGCACCGCCGGTCGCGAAGGCGCGCTGCAGCCGCTGTGGGCCGCGGTGCGCGAGGCCCGTGTCGGCGCGGTCGCGGCTGCTCTGCGGGCCGAGCATCATCGTTGACCGTTCCCGGGCCGTGCGGTGACCGATCGGTGAACGGCGCCCTCCCCCGTCGGTGACGCCGGGATGAACGGTGAGCACCCGCAGCCCGATCGGCCCGGAGCGTCGTTAACCTGACGATCCTGAGCTCGCCGGAGTCCGCCGGCGTGGGGACGAACAGGACAGTTCTCAATATGTCGCATCCTTCCGACCGATCCTGGCGTTCGAGCGCCACCCTCGCCCGTCTGCGCTCCGGACTCGCAACGCTCGGACCCGGCGAACAGCGCGTCGTGCGCACCGTGTTGACCGAGCCCGCCGCGGTGGTGGAGTTGTCCACCGCCGAGCTGGCGGCAGCATCGGGCACCTCCCCGGCGACCGTCGTACGCGCCTGCCAGAGTCTCGGTTTCCGCGGTTTCCACCATCTTCGTCTCGAACTGGCCCGGGCGGCACCGGATCCCGAGCACCCTCCTGCCACTCCTCTGGATTCGGCGTTCTCGGCCGCGACGGAAGCACTCACCGCGACCCGCGCAACCGTCGACGAGGCCGGTTTTGCACAGGTCGTCGACCTCGTCGTGAGAGCCCGTCGAATCCTGTTGGTAGGAAACGGTTTCTCGTCGCCGCCGATCCAGGACGCGGCCCTGCGCCTCACCACGGCCGGTCGCAGTGTCGAGGCTCCGGTCGACATCCTCGGTCAGCAGTTCTCGGCCCGGCTCCTGACCGCCGACGACCTGTGTCTCGCGGTCAGCTATTCGGGCGCGAACACACACACTCTCCGGGCATGTACCGCCGCACACGAGCGCGGTGCCACGATCGTGTCGGTGACGAGCTACCCCGGCACACCACTGACACGCATCTCGGATCATGTGCTGATCGCCGGTGCAGGTGCCCACGAGAACGAAGCGGACTCGTTCTCGGCACGCGTGTCGCAGAGCACGATCCTGTACGCGCTGCAACGAGCCGTGCTCGCCCACCCGGAGCATCCGGAGGTTCACACCGGCGCCCACGACGTGGTGGCGGCAGCGCTGACCGACACACTTCCCGATTGTTAACCCGTTCGACAACGCCCGTTCCGGACGAAGGGGCCGAACGTTCGATCCAACCGCCCACGATATGCCTTGCCGGAACGGTGTTCCGGAGGCAGTGGAACGGTGAGAGAGGCGAATCGTGGAGTCCATCGAGGTCGACGGTGTGTTCAATGTGCGCTCGGTGTCGGGGCCGTACCTGGCCCCCGGCCGACTGTTCCGTTCCGCCACGCTCGACCACCTGACGGACGAAGGGCGGAAGGTGCTCGAGCAGATCGGGATCCGAACGGTCATCGATCTGCGGGACAACCGCGAGCGACCGGGGAGCACGGCCACCGCATCGTGGAACGTCCTGCACCATCCGCTCTACGATCCGGCGACCGGCCCACCCCGAAGCGGTGAGATCACCGCGATCTACCGCACCCTGCTCGACGAGCGCGGCACCGCTCTCACCGACGCCGTCCGGACCCTCGCATACTCTCCCGCCCCGGCGCTCGTGCACTGCACCGCAGGCAAGGACCGCACCGGACTCGTCGTCGCAGTGGCGGCGGCCGCGGTCGGAGTACCCGACTCGGCGATCCTCGACGACTACTCGTGCTCGGGGCCTCGGCTGCGACCGTACCGCGAGAATGCGGTGCGGATTCTGCTCTCCGATCTGACGCTCGACCCGGCACAGTACGCGGAATCCGTGGAACTGCACCTGGATTCCCCGGCCCCGGCCCTGCAGTCGGCACTCGACCACATTCGTCGGCGACACGGGTCGGTGACGGGATATCTCGATGCCCACGGCTTCACCGCGGACGATCTCGCTGCTCTGCGAACCCGCCTGCTCGGCGAACCGGAACTGACGGTGTTGCACCTGAGCGACGTCCATGCACGCGGTACCGAGGACCCCTCAGGGCGCGGTACCGAAGAATTCTTCTTCGGTGTCGACGGCGTGGGACGTCTCCGTGCGGTGATCGAGGGAGCCTCGACGTCGCGTCTACGGCCGGACATCGTGGTCGTCACAGGTGATCTCGCACATCGGCGGGCGGTCTCCGCCTATCCGCGACTCGCTGCGGTCTTCGACGAGATCCGCACGCGTCTGCAGTGCCCGGTGCTCACGGTGCCGGGCAACCACGACGACCCGGTCGCCTTCGCGTCGGTGTTCGGCACGAATCCTGAGGAACACCTTCGAGGGTTCCGGGTGCTCGGTGTCGACACGAGTCCGGGGTCGCTCTCATCGGACGAGCTCGAGCGGTTGTCGCACGAACTCGCGACTCCGGCTCCGTACGGGACGGTGGTCGTGATGCATCATCCGCCGGTTCCGTCGCCTGCCGCCACGTTGACGGGCCGTGAACTCGCCCGCGCCGACGAATTCGCCGCGGTACTGCGTGGTTCCGATGTCACCGCGATCCTCGCCGGCCATTTCCATCACCCGATGGCCGGTGTGTTCGCGGGGGTCCCCGTCTGGGTCGGCGGCTCTCTGGCCTACCTGCAGGACATCGGAACGCCGGGGGACTCCCTCGTCGCCTTCGACGACCCTGCCTACTCGCTCGTGCAGTGTTCCCGTTCCGGTGTCCGTGCCCTACCCGTGGCACTGCGCACCCCCGAGGTGCTGTTCCGGTCGAGCCCTACGCTCACCGTCGCCTCCTGATCCTCATCTCCCTCCCCGTCGTCCATCACAGGAGCACAAGTGACATCCCTTCCCCGTCTCGTGTCGGTTGCCGCGCTCGGCACGGTCGCCGCATTCGCCCTCGCGGCCTGCTCGGAGCCGGCCGCCTCCGATTCGGAGCAGACCGGTTCGTCCACCGGCGACGCGCAGACCATCACGGTCTACACCTCCGAACCACAGGCCAAGATCGACGAGATCGCCGCAGCATTCACCGATGAGACAGGTATCGGTGTCGAGATCTTCCGGGCCGGCACCGGTGACCTGACGGCTCGGATCGAGGCCGAACGCACCACCGGTGAGATCGGCGCGGACGTGCTGCTCGCCGCCGACGCCCCGACCTTCGAAGGCTACAAATCCGAAGGGCTCCTGCAGCAGTACACACCCCCCGAGTCGAACGCGCTGAATCCCGATGTCGTCGACCCGGAGGGCTATTACGTCGGCACGCGGATCATCCCGACCGTCATCGCCTACAACACGACGGCCATCGAGACGCCCCCGACCTCGTGGAAGGAGCTCACCGATCCGGGCTATCTCGGACGCATCACCCTGCCGAACCCGAACGTCTCGGGTGCTGCGGCGTTCAACACCGCCGTCTGGCTCGACACCTCCGAGCTCGGCGAGCAGTGGCTCGCCGGTCTTGCCGCGAACGAGCCCGTCGTCGCCGAGAGCAACGGCCCGGTCGGCCAGGCGGTCGCGGCCGGGACGCAACCGGTCGGCATCGTCGTCGACTATCTCGTCCGCGAACTCGCCGCGAAGGGATCTCCGATCGCGGTGTCCTATCCCACCGACGGTGTCCCGTACATCACCCAGCCCGCCGGCATCTTCACCGACTCCGACCGGACCGAAGCCGCCCAGAAGTTCGTCGATTTCCTCGTGAGCAGGAAGGGGCAGGAAATCGCGGTCTCACAGCAGTATCTTCCGGTGCGGGACGACGTGGGCACACCTGCCGGTGCTCCCGCCCTGTCCGAACTCACGCTGCTGACACCGGACCTCCAGACGATCACGGACACCCAGGACGAGGCTGTCCGGAAGTTCGATGACCTCGTCGGCTGACCTCCGCACTCGGCCCGCCGCCCGCATGCCCTCCGGGCGGCGGGTCGATCCCGTCCTCGGTGTGCGGGTCGCGGTGTGGGTGTTCGTCGCCGCCGCGATCATCGCCCCACTCGCGACCGTGGTGGCGCTCGGCGCGAACGGGCGGCACATCGGACAACTCCTCGACGACGATATCGCCGGGGCCGCGATCAACAGCGTCGTCTCGGCGGGATGCTCGGCGTTGTTCGCCGTCGTCCTGGCCACCGCGATGGCGTTGCTGCTCGACCGTACCGATCTACCCGGCCGAGGCTCCCTCCGCCTGATCCTGCTGTCGCCCCTGTTGATTCCGCCGTTCGTCGGTGCCATCGCCTGGACGGGGCTGCTCGGCCCCAGCGGAATGGTCAACCGCTTCTGGACCGACCACGTCGGAGGCCCGCTCTGGAACATCTACGGGGGCGACGGGGTGGTGTTCCTCCTGACGGTGCACTCCTATCCGATGGCATATCTCATCATTTCGACCGCGCTGCGCAGGATCCCCGGAGACCTCGAGCAGGTGGCGCGCATCGGCGGAGCCTCGCCCTGGCGGGCGATGCGCACCGTGACGATCCCCCTGCTGCGACCGGCACTTCTCGCCGCGTTCACCCTCACTGCGGTGGGCAACCTCGCCGACTTCGGCATTCCGGCCCTCATCGGGCTGCCCGAGCGATACACGACCCTGTCGACGATGGTCTACCGGTACATCCAGTCGGGGACGGTCGATCGTCCCCTCGAGGTGGTGTCCACCATCGGCGTCGCCCTGCTGGCGCTCGCAGTGCTCGCCGTGGTGACGGACCGCGGACTGTCCCGCCGGCACCGGCAACTCGACGGAGCCGTCACCGCACCACGACAGATCCGGCTCGGGCGTGCACGCGTCCCGGCCGGTGTCGCCGCGTGGGTCGTCGGCCTCGGCCTGACCGTCCTGCCGATCCTGGCTCTCGCGACGCAGGCGCTGCTACCGGCCCCGGGCGTTCCGCTGACCTGGGACAACTTGACCCTGGACAGCATGGTTGCGGCCGTGACCGCACCGGGAACCCTGGTCGGAGTGAAGAATTCGCTGATTCTGGCCGTCGGCGCAGGCGTCGTGTGCGCGGTGGCCGGCCTGGCGATCGGCGTGCTCACCACGCGCACCCGATCCCGCGACAATGCGGGGCTCGACCTGACGGTGATGCTCCCGCAGGCGGTGCCCGGCCTCGTCATCGCGGTCGGATGGCTCATTCTGGGCCGCTACACCGGACTGTTCGACACGCGGTGGGTGATCCTCTGCGCCTATGTGACGGCTTTCCTCGCAGTCGTCGTCCAGGCCGTACGCGCCCCGCTGTCGACCACGTCCGAGTCCCTGGAAGAGGTGGCCCGCACATCCGGCGCGTCGCGTCTTCGAGCGCTGCGGGACGTGCCGTGGGCGATGACCGTACCGGCCGCCGTGACCGGAGGCGTGCTGGTCGCCGTGACCGCGGCACGTGAACTGACGATGTCGGTGCTGCTCGTCGCGCCGGGCACCCAGACACTGGGTGTGTCGATCTTCAATCTGCAGCAGGCCGGCGACTACAACGCCGCGTCGGCGTTGTCCCTGCTCGTCGCGCTCGTGGGAATCGCCGGCCTCGGTGCGGTCAGGGCTTCCCGTGCGGCTCGATGAACTACTCACAGATCGGATAACTTTTCATGTCCGCGATCACCCTGACCGGTGTCGACCTGCGCTTCCCCGACGGCACCGCAGGACTGTCCGGAATCGACCTCGACGTTCGGGACGGCGAATTCGTAGCCCTCGTCGGTCCGTCCGGATCGGGGAAGACGACCCTGCTCCGCACGGTGGCCGGCTTTCTCGACCCCACCGACGGCACGATCCGGCTCGGTGAAGACGTCGTTGCCGACGGCACTCGGAGTGTCCCCCCGGAGAAGCGCCGTCTGGGCATGGTGTTCCAGAACCACGCCATCTGGCCGCACCGGAACGTGTGCCGCAATGTCGCGTATCCGCTGGAGATCGCGAAGCTCCCGCGTGCCCACCGCGCGTCGCGGGTCGCCGAGGTGCTCGAGCTGGTGGGGCTTCCGGGTCTGGAGAAGCGGGATCCGGCGACCCTGTCCGGCGGGCAGCGACAACGGGTGGCGCTCGCTCGCGCACTTGCCGGCCGGCCCCGCGCTCTGTTGCTCGACGAGGCGTTGTCCGCCCTCGACGAGCCGCTCCGCGACCGGTTGCGTCTCGAATTGCGCACCCTCACCCGCTCCCAGCAACTCACGGTCGTCCACGTGACACACGATCGTGCCGAGGCGCTGGCGCTCGCCGACCGCGTCGTGGTGCTCGACCACGGCCGGATCCTGCAGATCGGCACACCCGAGGATCTCGTGCTCCGCCCGCGGTCCGCCTTCGTCGCCTCGTTCTTGTCGGATGCGAATCTGCTGACCGGAAGCGTGTCGGCGGACGGCTTCGTCAGCGACGACGGTGCCGTCCGGCTGCGACCGGATGCGATTCCGGACGATGCCTCCGGGCGGGGCACTCTCGCAGTTCTTCCCGCCGACATCACGTTGACGGCACCACAGGACGCGCCGAGGCAGGGCATCGTGATGTCGTCGCTGTTCGGACGCGATGCCAGCGACGTCGTCGTCTCGTGCCGCGGTATCGAATTCCGTTGTGCCGTCGCAGGGTTACGTCCGGCGGTCGGAGACCGCGTGGGAGTGTCCGTCCACCGCGCGCTGTTCTACCCGTCGACCGGCAGGGTGACGACCGACGAGGACGCGAACGTGTTGTCCGGGGTGGGTCGATGAACACCACCCGACTGGCTCTCGTACGGCACGGGCGTACCGACTGGAATCGGCGCGGCCTGCTGCAGGGCAGCACCGACGTCCCACTCGACGAGGTCGGCCGGGAGCAGGCACGGGGCGCCGCGCGCCTACTCGAACTCCTCGACCCCACCGGCTGGGACACCGTTGTGTCCTCGCCGCTGTCACGCGCGTACGACACCGGCCGAATCGTGGCCGCCCATCTGTGCATCGGGATGTCCGGAACGATTCCGGATCTGGCCGAACGTACCTACGGCGATGCCGAGGGCTCGACCCGGGAGGACGCCGAGGCGCGCTGGCCCGGCGGGAATTTCCCCGGACTCGAACCCCTGGGGGCAGTCGCCACGAGAGGCGTACGCGCACTCGACGTCGCTGCCGCGATGCACCCCGGCTGCCGGATCGTGGTCGTCTCGCACGGCGCACTGATCCGCGCTGTACTCGACCGGCTGTCACCGGAACCCGCGCCGCGCATCGTCAACGGCGCCGTGAGCGAACTCGAATGGTCCGGCCGGTGGGTGGTGCGATCGGTCAACCGCACCGCGCCACCGGACCCGGACGCCCGCGCGGGGCGGGTCAGCTCCGCTGCGCGGTGACCAGCAGGTATTCCCAGTCCATCGCTCCGCCACCGAGATCGTGACGCTGGGCGAGTTCGAGGAGCTCACGATCGAGGGACGCGACCCGCTCCTGATCGTCGGCGATGTTGCGGTACACCGCGATCGTGGGACCGTATGCGGCCTTGAAGAAGTCCCGGAAGTCCGCACCGGTCGCGAAGCACTCGACACGGAGATTCTCGGTGCGTGCCTGCAGGTCGGTGACGCGATCGCCGATCAGTTCTCGTACGTGCACCTCGTCGCCCCACAGCGGTGGCGGTTGCGCGCCCGGAGGAGGCGGCGGCGCATACGGTTTCATCGTCGCGAACATCTGTCCGATGAAGCCACCCGGTGTCCAGCTCAGCAGGCCGATTCGGCCACCCGGCCGTGTCACCCGGAGCAGCTGGTCGGCGGCGGCTCGGTGGTAGGGCGCGAACATCACTCCGACGCAGGAGATCACGGCGTCGAAGCTCGCATCGTCGAACGGGAGCGCTTCGGCGTCCGCCTCCTGCCAGTCGAGATCCGCACCGGCCGCCTCGGCGTCACGCCGGCCGACCTCGAACAGTTCCGGTGTCAGGTCGGTGGCGACGACCGTCGCTCCGGTGAGCGCGGCCGGAATCGAGGCGTTGCCGGACCCCGCGGCGATGTCCAGGACGCGGTCGTCCGGACCGATTCCGGTTGCGGACACGAGTGCGGGTCCGAGTTCGGCGATGACCTGTGTCGCCACCGCCGGATAGTCGCCGAGTGCCCACATCGCCCGGTGCTTGGCCTTGAGGACGCGATCGGCGTCGTGTGTCGTGGAGATGCCGGTCATCAGAGGATTCCTCCTGTCGAGGGACCCGGCTTCGGCACCGTCGGGCGGCGGCCCCGGGTCACAGATCGACTGTAGGAAGGCCGGGACGGTGTCCTCCAGTACACAATCTGTACCGCATCGCCGTCCGTTCGTGCTGGTCGCGGCGGTCCGACCGGCCTACTATCCGATCATGGGCCCGCCCTACCAGCAGTTCTGTCCCGTCGCCAAGGCGATGGAACTGTTCGACGAGAGGTGGACGCTGCTCGTGGTGCGCGAACTCGTGCTCGGCAGCGAACGGTTCAACGACCTCCGACGGGGCCTGCCCCGCATGTCACCGACGCTGTTGTCGAAGCGGTTGCACGGGCTCGCGGCGGCGGGCATCGTGCAGCGCCTCGAGGACGGAACCGACGTCCGGTACGTGCTCACACCCGCAGGACGCGACCTCGAGACCGTCGTCGACGCGCTCGGCGCCTGGGGGACGCGCTGGACCGGCAGGCTCGGCGACGCCGATCTCGATCCGAGGCTGCTGATGTGGGACATGCACCGACACGTCGACCGTGCCGCCGTGCCGGGATCACGGACGGTTGTCGAGTTCGTCTTCCCAGCGGTCACCCACGCGGCGCGCCGGTGGTGGCTCGTCATCGGTCCCCACGAGGTCGACGTATGCGACGAGAACCCGGGATTCGAGGTCTCGGTCCGGGTGACGGCCGGGTTGCGGGAGCTGACCGAGATCCGGCGCGGCGAAGCCACCTGGTCGGACGCCGTGCGTTCGGGCACCGTCGTCGTCGACGGGCCGAGCGTCCTGCGTCGGTCTCTGCCGCGCTGGTTCCGCTTTCCCCTCGCCGTACCGGCCGGACAACCCGCCGGATGAGGCGGTGCGACAGATCAGTCCAGATCAGTCGGCGGGCCGGGCCGGGCGTTTCGGCGGCTCGCAGCACCCGACGGCGCACAGGCTCCCGTTGCACCCGGCTCCGAGCAGCGGTTCGGTGCCGCAGCGGCGGGCGGTGACCCCGTCGCGCCGTTCGTCGACGAGTTCGCGGACGAGTCGAGCGAAGCGCGGGTCGGTTCCGGCCGTGGCCGCGCGCGAGAAGCCCATGCCCAGCTCGGCGGCGCGGTCGCGGGCTTCGGTGTCGAGATCCCACACGACCTCGAGGTGGTCGGAGACGAATCCGACCGGCACGACCACGACCGCAGCCACGCCGCGTTCGTGCAGGGCCTCGATATGGTCGACGATGTCGGGTTCGAGCCACGGCACCTGCGGCGGACCCGACCGCGACTGCCACACCAGGTCGTAGTCGTCCTCGCCGAGCGCCTCGGCCACCAGCCGCGCGGCCTCGGCGACCTGGCGACTGTAGAGATGTCCGCCTTCCTCCGGCGGACCACCCGTCGCGTCGAAGGAACTCGGGACGGAGTGGGCCGTGAAGACCACGCGCGCGGAGTCGCGCACCTCGTCCGCGAGTTCGACGCGCGCTGCGCGCACCGCATCGGTGACGGCGTCGACGAACAGCGGGTGATCGTAGAAGTGCCGCAGCTTCGTCAGCTGCGGAGCGTTCTCGACGGCGTCCCGAGCCCGCGCGATGTCCTCGTGGTACTGCCGGCATCCCGAGTAACCGCCCCAGGCGGACGTCGCGAACACCAGCGCGTTGCGGATCCCGTCGTCGCGCATCCGGGTGACGGTGTCCTCGACCATGGGATGCCAGTTGCGGTTGCCGAAGTAGATCGGCAGTTCGATGCCGTGCGCGTCGAATTCGACGCGCACGGCATCGATGATCGCCCGGTTGAGGGCATTGATCGGCGAGACACCCCCGAAATGCAGGTAATGCTGCGCGACCTCGTCGAGCCGTTCCGGGGGGATACCTCGCCCGCGGGTGACGTTCTCGAGAAACGGCCGCACGTCGTCGGGACCTTCCGGTCCGCCGAACGACAACAGCATCAGCGCGTCGTACGCCTCGGGGGTGTTCGTCATCGAAATGCCTTCCGTGGTGCGGTCAGCCGCCGAAGCCGACCTGGGAGTGGAACCCGCCGTCGACGTAGACGATGGAACCCGTCGTCCCGGGTAGCCAGTCGGACAGCACCGCACACACGGTCTTCGCCACAGGCGTCGGATCATCGACGTCCCAGCCGATCGGGGACGCGGCCGACCAACCCTCGTTGAGCCGGTTCATCTCGGCGCCCGGACCGGTCGCGTCGCCGGCGATGGCCTTCGCGGCGAGCGTCTTGATCGGGCCGGCGGCGACGAGATTGGACCGGATACCGCGCGGGCCGACCTCCTTGGCCACGTAACGGTTCACCGACTCGAGCGTCGCCTTGGAGACACCCATCCAGTTGTAGAACGGCACGGCCCGGGACGGATCGAAATCCATTCCCACGATCGAACCGCCCTCGTTCATCACGGGAAGGACGGCCTTGGCGAGCGCACCGTACGAGTAGGCCGACACCTCGAGTGCCACCGCGACGTCCGTCCACGGCGCGTCGAGGAAGGGGCTGCCCAGGCACGATCGGGGCGCGAAACCGATGGAATGGACGACACCGTCGATTCCTTCCGGTGCGAGTTCGCGGATCTTGTCGGCGAGACCGTCGAGATCCTCCTGGTTCTGCACGTCGAGGCTGATCGCCGGCGGCACAGGCTGCGGGAGACGCTGCGCGATCCGGTCGATCAACCGGAGACGTTCGAAACCGGTGATGATCACCTTCGCGCCCTGTTCCTGCGCGACCTTCGCGGTGTGGAAGGCGATGGAGGCATCGGTGATGATGCCGGTGACGAGAATGGTCTTGCCCTCGAGCAGTCCGCCCATGAGTGTGTCGGTCCTCCAGTGAGATTCGGATGTGGTCGGTGCGACCGCGGTATGGTCCGCCGGACCGTCAGTGGCCCATGCCCATGCCGCCGTCGACCGGGATCACGGCGCCGGAGACGTAGGCGGAGTCGTCGGAAGCGAGGAAGCTGACGACGGCTGCGACATCCTCGGGCCTGCCCAGGCGCTGCAGCGGGATGAACTTCTTCGCGGTCTCACGCAGGTCGTCGGACAGATCAGCGGTCATGTCCGTCTCGATGAAACCGGGGGCGACGACATTGGCCGTGATCGAGCGCGAACCGAGTTCGCGAGTGACGGAGCGGGCGAGACCGATGACACCGGCCTTCGAGGATGCGTAGTTGATCTGACCGGCCTGGCCCGCGAGACCGACCACCGAGCCGAGGAAGATCATGCGGCCCCAGCGGCCACGCAGCATCGCGCGGTTCGCGCGCTTGGCACATCGGAAGGCGCCGGTGAGGTTCGCGTCGATGACCGAGGTGAACTGGTCCTCGGTCATGCGCATCAGCAGGGTGTCGTCGGTGATGCCGGCGTTCGCCACGAGCACCTCGACAGGACCCTGATGATCCTCGACCTCTGCGAACGCGGCATCGACCGAATCGGCGTCGGTGACGTCGCACCGCACACCGAACAGGCCGTCGGGCGCACCCGAACCGCGATGGGTGACGGCGACCTTGTGGCCGTCCGCCTGCAGCCGACGGGCGACGGCAAGGCCGATCCCGCGGTTTCCACCCGTGACGAGCACGGATCGAGGGGTGGCACCCGCACGCGTGGACGCTGCGGCACTTTCTGCGTCAGTCATGCGTTCCAACCTATCTGGTGGCCGGTCCAGGACGGAAAACGCTCCGTGAAGGCGCACAATGCGGATCAGGGCAGCCGCTGGCGCAGCACCATCGCCGCGCCGAGTCCCGCGATCACCGAGAGCGCTCCGAGCATGAGCCAGGGACGGCTCGCGTCGCCGCGGGTCGTCTCGAAGCCGATCTGCTCCTCGAGCGTGTCGTAGGCATCTTCGAGTTCCTCGAGGCTCGCCGCGGTGAAGAAGCTGCCGCCCGAGAGATTGGCGATCTCCTTGAGCGACGGATCGTCGACGGGCACGGGGATCCGATCGTCCTCGATGGTGACGGTTCCCGTCTGCGTGCCGAACGAGATCGTCGAGACCGGGATGCCCTTCTCCGCGGCCTGTCGTGCCGCGGTGAACCCGCCGCGCGGATCGTCGGGACTCTCGGGCACGGTCTGCTTGCCGTCGGACAGGAGCACGATCCGCGCCGGCGGCGCCTGGTCGCTGCCGCCGAGTACCGCGGCGAGCGTGTCGATCGACTGCATCGCCGTGAAGATCGCCTCGCCGGTCGCGGTGCGTTCGCTCAGCTGCAGGTTGTCGATCGCGGACTTGGTCGCCTCGCGGTTGGTGGTCGGTGAGACCAGAACCGAGGCGGTACCCGAGAACGCGACGAGACCGAGGTTGATGCCGGGCGTCAGGTCGTCGGCGAACTGCTTGGCGGCTTCCTGCGCCGCCGCCAGGCGGGTGGGCGCGACATCGGTGGCCTCCATCGACAGCGACACGTCGATGACGAGCACGACCGTGGCCCGGTTGCGCGGTACCCGCTGCTCGGCGGTGGGACCGGCGAGCGCCACCGTGAGGAAGACCAGGCCCACGAGCAGCAGGGCGACCGGAATGTGCCGGGCGCGTCCGGGACGGGCGGGAGCGACCTTCTCGAGCAGTTCGAGATTCGTGAAGCGCAGCGTGTTCGCCTGGCGCCGACGCTGGACCAGCACGTACGCGCCCCCGAGGGCAGCGACGACGAGCAGCAGCAGCAACCACCACGGTGAGGTGAATCCGGACAGGCTCATCGTCCCCCCTGCCGTGCGGGTACGCCGTAGCTGTGCCGACGCGCCGCGACGAACCGCACGACATCGCCGATCCAGTCGCGGTCGGTGTGCAGGGTCAGGACGGGCGCACCACAGCTGCGCAGCGCCTGGTGCACGGCCGCCCGATGCTCGGCGGCCGCCTGCGCGTAGTCGGCCCGCAGTTCCGGAGTGGTCGTGAACTCGCGGGTGCGGCCCGTCTCCGGGTCGTGGAGGACCACATCGCCCAGATCGGGCAGTTCGAGGTCGCGGCGGTCGAGGATTTCCACGGCGAGGAGTTCGTGACGGCCGGACAGTGCCCGCAGGGACCTCTCCCAGTCGAGCGGACCGAGGAAGTCGCTCACCACGACGGCGAGCCCCCGGCGGCGCTGAGGGCGTCGCAGCGCCTCGACGACGCCTCGGAGATCACCACGGGTCCCGTCCGGCGGATGCGGGGTGGTCGCGACCGTCCGCAACAGCGACTGGGCATGCAGCCGTCCGCCACGCGCGGGGACGCGGACCGTCTCGCTGCCGGTGGAGACCACCGCCCCGATCCGGTTTCCGCCGCCGGTGGTCAGGTGCGCCAGCGCGGCCACCGCCGCGACCACCAGATCGCGCTTCTCGCACAGACCGGTACCGAAGTCCAGGCTGGCCGACAGGTCGATCGCGAGCCACGTCTCGAGTTCGCGATCGGCGACGGTCTGACGCACATGCGGATGCGTGGTGCGCGCGGTGACCGACCAGTCCATCTGCCGCACGTCGTCGCCCGGCTGGTACTCCCGGGCGTCGCCCGGTTCGGAACCCGGCCCCGGGATCAGACCGAGGTGATCGCCGTGCAGGACACCGTCGAGACGGCGCCGCACGGTCAGCTCGAGGGTGCGGAGCGCGGCGGTGAGCGCGGGATCGCGCAGTTCACCGGATCTGAACCGCGGTGGAGACCCGTCGTGAGGACGTGTGCTCACCGCGCGCCCGCACCTCCCTGCGGACCGGGCGCACCGACGGGTGTCTGCGGGCCGGCCGCGGACCGCGGATCGACGGGAGCCGGTGTCGCCGACGGCACGGGTGCGTTCGCCTGCGGCGCGACCTGCGGAAGGCCGACCGTCTGCAGGATTCGGGTGATGATCTGATCCGCGGAGACATCGTCCGCGAGCGCGTCGTAGGACAGCACCAGGCGGTGACGGAGCACATCGGGGATGACGTCGACGATGTCCTGCGGCACCACGTAGTCGCGGCCCCGCACGAGTGCGAGGGCACGTGCCGAGGAGATGATGCCCAGCGTCGCTCGGGGCGATGCGCCGTAGGCGATCCAGCCCTGCACGTCGTGCAGCCCGAGTTCGGTGGGCTGCCGCGTCGCGAAGATGACACGCACGACGTAGTCGACCAGCGCGTGGTGGACGAAGACACGTCCGGCGATCTTCTGCAGGCGCAGGAGCTGCTCGTTGTCGAGCACCTGCTTCGGCTCCGGAGCGGCGACGCCCATCCGGTAGACGATCTCGCGCTCCTCCTCCACCGTCGGATAGTCGACGAGGACCTTGAACAGGAAGCGGTCGCGCTGCGCTTCCGGCAGCGGATAGACACCCTCGTTCTCGATGGGGTTCTGGGTTGCCATCACGAGGAACGGCTCAGGCATCGGGAAGGTCTTCCCGCCGATGGTGACGTGCCGTTCGGCCATCACCTCGAGCAGAGCCGACTGCACCTTCGCCGGCGCGCGGTTGATCTCGTCGGCGAGCACGAAGTTCGCAACGACAGGGCCGAGTTCGGTGTCGAACTCCTCGCGTCCCTGACGGTAGATGCGAGTACCGACGAGGTCGGTCGGCACGAGGTCCGGAGTGAACTGCACCCGGGAGAAGGACCCGCCGACGACCTTCGCGAAAGTTTCGACGGCCAGCGTCTTCGCCACGCCCGGCACACCTTCGAGCAGCACGTGGCCGCGGGCGAGAACACCGACGAGCATCCGCTCCACCAGCAGGTCCTGGCCCACGATCACGCGTTTGACCTCGTAGACGGCCCGTTCGAGGAGACGGACGTCGTCGGCCGGGTCGTACGCCTTCGCACGGGCGTCGCCGCCGGGCTCACGGGTATTCACACCGGACGCCCGCGGTGCCGGTGAGATGTTCACGCCGGTCGTCTTCGGCGCCGGCGCAGCACCCGCCGCAGCCTGGTTGTTCTTCCGTCCGTCGTTGCCACCCTGGTTGCCCGGCGTTGCCGAACCGGACGTTCCACCCTCGCGTGAGGTCACCGACAATCCACCGCTTTCGCCTACGTCGCTCCGTTGGAAACACCTGCTGCACCACTATTGCAGGTGCCGGCTCGGTGTGTCGTCACCCCTGCACCGACCGGGAGACGCACCCGGATCGACCGGATGGGCGCCTGTCCTCGGCGGCACGAGGCCGCGGCAAACCTCGCCCTCACGACACCATGCGCACCACGTACGGTGTCATGCCGCCCCAGCGTACCGGCGAGATCTTCACGTACGACCCCGACTGCGGCGCCTCGAGCATCTGTCCGTCACCGAGGTACAGCGCGACGTGCTGACTGGCGTTGGGTCCGTAGAAGATCATGTCGCCCCGTCTCATCTGGGACGACGGGATCTGTGAGCCTGCCGTGTACTGGTAGCCGGTGTAGTGCGGTAGCGAGACGCCGATGCCCGCGAACGCATAGATCATCAGTCCGGAACAGTCGAAGCCGACCTTGGCGTAGTCGCCGTGGACATCGGCGACACCGCCGTCGCGGATACCGCGGGTCGGTCCGTTCTCGTTCCCGCCGCCCCAGGCGTAGGGCACGCCGATCTGGGACATCGCGCGGTCGATGACGACCTCCACCGCGGCAGGACCGGTGACGCTCGGACGGGACGGGGCGCGAGGCGGCGAATCAGATGTGGAAGGACGGGAGCCCGTTCCGCCGGTGCCGGATCCCGGGCTCTCCACGACGGGGTCGCCCGGATCCGGGTTGTCCCAGTCGATCCCACCGTCGTCGCTACCGGTGCCGTCGTCCACGTCGGGAACGGTGCCGCCGTCCGTGTCGTCCGGGACGGTCCCACCGTCCGTGTCGTCCGGGACGGTCCCACCCTCGGTGTCGTCCGGGACGGTGCCACCACCCGTATCGTCCGGGACGGTCCCGCCGTCGGGGTCGTCGTCCGTGTAGTCCGGGACGGTCCCACCCTCGGTGTAGTCCGGCAAATCCGTACCCGTACCGGTGCCGTCGTCCTGGGGTGCCCCGGACTCGGTGGTGACATCCGGCAACGCGACGTCGCCGTCGGTCGCCGCGGGTGACTCCTCGACCAGGGTGTGGGGGCGGCGGCCGTTGGCGAGTTCCGCCGCACGTGCCCGGGCTGCGGCGTCGGCCGCGACACGCTCGGCCGCCCCCGCAGCCGCGACCCGCGCCGCCTCGGCAGCCGCCGCGGCAGCAGCTTCCTCGGCTGCACGGCGACGATCCCAGTCGAGATACTGCGCGCGTTGCCCCTCGAGTCCGGCGACGTTCACACGGGCCGTGTCGAGCTCGCTCTGGGCGCCCGCACGTTCCTGCTCGATGCGCGACTTCTCGGCGGCCTGCCGGCCGAGTTCGGCACGCGCGACCGCGATCGCGGCCTCCGCTTCGGCCTTGCGTTGTTCGGCCGCATCCGCAGCCGCGTCGGCCTCGAGCTTGGCCGCCCGCGCCCGCGAATGGGAGTTGGCCTCCGTGGCCCGGGCGCGCTGGAGCGCGTCGAGCACGGCGGTACGCCCGGCAGAGAGCACCCGCATCACCTGGGCACGGTCGAGCAGGTCGTCGGGACCGTCGACGTCGAGGAAGGCCGCGAGGGACACCGAATTGGCGCCGCGTGTGTAGCTGTCGCGGACGAACGCGTCGAAGTTCTGCTGCGCGGCGGCGATCCGATCGGCGGCGTCGTCGAGTGCACGACGGGAATCCGCGACCACCCGTTCGGCGAGATCTGCCGCATCGCGCGCGTTCTGCAGGTCGACAAGGGCCCGGTTGACATCCTCGCGTCGGATCGCGACCTGCGCGTCGAGCTCGGCGAGTTGCTGATCGGCGTCGGCGATCCGGACGATCAGTTGCCCGACCCGATCGATATTGGCCGCCACGGCCG
Source organism: Rhodococcus sp. As11 (assembly GCF_048957735.1). Classification (NCBI taxonomy): domain Bacteria; kingdom Bacillati; phylum Actinomycetota; class Actinomycetes; order Mycobacteriales; family Nocardiaceae; genus Rhodococcus; species Rhodococcus sp. As11. The sequence continues at coordinate 90,142 of NZ_JARDJE010000004.1, forward strand.
CTCCTGCGCGATCGATCTCCGCGTCGGACGGGTTCGGCGGCGGGGGCGGCGCGGCAGAGGCCGTCGTGGAGACGGTGAGGAGTACGGCTGTGACCAGTCCCAAACCGGCGAGCAGCGTGCCGGTGCGCGCCCGCGGGGTACGGCGGGGCGTCGGACTGTCGGGCCGAGGGCCTGCAGTGAGCGCCCGGCCGGCACCGTCCGGCCCCGACCGTCGCGGAATCCCCCCGTGGATACCGAACCGTCTCACTTGCGTCTCCCTCGATCGCGCTTGGTGGCCAAGGCATCCGGCCGGACGACCCGAGGAAGGCAGGCAGCATCGGTCAGCCGTGGGTACCCCATGGCTCACACGCTGCGGTCGTACACCGGCTGTGGACAGCGTCCCCACGAACCGGGTTGTGACACACCTTCCCCAAGAGCGTCATGAGAACCGTACGACACCACAGGGGTATGTCGCATGACAGTCACGAAGATCGTTCGAAGAACACCGTGAGGACACCGAACGGCATCATCTGCCGGATCTCGGCGGAACCGTCGGACGGACGGCCCGGACAACCCCGCGGTGGTGACGGGAAAGAGACGTCAGGAGGCGTCGGGCGATGACATTCCGTTACCTCCGGCAACGGTCTGGTCACCATCCGTCCGGCGCCGCTTCGCCAGGAAGGTCGCACCGGCCGCAAGAGCGACGACGGCGACGATCAGCAATGTCATCAGTGTCCAGGGGGGCGACGGCTCGAGCACCGAATCGACGAAGTTGCGCGTGGACACCACCGGATCGCCGGTGTATGTGCGGTCCTGGGCCGCCTCGAGGGTGACCCGGTCGAGATCCGCGCTGAACGTCCCGACCCAGCCGGGGCTGAGGACCAGCACGGTCCCGCCGTCCTCGGCCCCCACCTCCGTCGCGAGGTCGCGAAGCTGCGAATCCATACGCGGGTCCCGGTCGAGTACGACCACACTCAGGTCGATCCCGTTCTCGTGCGCGCGCTGCACCTCTGCGACGAGATCGTCGACGTACTGCGACGGTGCCGCAACCTGATCGTCGGCAAGATCGGCGAGCACTGTGTCGACGGAGACCCCGGCAGGCAGATCCGTGAGCGCAGGGCCCGGTATACGAAGCAGTGGCGCAGACATCTCTCTCCGGTGGTACTGAACAAAGTCCGGGCGACCGGCGGTCCGGCCGCTCGGAAACGACACGAAGCGCCACACCCGTGCGGCAGTGCAGAACACTACGCGATCGCGCGACGGCGGCTCGCAGCACTCGTCGCGAACAGGACCGATACCCGTGACGCCCCGCGACGGCACGACAAACCCCGGCTTCGGTTCAATACAGGACAAGCGTACTGTTAGAATCGAGTGCGAGACGCCACGACATTCTGCATCCGGGCCACGGGCCGTGGGTGGAAGTCGTGTGCCTCGCTTCAGCCGTCGACACAGCCCCGTCGGCGGCCAGCCGAAACGACGAGTGGAGCTGACGTGAGCACCAGTAGTGATTCGTTCGGCGCCAAGGGTTCGCTGCAGGTCGGAGACAACTCGTACGAGATCTTCCGCCTGTCGGCCGTCCCCGGCACCGAGAAACTTCCTTACTCTTTGAAGGTCCTGGCCGAGAACCTGCTGCGCACCGAGGACGGTGCCAACATCACGGCCGATCACATCCGGGCCATCGCCGACTGGGATCCCTCCGCCGACCCGAGCATCGAGATCCAGTTCACGCCTGCCCGCGTGATCATGCAGGACTTCACGGGCGTCCCCTGTGTCGTCGACCTCGCGACCATGCGTGAGGCCGTCACCACCCTGGGCGGCGACCCGAACAAGGTCAACCCCCTCTCCCCCGCCGACATGGTCATCGACCACTCGGTGATCCTCGACTACTTCGGTCGTGCCGACGCCCTCGAGCGCAACGTCGACCTCGAGTACGAGCGCAACGGCGAGCGTTACCAGTTCCTCCGCTGGGGTCAGGGCGCCTTCGACGACTTCCGCGTCGTCCCGCCGGGCATGGGCATCGTGCACCAGGTCAACATCGAGTACCTCGCCCCGACCGTCATGGTCCGCAACGGGCAGGCCTACCCCGACACCTGCGTCGGCACCGACTCGCACACCACGATGGTCAACGGTCTCGGCGTGCTCGGCTGGGGCGTCGGCGGCATCGAGGCCGAGGCCGCCATGCTCGGCCAGCCGGTCTCCATGCTGATCCCGCGCGTGGTCGGCTTCAAGCTCACCGGTGAGATCCGGCCCGGCGTGACCGCCACCGACGTCGTGCTCACCGTCACCGACATGCTGCGCAAGCACGGCGTCGTCGGCAAGTTCGTCGAGTTCTACGGCGCCGGCGTGGCCGAGGTCCCCCTCGCCAACCGCGCGACCCTCGGCAACATGAGCCCCGAGTTCGGTTCCACCGCAGCGATCTTCCCGATCGACGACGAGACCATCAACTACCTGCGCCTGACCGGCCGCAGCGACGAGCAGCTCGCTCTCGTCGAGGCGTACGCCAAGGAGCAGGGCCTGTGGCACGATCCGAGCCGCGAGCCCGAGTTCTCCGAGTACCTCGAGCTCGACCTGTCGACGGTCGTCCCGTCGATCGCCGGCCCCAAGCGCCCGCAGGACCGCATCCTGCTGTCCGAGTCGAAGGTCGCCTTCCGCAAGGACATCCACAACTACGTGGAGGAGAACCTCCCGGCCGAGCACAGCAAGCTCGACGAGGCCGTCGAAGAGTCCTTCCCGGCGTCCGACCCGGCCGTGCTGTCCTTCGCGGACGACGGTGCCGTCGACGTCCACTCGGCTGCCAACGGGGCCCACGGCCGTCCGTCGAAGCCGGTCGAGGTCGTCTCGGAGGAGCGCGGCGAGTTCGTCCTCGACCACGGCGCGGTCGTGGTTGCGGGCATCACCTCCTGCACCAACACCTCCAACCCGTCGGTCATGCTCGGTGCCGCACTGCTCGCCCGCAACGCGGTCGAGAAGGGCCTGTCCACCAAGCCGTGGGTCAAGACCAACATGGCTCCGGGTTCGCAGGTCGTCAACGACTACTACGAGAAGGCCGGCCTGTGGCCGTACCTCGAGAAGCTCGGCTTCTACCTCGGCGGTTTCGGTTGCACCACGTGCATCGGTAACACGGGCCCGCTGCCCGAGGAGATCTCGAAGGCCGTCAACGACAACGACCTCTCGGTCACCGCGGTGCTCTCCGGCAACCGCAACTTCGAGGGTCGCATCTCCCCCGACGTGAAGATGAACTACCTGGCCTCGCCGCCGCTGGTCATCGCGTACGCGCTCGCGGGCACGATGGACTTCGACTTCGAGACCGACGCCCTGGGCAAGGACACCGACGGCAACGACGTCTTCCTGAAGGACATCTGGCCGTCTGCGCAGGAGATCGACGACACCATCAAGTCGGCGATCAGCCAGGACATGTTCCGCAAGTCCTACGCCGATGTCTTCAAGGGCGACGAGCGCTGGCAGAACCTCGAGACCCCCGAGGGTGACACCTTCGCGTGGGACGAGAACTCGACGTACGTCCGCAAGGCTCCGTACTTCGACGGCATGACGATGGATCCGGATGCGGTCTCCGACATCAAGGGTGCGCGTGTGCTCGCGCTGCTCGGCGATTCGGTGACCACCGACCACATCAGCCCGGCCGGGCCCATCAAGCCGGGTACCCCGGCCGCGCAGTACCTCGACGCCCACGGTGTCGAGCGCAAGGACTACAACTCGCTCGGTTCGCGTCGCGGCAACCACGAGGTGATGGTCCGCGGTACCTTCGCGAACATCCGTCTGCAGAACCAGCTGCTCGACGGTGTCTCCGGTGGTTACACCCGCGACTTCACCCAGGACGGTGCTCCGCAGGCGTTCATCTACGACGCCTCGCAGAACTACCAGGAGGCCGGAATCCCGCTGGTCGTCCTCGGTGGCAAGGAGTACGGTTCGGGTTCCTCGCGTGACTGGGCCGCCAAGGGCACCCGCCTGCTCGGCGTCAAGGCCGTCATCACCGAGTCGTTCGAGCGCATCCACCGCTCGAACCTCATCGGCATGGGCGTCATCCCGCTGCAGTTCCCGGCGGGCGAGTCGGCCAAGTCCCTGGGCCTGACCGGCACCGAGGTCTTCGACATCGAGGGCATCGAGAAGCTCAACGAGGGCGTCACGCCGAAGACCGTCAAGGTCACGGCGACCAAGGAGGACGGCGAGAAGGTCACCTTCGACGCCGTGGTCCGCATCGACACCCCGGGTGAGGCGGATTACTACCGCAACGGCGGCATCCTGCAGTACGTGCTGCGGAACATGATCCGCGGCTAGAGAGCACTGCACGTGACCCGATCGGTCACACCTGTGTGAAGCGGCGGGCCCGGGACGAGACTCGTCTCGGGCCCGCCGTCTCCTCGAGCGGAAAGGAAGTGGCGCGTGCCCAAGGTCAGTGAGGACCATCTCGCCGCGCGGCGCAGGCAGATCCTCGACGGTGCCCGTCGCTGTTTCGCCGAATACGGTTACGAAGGCGCGACCGTGCGACTGCTCGAAGATGCCACGGGCCTGTCCCGCGGTGCGATCTTCCACCATTTCAAGGACAAGGACGGCCTGTTCCTCGCGCTCGCGCAGGAGGACGCACGGCGCATGGCGGACGTCGCCGCCAACGAGGGTCTCGTGCAGGTCATGCGCGACATGCTGTCTACGCCCGACCAGTTCGACTGGCTGGGAACCCGACTCGAGATCACCCGCCGCCTGCGTACCGATCCCGAGTTCGCGAAGGCATGGACGCAGCATTCCGCAGAACTGACCGAGGCCACCGTGGGTCGTCTCGAACGACAGCGCGAAGCGGGCAGGCTCCGCGACGATGTGCCGACCGAAGTTCTCCTCGGATATCTCGACCTCGTCCTCGACGGTCTCGTCGCCCGCCTCGCCTCAGGGCACGCCGAACAGGATCTCGTCGCGGTCCTCGATCTCGTCGAGGAATCGGTGCGTCGACGCGACTGACACGCGCTGTCGCCCGCTCAGCCCGTCTCGTCGCCCGCTGCCGCCCTGCGGCGGTTCGGCCCGCCGCGGCCCCGCAGCCGTACCTGCGACTCCACGAGCACGTTGTGCACGAAACCGTAGGATCGACCGGTTTCCTGCGCGAGCGTCCGAATGCTCGCACCCTCCTCGTAGCGGCGCTTCAGATCCTCCTGCAAGCGGTCCCGCGATTCCCCCGTAACCCGGGCTCCCTTCGCGTAGGTCGTCTCTCCACCACCGGAATTTCGCGCCATCGGATCCTCCCTGCGCCCTCGCCAAAGGTCCCTTTCCCAGGCTAGAGGACCGCCCGGGTGCGCGGACGCAGATCGGACCAGCGGAGCCGATCAGGCGAGCTGGATGAGTTCGAGGTATTCCTGGGACCAGTGGTCCTCGGTTCCGTCGGGAAGCAGGATCACCCGTTCGGGATCGAGCGCCTCGGCCGCCCCCGGATCGTGGGTGACCAGCACGACGGCACCCTCGTAACTGCGCAGAGCGTCGAGCACCTGCTCACGTGAGACCGGATCGAGGTTGTTGGTCGGCTCGTCGAGAAGCAGCACGTTCGCCGCCGACGACACGAGCCCCGCGAGCGCCAGCCGGGTCTTCTCACCGCCGGAGAGCGTTCCCGCGGGCTGCTCGAGCTGGGGGCCGGTGAACATGAACGCGCCGAGCAGTCCCCGCAGGTCCTGTTCGCCGGCGTCCGGCGCGGCGTGCCGGATGTTCTCCCATACCGACGCCGAGTCGTCGATGGTGTCGTGTTCCTGGGCGAAGTACCCGATCTTCAGACCGTGGCCCGGGACGAGCTCGCCGAGATCGGGGGTTTCCACTCCGGCGAGAAGACGCAACAGGGTGGTCTTACCGGCGCCGTTGAGGCCGAGGATGACCACGCGGCTGCCGCGGTCGATCGCGAGGTCGACACCGGTGAAGATCTCGAGCGAACCGTAGACCTTGGTCAGTTCCTTCGCCATCAGCGGTGTCTTTCCACATGCAGCAGGCGTCGGGAACCGGATCTTCGCGACCTTGTCGGCCACCCGCACGTCGTCGAGGTCGTCGAGAAGTTTCTCGGCGCGCTTCGCCATGTTCTGGGCGGCCGTGGCCTTGGTGGCCTTGGCTCCGAGCTTGGCGGCCTGCTTCTGCAACGCGGACGCCTTCTTCTCTGCGTTCGCACGCTCGCGGCGACGACGCTGCTCGTCGGTGGCACGTGCGTCGAGGTACTTCTTCCAGCCCATGTTGTAGATGTCGGCCTCGCCACGCACCGCGTCGAGGAACCAGACCTTGTTCACCACGTCGGCGAGCAGGTCGACGTCGTGGCTGATGACGATGAGCCCGCCGTCGTGGTTCTGCAGGAAGCCACGGAGCCAGGTGATCGAGTCGGCGTCGAGATGGTTGGTCGGTTCGTCGAGCAGCAGCGTGGTGTCGGACTTTCCGCCGGACCCGTCCGAGGCCGCGAACAGGATGCGGGCGAGTTCGACACGGCGGCGCTGACCACCCGACAGCGTGTGCAGGGGCTGGCCGAGGACGCGGTCGGGCAGACCGAGACTGTGGCAGATGGTCGCGGCCTCGGATTCGGCGACGTATCCACCGAGGGTCGCGAAGCGTTCCTCGAGTGACCCGTACTTGCGCACGGCGCGGTCGCGGATCTTCTCGTCCACGGCCTCTGCCATGAGCGCCTGCTGCTTCTCCATGCTGCGCATGATCTCGTCGAGGCCTCGCGCCGAGAGCACCCGGTCCTTGGCGAGGACGTCGAGATTGCCCTCCTTGGGGTCCTGGGGCAGGTACCCGATGTCGCCGGAGCGGATCACGGTGCCGGCGTAGGGCTCGCCTTCACCCGCGAGGATTCGCAGGGTCGTGGTCTTGCCGGCGCCGTTGCGTCCCACGAGGCCGATCCGGTCCCCGGCCTGCACCCGCAGCCCCGAGCCGGGGGCGGTGAGCAGCGTCCGCACGCCGGCGCGGACTTCGAGGTCGGTAGCGGTGATCACGCACGGGCTCCTAGGAAGAAAGACGGTGGATGGGTGCCATGGTGGCAAACAGCCGGGCACACGAACCACTCATTTTACCGTGGCGCGGCCCCACCCTCACGGTGAGATTCGCTACCCTCCCGCGGCGCACCCCTGCCCCCCACCGGCGGGCGACCTAGGCTGGCGCCCGTGACGCACCGTCCCCCTACCGACCTCGTCGTGGCCGGGCTCGGCCCCGCCGGCCGGGCACTGGCGTTCCGCGCGGCCGTGGCCGGGCTGTCCGTGACGGCCGTCGACGTGCGCCCGCAGCGACGGTGGACCGCGACCTACGCGGCGTGGGCCGACGAGCTGCCGGCCTGGTTACCTGCGGAGACGGTGGCGTCGCACATCGGCAGACCCGCCGTGTGGACGACCGGGCCCCGCCTCCTCGATCGCGTCTACCGGGTGCTGGATACGGCGCGGCTGCAGGACGTGCTCGACCTCGGCGCGGTCGCGGTGGTCCGGGGTCGCGTACGCGACGTCGGATCGGAGGGTGTCGTCCTCGAGGACGGGCGCCGAGTGTGTGCGCGCTACGTCGTCGACGCCCGCGGGGTTCCTGCCGATCCGCAGCGCGCCCAGCAGACGGCATTCGGCGTGATCGTGGACGACGCGACCGCGGCACCCGCCCTCGACGGGCACGACGCCTGGTTCATGGACTGGCGTCGCGACAACGGGACCGCTCCGGACGATGTCCCGTCCTTCCTCTACGCGGTGCCGGTCGGTGACGGCCGCACGATCCTCGAGGAGACCTGTCTCGTCGGGCGCCCGGCACTCGACCTCGGCGAACTCGAACGGCGCCTCCGTGTCCGGCTTGCGGCACGAGGGGTGTGCACGACCGGCGACGAACGGGTCGAACGGGTGCGCTTCGCGGTGGAGGGCGCACCGACGTCGCCCGGGGTGATCGGTTTCGGTGCCCGCGGCGGTCTCATGCATCCGGCCACGGGATACGCGGTGGCCACGGCACTGTCCACCGCGGATGCGGTGGTGGACGCGATGCGCCGCGGCGACGACCCGCAGCATGTCCTGTGGTCTGCCCGCGCCCGTTCGGTGGCGGCGATGCGGCAGATGGGATTGCGGGTCCTGCTGCGACTCGACGCGCACGGTGCGATCGAGTTCTTCGACGCGTTCTTCGACCTGCCGGTCGCGCAGCAACGGGCGTATCTGTCGGGTCGCGACGATGCGTCGGGTGTGGCGAGCGCGATGTGGCGGCTGTTCCGGGTGCTACCCCGGCCCCGGCGCATGACGATCCTGCGGTCGCTCCGCTGATCTCCCGGCTACGACGGTGTGGCGAATGTCTCGACGAGCCGCCCGGTGAGTTTCGCAGCTTTCCAGCGTTCTCCCGGGGTGTCGATCATGATGGACACATGCGGTCGATCTGGAAAGGCTCACTCGCGTTCGGCCTCGTCAACGTGCCGGTGAAGGTGTACTCGGCCACCGAGTCGCACGACATCACCTTCCACCAGGTGCATGCGAAGGACGGCGGGCGGATCAAGTACCAGCGCGTGTGTACCGAGTGCGGTGAGGTCGTTCCCTACCAGGAGATCGACAAGGCCTACGACTCCGAGGACGGCGAGCGGGTCGTGCTCACCGACGAGGACTTCGAGAAGCTTCCCGCGGCGGAGAAGCACGAGATCCCGGTCCTGCAGTTCGTGCCCACCGAACAGATCGATCCGATCCTGTTCGAGAAGTCCTACTATCTCGAGCCCGATTCGTCGTCGCCGAAGGCCTACGGCCTGCTCGCCGCGACCCTCGAGCAGAGCGACCGGACGGCGCTGGTGCACTTCACGCTTCGTCAGCGCACGCGACTGGCGGCGCTGCGCACCCGCGACGGGTTGCTCATCCTGCAGACCCTGTTGTGGCCCGACGAGGTACGCGCGGCCGAGTTCGAGTCGCTCGACGACATCGAGAAGCCGAAACAACGCGAACTCGCGATGGCCGAGGCCCTCGTCGAATCGATGTCCGACGATTTCGATCCCACCGAGTTCACCGACGAATACCAGGTGGAGCTGCGCACGCTGATCGACGAGGCCCTCGCGCGCGGTGGCGAGAAGGTCTTCCAGGTCGCCGAACCCGACACCGACGAGGAGGACGCCGAGGTGCTCGACCTCGTCGCTGCCCTGCAGCGCAGCGTCGACGCGGCGGGTAAGAAGGTTCCGTCCGGTTCGTCCTCGGACGGGAAGAAGTCCTCGAAGGACGACGAAGACGACGAGGGCGCGAAGAAGAAGGCTCCCGCGAAGAAGACCGCATCGAAGAGCACGGCGAAGAAGAGTCCCGCGAAGAAGAGCACCGCGAAGAAGACCGCGTCCACGAGTACGGCGGCCAGGAAGAGTCCTGCGAAGAAGACAGCTGCCAAGAAGACCTCCGGCGAACGCAAAGGCGCCTGACCCCCGACGAGAAGTCGGAGATCAGGCGCCGAGGCCCGGAACCCGGAAGCTGCGGCTCAGACGGTGAACCCGAGTGCGCGCAGCTGCTCGCGTCCGTCGTCGGTGATCTTGTCGGGACCCCACGGCGGCATCCACACCCAGTTGATACGCAGTTCGTCGCACAGACCGCTGCGCACGAGTGCGCCCTTGGCCTGATCCTCGATGACATCGGTGAGAGGGCACGCCGCCGACGTGAGGGTCATGTCGACGGTCACGATCTCGTCGGCCTCGGAGATTCCGTAGACGAGACCGAGATCGACGACATTGATGCCGAGTTCGGGGTCGACGACGTCGCGCAGCGCTTCCTCGAGTTCGTCGAGGCGGCCCGGATCCAGCGGGGGGGCCGTGGCCGCGACGAGCGTCGAGGTCTCGTCCGCGCCGGCGTCGGCCGTCGGATCCTCGTCGGTGTTCACGGTGCCGGGTGCGGGTTCGGTCATCGGTTCTGTCCTTCGCTCGAAAGGGTGTGCGCGCCGTCCGTCAGGGTGTCGGAGGCGGCGTCCACGGTCTGCGCGACCGCGTCCTTGAAAGCCATCCAGCCCAGCAACGCGCACTTCACGCGCGCCGGGTACTTCGCCACGCCGGCGAACGCGATGCCGTCGCCGATCAACTCCTCGTCGCCGTCGACGGTGCCGCGACTGCTCACCATCTCGACGAACCCGTCGACCATCTTCAGCGCATCGCCCAGCGGAGCACCGATCACCTGGTCGGTGAGCACGGACGTCGACGCCTGGCTGATCGAGCACCCCTGGCCGTCGTAGGAGACGTCGGCAACGGTGTCGCCGTCGAGATGCACACGCAGCGTCACCTCGTCGCCGCAGGTCGGGTTGACGTGATGTACTTCGGCGCCGAACGGTTCGCGCAGCCCGCGGTGATGCGGGTGCTTGTAGTGGTCCAGGATCACTTCCTGGTACATCTGCTCCATCCGCATCGGATCACGCCTCCCCGAAGAATTTCTGGGCGCGCCGGATCGCCGCGCCGAGTGCCTGCACCTCGTCCGGCGTGTTGTACACGGCGAACGACGCGCGGGCGGTCGCGGCCACCCCGAAGCGGCGGTGCAACGGCCAGGCACAGTGATGCCCGACCCGGATCTCGACGCCCTCGTCATCGAGGATCTGGCCGAGATCATGGGCGTGGATTCCGTCCACGACGAACGACACGGCCCCACCGCGCTGGTCGGCGGTGGTCGGACCGATGATGCGCACGCCCTCGATGCCGGCGAGTTCGGCGAGCGCCGCAGTGGTGAGTTCGTGCTCGTGCGCGGCCACCGCGTCCATGCCGATCTCCTGCAGATAACGCACGGCGGCACCGAGCCCCACGGCCTGCGAGGACATCGGGGAACCGGCTTCGAACCGCTGCGGCGGTGCGGCGAAGGTCGTCGCCTCCATGGTGACCGTCTCGATCATCGAGCCACCGGTGATGAACGGCGGCACGTCGGCGAGCAGGTCGCGTCGTCCGTAGAGGACACCCACACCCGAGGGACCGAACATCTTGTGGCCGGAGAAGGCGGCGAAGTCGACTCCGAGCGCGCGGAAGTCGACGGCCATGTGCGGCACCGACTGGCACGCGTCGAGCACGACGATCGCGCCGACCTCCTTCGCGCGTCGCACGATCTCCTCGACGGGGGCGACCGCGCCGGTTACGTTCGACTGGTGCGTGAACGCCACGACCTTCACAGCCTCGGTCAGCGTCAGCGAGTCGAGGTCGATGCGGCCGTCGTCGGTGACGCCGTACCAGCGCAGAGTGGCACCCGTGCGCCGCGCGAGTTCCTGCCACGGAACGAGGTTCGCGTGGTGCTCGAGCTCGGTGACGACGATCTCGTCACCCGGTCCGAGCCGGTGCGGGAACCGGTCGTCGGCGAAGGCGTAGGCGACGAGGTTGAGCGACTCGGTGGCGTTCTTGGTGAACACCACCTCGTCGACGTCGACCCCGACGAAGCCGGCGATGACAGCGCGGGCGTCCTCGTACGAGTCGGTCGCCTCCTCCGACAACGCATGCGCACCGCGGTGCACGGCCGCGTTCCGCGTCGCGAGGAACTCACGCTCGGCGTCCAGCACCTGCACCGGACGCTGGGAGGTGGCCCCCGAGTCGAGGTAGACCAGGGGTTTGCCGTCGCGCACCGTGCGCGCGAGGATCGGGAAATCCGCCCTGATCCGGGCGATGTCCAAGGTCCGCACCGGCACCGTCATCCGATCACGCTCCTTGCGTTGCTGCCTGGGTGAAACGAACGTAGCCGTTGGTCTCGAGCTCGTCGGCGAGCTCGGGGCCACCGGACTCGACGACGCGGCCACCCACGAAGACGTGCACGAACTGCGGCTTGATGTAGCGCAGGATGCGGGTGTAGTGGGTGATGAGCAGGACGCCGCCGTTCTCGTTCTCCTGGTAGCGGTTCACGCCCTCGGAGACGACGCGCAGCGCGTCCACGTCGAGGCCCGAGTCGGTCTCGTCGAGGATGGCGATCTTCGGCTTCAGCAGACCGAGCTGCAGGATCTCGTGGCGTTTCTTCTCGCCACCGGAGAAGCCCTCGTTGACACTGCGCTCGCCGAAGGCCGGATCGATGTCCAGCTCGGACATCGCCTGCTTGACCTCCTTGACCCAGTGGCGCAGCTTGGGGGCCTCGCCGCGCACGGCGGTCGCGGCGGTGCGGAGGAAGTTCGACATCGACACGCCGGGCACCTCGACCGGGTACTGCATCGCGAGGAACAGGCCGGCGCGGGCGCGCTCGTCGACGCTCATCTCGAGCACGTCCTCACCGTTGAGGGTGATGCTGCCCGAGGTGATCTCGTACTTGGGGTGGCCGGCGATCGCGTACGACAGGGTGGACTTGCCGGAGCCGTTGGGGCCCATGATGGCGTGCGTCTCACCCGAGCGGACCGTGAGATCGACGCCCTTGAGAATGTCGATGGGTTCGGCGTTCTCGTCGGTCTGAGCGACACGGACGTGCAGGTCCTTGATCTCGAGGACGTTCGAAGGTGTGGACATCGAAATGCGTTTCCTTAGTGGAGAGGTATCGGGAGTACGGGGAGACGGCCGTCAGGCGCCGACGGCGGCGAGTTCCGCCTCGATGGCGGCCTCGAGCCGTTCGCGGACCTCGGCGACCGTGATGCGCTCGAGCAGCTCGTGGAAGAATCCGCGGACGACGAGGCGACGCGCTTCCTCTTCGGGGATACCGCGAGCACGCAGGTAGAACAGCTGCTCGTCGTCGAAGCGGCCGGTCGCCGACGCGTGACCGGCACCGACGATCTCACCGGTCTCGATCTCGAGGTTCGGCACCGAGTCGGCGCGCGCTCCGTCGGTGAGCACCAGGTTGCGGTTGAGCTCGAAGGTGTCGGTGCCCTCGGCCTCGGCGCGGATGAGCACGTCGCCGATCCACACGGTGCGCGCGTCGGGCTTGCCGGAGGCCGGATCGCCCTGCAGCGCACCCTTGTACACGACGTTCGACTTGCAGTTCGGCTGCGAGTGGTCGACGAGCAGGCGCTGTTCGAAGTGCTGACCGGCGTCGGCGAAGTACAGGCCGAGCAGTTCGGCGTCGCCGCCGGGACCGTCGTACTTGGTGGTCGCCGACACGCGTACCAGATCGCCGCCGAGCGCGACCGTGAAGTGACGGAGCACGGCATCGCGGCCGAGGCGGGCGTGGTGCGCGGCGACGTGCACGGCGTCGTCGGCCCAGTCCTGCACCGCGACGACCTTCAATTGCGCGCTGTCGCCGAGCACGAACTCGATGTTCTCGGCGTAGGTGCCGCTACCGCGCTGGTCGATGACGAGCGTGAGGTTGGCGAACTCCTCGAGCCGGATCTGCACGTGACCGTAGGCGACGGCTCCCTCACCCGGTCCCGTGATCGTCACGGTGACGGGGTCGGCGACCTCGACCTCGCGGCCGACGGTGAGGACGGTTGCGGTCTCGAACGCCGAGTAGGCCTGCGCTGCGATCCGGTCGAACGGCACACCGGCCTGTCCGAGCCGCGCGTCGTCGCGCGCGACGGTCTCGACCTGCACGCCGTCGACCGGGGTGACCTCGACGGTCGCGGTGCCGGTCGCGGTGGCGGTGCCGTCGTGCAGACCGCGCAGGCGGCGCAGCGGGGTGAACCGCCAGACCTCGTCGCGTCCCGAGGGAACCTCGAAGGCGTTCACATCGAACGACGTGAAGACCTCGCCCTTGTTGACTGCCGGCTTGCCGGCGTTGTCGATCGCCGGGGCACGGTTCTCCCCGCGCACGGCTTCCTGCACTCCGGTAGCCGGAGCGTTCTTCGCTTCCGCAGTCATTTAGCCGACTGCCCCTTCCATCTGCAGTTCGATCAGGCGGTTGAGTTCGAGGGCGTACTCCATCGGCAGTTCCTTGGCGATGGGCTCGACGAACCCGCGCACCACCATGGCCATGGCCTCGTCCTCGTCGAGTCCGCGGCTCATGAGGTAGAACAGCTGGTCGTCGCTCACCTTCGAGACGGTCGCCTCGTGACCCATCGTGACGTCGTCCTCACGGATATCGACGTACGGGTAGGTGTCGGAGCGGCTGATCTGGTCGACGAGCAGCGCGTCGCACTTGACCGTCGACTTCGAGCCGTGGGCTCCCTTGTTGACCTGCACGAGGCCGCGGTAGGAGGCACGTCCACCGCCGCGCGCCACCGACTTCGACACGATGGTCGAGGAGGTGTGCGGAGCCAGGTGCAGCATCTTCGCGCCGGTGTCCTGGTGCTGACCCTCGCCGGCGAAGGCCACGGAGAGCACCTCACCGCGAGCGTGCTCGCCCATCATCCACACGGCCGGGTACTTCATCGTCACCTTGGAACCGATGTTGCCGTCGATCCATTCCATCGAGCCGCCGGCCTCGACCTTGGTGCGCTTGGTCACCAAGTTGTAGACGTTGTTCGACCAGTTCTGGATCGTCGTGTAGCGGCAGTGACCGCCCTTCTTGACGATGATCTCGACCACTGCGGAGTGCAGCGAGTCGGACTTGTAGATCGGCGCGGTGCAGCCCTCGACGTAGTGCACCGAGGCGCCCTCGTCGACGATGATCAGGGTCCGCTCGAACTGGCCCATGTTCTCCGTGTTGATGCGGAAGTAGGCCTGCAGCGGGATGTCGACGTGTACACCCGGCGGAACGTAGATGAACGAGCCTCCCGACCACACCGCGGTGTTCAGGGCGGAGAACTTGTTGTCCCCGGCCGGGATGACCGTGCCGAAGTACTCCTTGAACAGCTCGGGATGCTCACGCAGACCCGAGTCGGTGTCGAGGAAGATCACGCCCTGGCTCTCGAGGTCCTCGCGGATCTGGTGGTAGACCACCTCGGACTCGTACTGGGCGGCGACACCGGCGATCAGGCGCTGCTTCTCCGCCTCCGGGATGCCCAGCCGGTCGTAGGTGTTCTTGATGTCCTCGGGGAGCTCGTCCCAGCTCGCGGCCTGCTTCTCCGTCGAGCGCACGAAGTACTTGATGTTGTCGAAGTCGATCCCGTCGAGGTTCGAACCCCACACCGGCATCGGCTTCTTGTCGAAGGTGCGCAGCGCCTTGAGACGGATGTCGAGCATCCACTCGGGTTCGTTCTTCTTCGACGAGATGTCCCGCACGACCTCTTCGGACAGGCCGCGCTGCGCCGTGGCACCGGCGGTGTCGGGGTCCGCCCAGCCGTATTCGTAGTGTCCGAGAGAATCGATCGTCTCTTCCTGCGTCAGCGGCGCGGCGCCGGACGTCTGATCCGATGCGACGGTCATGCGAGCTCCTTCCGGAGTCTGGTGGGCGTCGGCGCGGGCTGTGCGTCGACGGTCGACGGGTGGGTGGATGTCTTCGTGTTGTGCCCGGTGTCTCGCAGCACTCGAGTGGGGGACGTCACGTGGGCGGCTCCGGCCGGGGCACATCCGCTCTGGGGAGAACGGGCACGTGGGTCGTGCAGAAGGCGTCGCCGTTGGCGATCGTCGCGAGGCGTTGCACGTGGGTTCCGAGGATCCGCACGAATGCCTCCTGCTCCGCCTCGCAGAGTTCGGGGAACTGCTCGGCGACATGCGAGACCGGGCAGTGGTGCTGGCAGATCTGCACGCCGGTGCCGACCCGCCGGGTCGAGGCCGCGAACCCGGAGGCGGTGAACGCGCCGGCGATCTCCTCGGCAACGCTCTCGACGTCGTCGACGTTCTCGTCGGCGGGCGCCACATTGCCGAGGATCGAGTCCACGCGGCGACGCGCGAAGTCCTCCACGGCGGCGTCGCCGCCGAGCTCGCGAAGGTGACGCATCGCGGCGGTGGCGAGATCGTCGTAGGAGTGGCCGAGCCGGGCGCGCCCGACGGCGGTGAGCTGGAAACGACGCGCCGGTCGGCCGCGACCGCGGCCCTGCCGGCGCGGAGGTGCGGCGGCCTGCGCCTCGCCGGACTCGATGAGCGCGTCGAGATGGCGTCGCACACCGGCGGCACTCAGGCCGAGACGGTCGCCGATCTCCGGCGCGGTGATCGGGCCTTCTTCGAGCAGCAGCTGCACGACCGCGGCGCGCGTCTGACCCTCCGGGATCTCGCGACCGGTCGACGGAGGATTCCTGCGTACGTCCTCGACGCGTGACGCCGCCGCGACAGGTACGTGACCTGCGCGTTCTGCGGCATCGGTGGTGTCGGACGGGTATTTCACAACACCAGTGTGACGGAATTCGGAAGCACGGTCCACCAAGGGTGCCCTTTGTTACACCCTCATCACGGAGTCCGCGGAAACCACATCCACCCTCCCGTTACGCTTCTGACGTGCCGTCGACTCCTTCCCTGTCAGCCCCGCGCACGACTCCTCCGTCGTCGGGTCGATCGGGAGTCCGCGAACACCTGCACACGTGGGTCCGACGCGCCCTGGGGCTCGAGGCCCCCGGTCCCCATGCCGACGTCTCCGTCGTATTGCACGGCGACGAGACCGAAGGTCGCGGACTCGACGCGACGGAGAACACGTATCTGCACCGTATCCGGCTGCTCGGCGCCACCGGTGCCGTGCTCATGGCGGTCGGCGCGCTCGGCGCCGGGGCGCAGCCGGTCCTGCAGAACCCTGTGCAGGGAGTACGAGCTCTCGGGCTGGCGGCGCGCATGCCGAGCGCCGCGCTCACCACGACCATGATCGGTACGGCGCTGGTGATCCTCGCCTGGCTGCTGCTCGGACGATTCGCCATCGGCCGGAGCGCGCCGGACGGTCCCGTGCGCCGACTGTCCCGGTCGCAACTCGACCGCACCCTGCTGTTGTGGATCCTCCCGCTCGTCGTGGCGCCACCGATGTTCAGCAAGGACGTGTACTCCTATCTAGCGCAGAGCGAGATCGCGGCACGCGGACTCGATCCCTACGCGATCGGACCGGCGGGAGCGCTGGGCGTCGACCACGTCCTGACCCGGACGGTGCCGAACATCTGGCGCGACACCTCGGCCCCCTACGGTCCGGCCTTCCTGTGGCTCGGCGAGAAGATCACCTACGTCACAGGCGAGAACATCGTGGCCGGCATATTCGTCCACCGACTGCTCGCACTCGTCGGTGTGGCCCTGATCGTGTGGGCGTTGCCTCGGCTGGCCCGCCGGTGCGGGGTGGCGTCGGTGAGCGCGTTGTGGCTCGGCGCAGCCAACCCGCTGTTGCTGTTCCACCTGGTCGCGGGCATCCACAACGAAGCCCTGATGCTCGGCCTCATGCTCGCCGGCGTCGAACTCTCGTTGCGGGCGGTCCACCCGGGCGACGAGTCCGTGTCGCGTCTGCGTCTCGCGGGATGGCTCGCTGCCGGCACGGCGCTGATCGCCCTGTCGTCGATGATCAAGGTGCCCTCGCTGCTCGCGCTGGGATTCGTCGGCATGGCCCTGGCCCGCAAGTGGGGTGCCACCTTCCGCGCCGTGATCCTCGCCGCCGTGATCCTCGGTGTCGGGACCGGCGTCGTGATCGTGGCCGTGAGCTGGGGCAGCGGTCTGGGCTTCGGCTGGACGAAGACCCTCGGGACCGCCACCGAGGTCCGCAGCTGGATGTCGATCCCGACCCTCCTGGGCATGGGCACGGGTCTCGGGGGCGTGCTGCTCGGCCTGGGCGACCACACGACGGCCGTGCTGTCCATCACGCGCCCCATCGCCGCACTGGTGGCGGCCTTCATCACGGTGCGCATGCTGCTCGCGGTGCTGACAGGCCGGATCCATCCCGTGGGTGCGCTGGGCGTGTCGCTGGGCGCGATCGTGCTTCTCTTCCCGGTGGTACAACCCTGGTATCTGCTGTGGGCGGTGATCCCGCTCGCCGCCTGGGCGACGCGCCCGGTGTTCCGGATCCCCACCATCGCGTTCTCGTCCGTGGTCGGCATGATCCTCATGCCCAACGGCAGCGAGTACCAACCGTTCATCATCGTCCAGGCGTCGATAGCGACCATCGTCGTGGTCGGTCTGATCATCGTCGCGACACGCTCCCGACTGCCGTGGCGACTGCAGGAGCGCACACCACCGCGTCCGGCGGAAACAGCGGACGCCTAGGCTGGAACCCTGTGATCCCGAGTTCTCCCGCCGGTGCGGTACCGGCCGTGCGCCTGGACGGCGTCGTCAAGACCTACGGGGGCGTCACCGCCGTGAACGGTCTCGACCTGACCGTCGAACGCGCCCAGGTGCTCGCCCTTCTCGGTCCGAACGGCGCCGGTAAGACCACCACCGTGGAAATGTGCGAGGGGTTCGTCACTCCCGACGCCGGCATCGTCCGCGTCCTGGGTCTCGACCCCGTGGCCGATTCCGACGCTCTCCGCCCCAGGATCGGGGTGATGCTGCAGGGCGGCGGCGCCTATCCGGGTTCACGGGCCGGCGAGATGCTCGACCTGGTCGCGGCGTACTCGGCCGACCCCCTCGATCCGGACTGGCTGCTCCGGCGCCTCGGACTCACGGACGCCCGCCGCACCCCCTACCGCCGGCTGTCGGGCGGGCAACAGCAACGTCTCGCGCTCGCGTGCGCGCTGGTCGGGCGCCCCGAACTGGTGTTCCTCGACGAACCGACGGCCGGCCTCGACGCTCAGGCCCGGCTGCTCGTCTGGGAGTTGATCGACGCCCTGCGCCGCGACGGCGTGAGCGTGCTGCTCACCACTCACCTCATGGACGAGGCCGAGGAACTCGCCGACGAGATCGTCATCATCGATCACGGCCGGGTGGTCGCTGCGGGTACGCCCGACGAGGTCACCCGCGACGGCGCCGAGGGCCAGCTGTGGCTGACCGCGCCTGCCGGACTCGACCTGAGCGCACTGCAGTCGACCCTTGCCGGCACTCATCGGGTCCGTGAGGACAATCCCGGGCGGTATCTCGTGGAGGGCACGATCGAACCGTCGGTCGTGGCGGCGGCAGCGACCTGGTGCGCGAGCCTGGGAGCACTGGCAACCGAGATCCGCGTGGATCAGCGCAGCCTCGAGGACGTCTTCCTCGAATTGACCGGTCGGGAGTTGAGAGGGTGAGCGTGACCCACGATCGTCTGGCGAACAACCGGTTCGCGGAGGGGACGTTCACCCCGCGACCGCAGCCGAACTCGCCGTCGAAGATGCTCGCGGCGCAGACAGTCATGGAACTGAAGTTGTTGCTGCGCAACGGCGAGCAACTCCTGCTGACCATGTTCATCCCGATCACCCTGTTGATCGGGCTGTCCCTGCTGCCGATCGGCGATCTCGGCGACTCGCGGGTCGATCGCGTGCTGCCTGCGGTGATGATGGTGGCGGTGATGTCGACGGCGTTCACCGGGCAGGCGATCGCCGTGGGCTTCGACCGGCGCTACGGCGCCCTCAAGCGGATCGGCGCGACAGCGCTTCCCAAGTGGGGAATCATCGCCGGGAAGAGCGCGGCCGTGGGGATAGTCGTCGCCCTGCAGTCCGTGCTGCTCGGAACGATAGGACTGGCGCTGGGTTGGCGACCCTCCCCCGTCGATCTGCTCATCGGGGCGGTCGTCATCGCCCTCGGCACGGTGATGTTCGCGACACTGGGTCTGCTCCTCGGCGGAACGCTCCGTGCCGAGATCGTGCTCGCCCTCGCGAACATCGTGTGGTTCGTGCTGCTCGGGATCGGCAGCATCGTGGTGCTCGGCGACGTGATCCCGGAAGCGGTGGCCCACCTGCTGCGGATCGTCCCGTCCGGGGCGCTGACCCTTGCGCTCGAGAGCGCCACGACGGGTGTGTTCGACTGGCTGTCGATCGTCGCGCTCGTGGTGTGGACGGTGATCGGCGGCACCGCCGCGGCGAGATGCTTCCGGTTCACCTGAGCGACGGGATACCCGATCCGGCGCAACCCAACTACAGCGTGTAGTGGTTCACGCCGTACCATCGAATCGTGTTGTATCGCGGCTACCTGAGCCTTGTCGACCGTCTTCCCCTGCCCTCGTTGCGGACGCAGAAGATCATCGCGTTCCTCACGATTCTCACCCAGGGTGGCATCGCCGTGACCGGCTCGGTCGTCCGCGTCACCGCCTCCGGACTGGGTTGCCCCACCTGGCCGCAGTGCTTCCCCGGCTCGTTGGTCCCGGTGGGTGTGTCGAGCGGGGTGAACACGCTTCACCAGATCGTCGAATTCGGCAACCGGCTGCTGACCTTCGTGGTCGTGGCCGTCGCCGCCGCGATCGTGCTGGCCGTCACCCGGGCCCGTCGCCGCAAGGAGGTCATCGCCTGGGCATGGGTGATGCCCGCGGGCACCGTGCTTCAGGCGATCATCGGCGGGATCACCGTGCTGGCCGGTCTCGCCTGGTGGACGGTCGCGATCCACCTGCTCGCGTCGATGCTCATGGTGTGGCTGGCAACGGTGCTCTACGCGAAGGTGAGCGAGCCGGACGACGGCACGGTGGTGCAGGTGCTGCCCCCGCCGCTGCGATGGCTCACCGCACTGTCGGGAGTCGCGCTCGGTGTGGTCCTCGTGCTCGGCACGATGGTCACCGGCGCCGGTCCGCACGCCGGCGACAAGAGCGTCGAGAATCCCGTCCCGCGCCTCGCGCTCGACATCACCAATCTCGTCCATCTGCACGCCGAGGCGCTCGTCGGCTATCTCGCGCTGCTGATCGGCCTGACCTTCGCCGTCTACGCGGTCCACGCCCCGCGAGCCGTCACGCTCCGTCTGAAGGTCGTGCTCGCCCTGGTGGTCGCGCAGGCCGGCATCGGCCTCGTGCAGTTCTGGACGGACGTGCCCGCCGTGCTGGTCGTCTGCCACGTCGCCGGGGCCGGACTGTGCACGGCGGCCACCGCCGCGGTCTGGGCCGCCGGACGGACACGCACGACGATCCCGGATCGCGAGCCCGTTCCGGTCTGACCGGCAGCCGGCGCGGCCCCCTTCCCGAATTCGGGAAGGGGGCCGCGATCGTCGTACGGGTGTCGGGTCCGTCAGCGCTCGTTGCGGGCCTTCGGGAACTTGGTCTGACGCGCCACCCAGCCGGCCATCCTCGCCCAGTGCCCCTTCTGCGGGTTCGCGATGCTGGTGACCTCACGGTCCCACTCCGAGACCGTGACGTCAGGGATTTCTTCGACGATGGCGCGCGCCGTCGGCAGATCCTTCGCGACACGGTCGCCGAGGGTGCCGTCGGCGGCGACCACGGTGATCCGGACGCCCGACAGACCGATGGGCTGCAGCACGGCCTTGCCGGAACCTCCGTGCGCCGCGACGAAGCTGCGGATGGACGAGACGATGTCGGCCGGTGCGGCCACGACCTGGGTTTCCACGCTCATGTCTGCAGAATACTGTGAACCGCATGCATGCGATCGAAGTGGCACAGCACGGTGGTCCCGACGTCCTCGTCTCCGTCGAAAGACCCGACCCCGAGCCCGGCCTCGGAGAACTGCTCGTCCGCACCGACGCGATCGGCGTGAACTTCATCGACACCTACTTCCGCACGGGTCTCTATCCCACCGACCTGCCCTACATCCCCGGTTCGGAGGGCACCGGCACGGTCGTGGCGGTGGGCGAGGGCGTCCGCGACACGGCGGTGGGTGACCGCGTGTCGTGGTGCGCGGCGCCCGCTTCCTATGCCGAACTCGTCCGGGTCCCCGAGAACATCGCGGTCCCGGTCCCGGAGTCCGTACCGGCCGACCAGGCCGCCTCCGTCCTGCTCCAGGGCATGACAGCGCACTACCTCCTGAACTCCGTCTACGCGGCGCAGCCCGGCGAGACGGTGCTCGTCCACGCCGGTGCAGGCGGTGTGGGGCTGATCCTGACTCAGCTCGCCGTCGCGAAGGGTGTGCGGGTGATCACCACCGTGTCGTCCGACGAGAAGGAAGCCCTGTCACGGGAGGCCGGCGCCACGGAGGTACTGCACTACGGCGACGACCTCGCCGGGCACGTGCGCGACCTCACGGGCGGCGAGGGGGTGGCCGCGGCGTACGACGGTGTCGGTGCCGCGACCTTCGAGTCGTCGCTGGCGTCGGTCCGCGTGCGCGGCACGGTCGCCCTGTTCGGTGCTGCGAGCGGGCCCGTCCCTCCCTTCGACCTGCAGCGCCTCAACCCGGCGGGATCATTGTTCGTCACCCGCCCGACCCTGGCGCACTACACCCGAGACCGCGACGAGCTGTTGTGGCGTGCGGGCGACGTGCTCGCGGCGCTCGCCGACGGGTCGCTGAAGCTCCGTGTCGGTGCGCGCTACCCCCTGGCGGAGGCCGCCCGTGCCCACACCGATCTCGAGGGACGCCGGACCACCGGCTCGATCGTCCTGATCCCGTGATCGACCGAGCCCACACGACGACGCCCCGACCGTTCGGCCGGGGCGTCGCTGTGGAGCAGTCGTCGTGTGAGTGACGATCAGAAGTAGGAGCCGATCGTGGGCAGTGCGAGTACGGAATCGATCGCCAGACCGAGACATACCACCGCGAGGTAGTTGTTGGACTGCAGGAACAGTTTGAGCGGCTTGACCGACGCTCCGCCGCGCACGCTGTTGTACAGCTGGTGGGCGACGAGCAGGAACCAGGCGCCCGCGAGCAGCGCGACCGCCGCGTAGATCACCCCGGCGGCCGGGACGATCACCAGCGTCGCGATCACCGTCGCCCAGGTGTACATCAGAATCTGCTTGGTGACGTGCTGTTCGGTGGCGATCACCGGCAGCATCGGCACGCCCGCGGCCTTGTAGTCCTCCTTGTAGCGCATCGCGAGCGCCCAGGTGTGCGGCGGCGTCCAGAAGAAGATGACCAGGAACAGCACGACCGGTTCCCAGCTCAGCGAACCGGTCACGGCAGCCCAGCCGACCATCACGGGCATACACCCGGCCGCCCCGCCCCAGACCACGTTCTGCCAGGTCCGGCGCTTGAGCACCATCGTGTACACGAGCACGTAGAACGCGATGGTCGCCACGACCAGGACGCCGGCCAGCAGGTTGGCCCGCCACCACAACCACACGAACGACGCGACACCGAGCACCATGCCGAAGACGAAGGCGTTGCGCGTCGGCACCGTCTGCCGGGCCAGCGGACGCAACGCCGTGCGTTTCATCACCTTGTCGATGTCGGCGTCGACGACACAATTGAGCGAGTTGGCGCTCGCGGCGCCCATCCAACCGCCGAACAATGTGCTCAGGATGAGCACGATGTCGACGTTCCCGCGATCGGCGAACAGCATCGCGGGAATGGTCGCGACCAGCAGAAGTTCGATCACGCGCGGCTTCGTCAACGCGATGTAGGCGAGGACGGTGCCGGAGATCCGGCCCCACGCGGTGTCGGAGCGCGGGGCGCTCGGCGCTTCGGGGGCGCCGAAGCCGTGTCCTCCCGGCCGTCGCCCTGCCCGCACACTGTCTCCTTGTCCCACGCGGATCCGCACCTTCGTTTCGCCCGTTCACGGTCGCCCGGTTCCGGACGCTCCTCTACTACGAACGATGGTAGACCGGACCGTTGCCCGGACCGAATCGACCCGTTCGGAGCAGCGCACTAGTCTGAAGTAGCGCGCGGGCCGACTTCCACCCGCCGGGACCCCGTACACCCATGTCAGGAGACTTCACGCTCGTGTCGATCACAGACGAGATCCGCACCCTCACCCAGCCTGCGCATCCTGCCGACTGGACCGACCTGGACACCAAGGCGGTCGACACCGCGCGCGTGCTCGCCGCCGACGCCGTGCAGAAGGTCGGAAACGGGCATCCCGGTACCGCGATGAGCCTCGCTCCTCTCGCGTACACCCTCTACCAGCGTGTGATGCGCCACGATCCGACCGACCACGAGTGGGTCGGCCGCGACCGCTTCGTACTCTCGTGCGGACATTCGAGCCTGACGCTGTACGTCCAGCTGTACCTGTCCGGCTACGGTCTCGAACTCGCCGACCTCGAGGCACTGCGCACGTGGGGTTCGCTCACCCCGGGCCACCCCGAGTACGGGCACACCGCCGGAGTCGAGATGACCACCGGCCCGCTCGGCCAGGGTCTCGCGTCCGCGGTCGGCATGGCGATGGCTGCCCGCCGCGAGCGCGGCCTGTTCGATCCCGAGGCGCCCGCAGGCAAGAGCCCGTTCGACCACTACGTCTACGTGATCGCCTCCGACGGCGACATCGAGGAGGGCGTGACCTCCGAGGCGTCGTCGCTCGCCGGTGTCCAGCAGCTCGGCAACCTGATCGTCTTCTACGACGACAACAAGATCTCCATCGAGCACGACACCGCGATCGCTCTCGGTGAGGACGTCGCCAAGCGCTACGAGGCGTACGGCTGGCACGTGCAGACCGTCGAGGGCGGCGAGAACGTCACCGCACTGCTCGAGGCCGTCGAGGCCGCGAAGGCCGTCACCGACCGTCCGTCCTTCATCTCCGTCCGCACGATCATCGGCTACCCGGCCCCGACGAAGATGAACAGCGGCGACGCGCACGGTGCCGCGCTCGGCGCCGACGAGGTCGCCGAGATCAAGAAGATCCTCGGCTTCGACCCCGAGAAGAACTTCGACGTCGATCCGGCGGTGATCGAGCACACCCGGCAGGTCGTGACGCGTGGCGCCGAGGCGCGCGCGGCGTGGCAGGCCGACTTCGACGCGTGGGCCACCCGCGAGCCGCAACGCAAGGAGCTGTTCGACCGCCTGTACGCCGGTGAGTTCCCGGAGGGCTGGGTCGACGCCCTGCCGACCTACGAGCCCACCGAGAGCGGTCCCGCGACCCGCTCGGCGTCCGGCAAGGCCCTCGCCGCGCTCGGACCGGTGCTGCCCGAGCTGTGGGGCGGCTCCGCCGACCTCGCCGGCAGCAACAACACCACGATCCCCGGTTCCGACTCCTTCGGCCCCGAGGCGATCTCCACGAAGGACTGGAACGCGCAGCCCTACGGACGCACCCTGCACTTCGGTGTGCGCGAGCACGCCATGGGTTCGATCCTCAACGGCATCGCCCTGCACGGCCCGACCCGCCCCTACGGCGGCACCTTCCTCGTCTTCTCCGACTACATGCGACCCGCGGTGCGTCTCGCGGCCCTCATGCAGACCCCGTCGATCTACGTGTGGACGCACGATTCGATCGGTCTCGGTGAGGACGGCCCGACCCACCAGCCGATCGAGCACCTCGCGGCGCTGCGAGCGATCCCGAACCTCGCGGTGATCCGCCCGGCCGACGCCAACGAGACGTCGTTCGCGTGGAAGGCCGCGTTGGAGAACCGCACGGGCCCGACCGCGCTCGCGCTGACCCGCCAGAACGTCCCCGTGCTCGAGGGCACGCGGGAGAAGGCCGCCGAGGGTGTCGCCCGCGGCGCCTACGTCCTGGCCGAGGCGGCCTCGGGGACCCCGGAGGTCGTGATCCTCGCGACCGGATCCGAGGTCCAGCTCGCCGTCGCCGCCCGCGAGACCCTCGAGGCCGACGGTGTGGCCACCCGCGTCGTCTCCGTGCCGGTGCTCGACCGCTTCCTCGAGCAGGACCAGGCCTACCGCGACGAGGTCCTGCCCCCGTCGGTGCGCGCCCGCGTGTCCGTCGAGGCCGGGCTCGCCATGCCGTGGTACCGCCTGATCGGCGACGCCGGTGAGCCGGTCTCGCTCGAGCACTACGGCGCTTCCGCCGACTACAAGACCCTGTACCGCGAGTTCGGCATCACCGCCGAGGCCGTCGTCGACGCTGCGCGCCGCTCGCTGACCCGAGTGAAGGGATGATCCGATGACCCAGCAGACCTCCACGCAGAACGCTGCGCTGGCCGAACTGTCCGCCCAGGGTGTGTCGGTGTGGCTGGACGACCTGTCGCGCGACCTCATCGACTCCGGCAAGCTCGCCGAGCTCGTCGCCACCCGCAGCGTCGTCGGTGTGACGACCAATCCGTCGATCTTCCAGGCCGCCCTGTCGAAGGGCCACGCCTACGACGCGCAGATCCGCGACCTCGCCGGAGCCGGCGCCGACGCCACCGAGGCGATCCGCACGGTCACCACCGACGACGTCCGTTCGGCCTGCGACGTCCTCGCACCGGTGTTCGAGGCGACCGGCGGTCTCGACGGACGGGTGTCGATCGAGGTCGACCCGCGTCTGGCGCACAAGACGGACGACACCGTCCAGCAGGCCCTCGACCTGTGGCGCGTCGTCGACCGCCCGAACCTGTTCATCAAGATCCCCGCGACGGTGGCGGGCCTGCCGGCCATCGCCCGGGTGATCGGTGAGGGTGTCAGCGTCAACGTCACCCTGATCTTCTCGGTCGAGCGCTACGAGCGGGTCATCGAGGCCTACCTCGACGGTCTCACCGCGGCGAAGGCCGCCGGGCACGACCTGTCGGCGATCCGCTCGGTGGCGTCGTTCTTCGTCTCGCGTGTCGATACCGAGATCGACCCGCGCCTCGAGGAGATCGGTACCGATCAGGCGCTGGCTCTGCGCGGCAAGGCCGGCTTGGCCAACGCGCGACTCGCGTACGCCGCCTACCAGCGGGCGTTCGAAGGCGGAACGCGCTTCGAGCAGCTCGCCGAGGCCGGTGCCGTTCCCCAGCGTGCGCTGTGGGCGTCGACGGGTGTGAAGAACCCCGACTACCCCGACACGCTCTACGTCACCGAGCTGGTCGCGCCGAATACCGTCAACACGATGCCGGAGAAGACCCTCGAGGCCGTCGCCGACCACGGCGAGGTCACGGGCGACACCGTGACACGCAACGTCGCCGCTTCCCAGCAGGTGTTCGACGCGCTGACCTCGGTCGGCGTGGATCTTCCCGACGTCTTCCGCAAGCTCGAGGACGAGGGCGTGGAGAAGTTCGTCGTGTCCTGGAAGGACCTGCTCGCGGCAACGGCGGAACAGCTCGCGGCTCACGCGCCGGGCGCGGAGGGCTGAACGTGCCCGAATCCGGTGCGGCGGAGTGGGTGAATCCGCTCCGGGACAACAGAGATCGCAGACTGCCCCGTATCGCCGGCCCGTGCGCGCTGGTGATCTTCGGTGTGACCGGCGATCTCGCCCGGCGCAAGTTGATGCCCGCCGTCTACGATCTCGCCAACCGCGGTCTCCTGCCGCCCGGATTCGCGCTCGTCGGTTTCGCCCGGAGGGATTGGGCCGACGAGGATTTCGGTCAGGTGGTCCACGACGCGGTGCGTGAACATTCGCGTACCCCCTTCCGCGAGGAGGTCTGGCAGCGCCTCGCGGAAGGGATCCGCTTCGTGCAGGGCACCTTCGACGACGACGCGGCATTCGCGGAACTCGCGACGACCCTCGAGAAGCTCGACCGCGAACGGGGTACGGGCGGCAACCACGCGTTCTACCTGTCGGTCCCGCCGGACGCCTTTCCCGTGGTGTGCGGGCAGCTGTCGCGTTCGGGTCTGGCCGCGCAACGCAACGGCTCGTGGAGCCGCGTCGTGATCGAGAAGCCCTTCGGGCACGACCTCGAGAGCGCACGCGAACTCAATTCGGTTGTCGGTGAGGTGTTCTCCGAGGAATCCGTCTTCCGCATCGATCACTATCTCGGCAAGGAGACGGTTCAGAACATCCTCGCGTTGCGTTTCGCGAACCAGATGTTCGAGCCGGTGTGGAACGCGCACTACGTCGACCACGTGCAGATCACGATGGCCGAGGACATCGGCCTCGGTGGTCGCGCCGGCTACTACGACGGCATCGGAGCAGCCCGCGACGTCATCCAGAATCACCTGCTTCAGCTGCTCGCCTTCACCGCGATGGAGGAGCCGGTGAGCTTCGCGGCGTCGGAGCTGCACGCGGAGAAGATCAAGGTGCTGTCGGCGACCCGGCCGGCCGAGCCGTTCGAGGAGACCACCGCGCGCGGCCAGTACGCATCCGGGTGGCAGGGCGGCGAGAAGGTCGTCGGTCTGCTCGAGGAGAAGGGCTTCGCGGCGGATTCGACCACCGAGACGTACGCGGCCATCACCCTCGAGGTCGACACCCGCCGCTGGGCGGGTGTGCCCTTCTACTTGCGCACCGGCAAGCGCCTCGGCCGCCGCGTCACCGAGATCGCAGTGGTCTTCAAGCGGGCCCCGCACCTGCCGTTCGACAAGACCATGACCGAGGAGCTCGGTCAGAACGCGCTGGTGATCCGCGTACAACCCGACGAAGGCATCACGATGCGCTTCGGGTCGAAGGTGCCCGGCTCCGAGATGGAAGTCCGGGACGTGAACATGGACTTCAGCTACGGCCAGGCGTTCACGGTCTCCTCCCCCGAGGCCTACGAGCGACTGATCCTGGATGTGCTCCTCGGCGTCCCGTCGTTGTTCCCGGTGGACGAGGAAGTCGAATTGTCCTGGAAGATCCTCGATCCGGTGCTCGAGCACTGGGCGGCGAACGGACGACCGGAACCCTACGAGTCCGGTACGTGGGGTCCGCATTCGGCCGACGAGATGCTCCGTCGTACGGGCCGGGAATGGAGGCGTCCGTGAGGCTGCAGTTGCGTAACACCTCCGCCAACGCCATCAGCCGCAAGCTGGTGGAGTTGCGACGATCGAGCGGAATGGTCACGCAGGGACGTGTTCTCACGTTCATCGTGTGCGCCGGCGACGCCCGTGGCCTCGACGCCGCGATCACCGCGGCCACCGAGGCGTCGAAGGAACATCCCTGCCGAGTCATCGTCGTCGGTCGCGGTCGCCAGGACGGCCCGTCGAGGCTCGACGCGGAGATCCGGGTCGCCGGTGAGGCGGGCGCGTCCGAGGCGTTGATCCTCGCCCTGCACGGCGAACTCGGTGAGCACCAGGAATCGGTTGTGGTGCCGTTCCTGCTGCCGGACACGCCCGTCGTCGCGTGGTGGCCCAACCAGGCCCCTGCGGTACCGGCCGAGGATCCGGTGGGACGTCTCGCCGTCCGCCGCATCACCGACGTGACCAACTCCGACGACCCGCAGGCCGATCTCGCCACCCGTTTGTCCGGTTATCGGCCGGGCGACACGGATCTGGCCTGGGCACGGATCACCTACTGGCGGGCACTGCTGGTCTCGGCGCTCGACCAGCCACCGCACGAGCCGGTGCTCTCGGCCCGTGTCTCGGGGCTGCGAACCGAGCCCGCCGTCGATCTGCTCGCAGGCTGGCTCGCGAGCCGTCTCGACTGTCCCGTCGAGCGAACGATCGGCGAACTGAGGGTGGAATTGCGCACGACCTCGCAGACGATCGCTCTGGAGCGACCGCAGGAAGGCCGCGTGGCAACCCTCGAACGTACCCACAAACCCGATTCGCTGATCAGCCTGGCGCGCCGGAACTCGGCCGAATGCCTCGCCGAGGAACTGCGCCGACTCGATCCCGACGAAGTCTACGAAGCCGCGTTGTCGGCCCTGCCGAAGGTGGAATATGTCTGACCTCGCCCGGAACCCGTCCGAGATCCTGCGTTTCGCCGATGCCGACGAGGTCGCGAGCGCGGCGGCGTCCGCCTTCGTCGACGCGGTCGTCGCCGCGCAGCGCGAGCGGGTGCAGGCCCATGTCGTGCTCACCGGCGGCGGCACCGGTATCGCGATGCTCGAGCATGTGCGCCGCGCCCAGGGCGGTATCGACTGGTCGGCAGTGAACGTCTACTTCGGCGACGAGCGTTTCCTCCCGCCCGGCGATCCGGATCGCAACGAGGTGCAGGCCCGGCACGCTCTGCTCGACCACGTGCCGATCGACCCGACCCGCATCCACGCCATGCCGGCGCTCGGCGAGGACGGGTGCAGCACGCCGCAGGACTCGGCGCAACGGTACTCCGAACTCCTGGCCGCACACTCCCCCGACGGCACCGTGCCGGTGTTCGACGTGCACCTGCTCGGCATGGGCGGTGAGGGACACATCAATTCGCTGTTCCCCCATACCGATGCGGTGCGCGAGTCCGAGCGTTTCGTGGTGGGTGTCGACAATTCACCGAAGCCGCCGCCGGCGCGGGTGACGTTGACGCTGCCCGCCGTACAACGGGCGCGCCAGGTGTGGCTGCTGGTCACCGGCTCCGCCAAGGCCGAGGCCGTCGCGGCGGCCGTGGCCGGTGCCGCACCGGAGGATTTCCCCTCGGCGGGCGCCCGTGGCACCGAACGCACCGTGTGGTTCCTCGATCCGGAGGCCGCCGCGCAACTTCCGGCCTCATGATCGAGCCGAGTACTGCCGAGATCGCTGCCTGCGTCGTGAGGCCGCGATCGGCGACTCGGCGCTCACGCGCCGGCACCGTCGAAGTCGGGGTCGTCGGCCTCGTCCGTCTCCGTGCGACGATCCCCTGCGGAGTGGCCACCGCTGCGGTCGTCGAGACCGCTTCGCACACAACGCATCCGAATCGACGATCGCGGACCTGCCGTCGACCGTAGTGCTCGTAGTGGTGATCGACCCGGGACACATCGCACCGTTCGTGGGTCCATGCCGGTGAACTCCTCCCGTCGTGGACCGTTGTCGTCACGGCCCTCTGTCTCGTTCGACGCGCCGGGACGCCCGACGGTTCCATTCGGAACGAAATCGACGGTTCCGATTCGGGAGCGAGCGGTCAGATACCCCGTTCGATCACCGCGGCGGTGACGCGGTCGTCGATCGACGACACGGGGTTCTCACGTGCCACCCAGGGATCGCCACCGAAGTACTTCGCGAAGATCTTCTCGGCTGTGCGGGTGGCGAGCGCCTGCGTCGTCAACGTCGGGTTCGGACCTCCCAGACTGTTGGCGAGCGCCGAATTGTCGGCGACGAACAGCCTTTTCACCCACCGCGCTTCGGCGTCGGCATCGAGCACCGAATCCCGGTCGCTCACCCCCATCCTCATGCTCGACTGCGAGTGCAGGATCAGCGGCGGCCAATCGCAGCGATGCACCCTCTTCGCACCCGCCGCCCTCATCAACTCGACGGCCTTGCGGGTCGCGTAGTCACGATTGCGGCGGGTACGAGCCGAGCGCCGACGATGCTGCACGGTCACCCGCGGCGCCGGACCTCCTTCGTCCGGATACAGGATCGGTGAGAGCGTCACGCGGTTGTCAGGTTCGACGTCGTCGTCCGAGATGACGAGCGCCGCGAGGACGCGGTCGGCGTCCGCCATCGTGTCGAGCAGGTCGCGTCCGACGAGCCGCCCCATACTGTCGGCCCCCGCGGAATCGACAACACCGCCGGCACGTCCGTACCCGTGGATGCCGGAGTCGCTGAAGTTCAGCGCATACGCGATCAACGCCGGGGGCAGACCGACCTGCTCGATCCCGCCGTAGCCGGGCAGATCGACGCGAGCGTTGGAACCCGGTCCGCGCGTCTGTCCGGTGTACTCGTCGAAGACACCGAAGACCGCGTCCATGTGGTGGTCGGTGAGACCGCGGCCGACCCAACCGTTCGGATTCGGCAGCGTCGAGTTCAGCCACAATCGCGGGCTCTCGATGCACCCGGCCGCCAGCACCACCACCGGGGCGGTCGCCTCGTGCTCCTCCCCCGCTGTCGTGAACCGCACGCCGCGTGCCACGGCCTCCCCGTTCACCTCGTCGACGAGAATCTCGGAGACCACCGCATCGGCGATCAGGGTGACGGCACGCCCCGGGGATGACCACGCGTCTGCGGTGAGCATCATCGGGACATACGAGTTGTCGGTGGACCGTTTGGCCTTGAGATTGCGCGGCGCCCCCAGCGGCAGGAAACAACCCTGATAACAGTGCCCGCACATCGTGCAACCCCGCGCTTCGGGATGGTGCAGACGCGCGCGGTCGCGGGTGCGGCCGGCGGTGCCACCGGGTTGGAGGATCGCGTTCTGCTGGGCGCGGTGGGCTGCCCCGGTGGTGTCGAGCGAGGTCTGGTGCGGCAGACCCATGGCGGCTGCGCCCCGCAGGAACAATTGCTCCTTGGCACCCATCGGTGCGGTCTGCACGGGCAACGTGGCCTCCACCCACTCGTAGTAGGGACGCAGATCGTCGTAGCCGAAGGGGAACAGGTGCGCCGTGTCGTACATGTCGCGGTCGGCGCCGTCGTATCCGGAGAACGCGCCGGGTGCCGCCCGCGGTGAGTTGCCGAAGAAGTGGAGCGTGGTGCCCCCCACGCCGGACACCTGCCACACGAACGAGTTCTGAGGCAGATCACGCAGCCACGGCGTGCCCGAGCGGTCTCCCGGCCCGTGGCGGAACAGCCCGGTGATCGGATTGTTGATGTCGTCCTCGAAGTGGGTCCACTCGTTCTCCGGGTCGGCGAAGCGAGGTCCTGCCTCGAGAACGAGCACGTCGAGGCCGCGCGCTGCGAGCTCCTTGGCCACGACGGGTCCGCCGCCACCGGCCCCGATGACGATGACGTCGGTCATCTGTCCCCCACCTCGTCGATTCCGCCGTAGTAGCCCAGGAACTCGTCCCACCCGTCGCTCGGCCCGGCATAGCGGCTCAGCTCCCAGCCGACCGGGCGTCCCGTGATCTGCCGGCGCGCGCGGTCGTAAGCGGAGACCTCCGCGAAGGCCGCGAAGGCCGCCAGGGTGGGGATCGCGTTGACCATGAACTTCAGCACCAGACCTTCGAAACGCGGGTCGGTGTCGAGCCATTCCAAGACCTGCGCTTTCGCGGCGTGACTCAGGTTCGCGAAGGGCGCCGCGAACGGCCCACTCACCGAACGCGGGTCGGCGGTGACACCGAAGGTGTTGAGCAGCACCGCGATCGCCGCGGCGCCGGGCAGCTTGCCCGCCTCGGGGCCGAGCAGCGGCATCGGCGACGCCTGGTCCAAAGTTCGCTCGAGGGATTCCGCCGTGCCGACGGTGACGCCACCGGGCCTGTCGGTCCACACGCCCTGCTGGTGCGAGTACAGGTCGTTGCCGGGTACGACGAACGCGAGCACTCCGTTGATCGTGTCGCGCACCGGAGGCGTCTCGCTCGGCGGACTCGCGGCCGACTCCCGCGCAAACACCCCTGCGGTGCCGACCAGGGCCGCCATGGTCGTGGCCATTCCGGCGAGAAAACGCCGCCTGTTCCAGTACCCCTGTTGCGCGTCGTCCACGTCACCCCCTCGTCGCTTCCGGCGTGCAGCGTACGAGATGTCACGGAACGGGTGCGGTATTTCGCCCGAATCACCCGTCGGTCGTACGGACCGGCGGAGCCATCAACGGAAATCGGGTAGCTCGCTACCCGTGTCGTCCGCGCCCGAAGCGCGGAGGATTCGAACACGGTCGATCGGTGCAACGGGGTGAGAATCATGTTGCAGAAGAGGGAAGACAGCCGGTTCGCGACGATCTGGAAGCGGCATCGCAGCCAGGGAGACAGCCCGGCCGCACCTCCCGAGTTCACGCTGCGCAATGCGACGCCTTCCCGGCTTCGCATCACCCGCGCGGACGGCCGAACACTCGTGTTCTCACCACTCGAACGCCGCGTGCTCACCGAAACCGAAGAACAGTGGCTTTGGCAAGGTCTGATACGTCGCGGACTCGTGTCCCCTGTTCGACCCTCGGTCGAGAAACGTCTCGACGGCGCCAAACCGCGTTCCCGCCGTCAACTGCACACGGTCACGCTGTGGTGCATGCTCGCGATCAGCGTGGCAGTGCCCGTCCTGGCGTTCCGGGCCGGGCTGGTGAGGATCACCGAGGCACCCATCGTCGCCGTCGTGTTCGTGGCAGTGGCAACCATGTTGCCGGGTCTGTTGTTCTTCCTGTTCGACCGTCAACGTTTGAGCACGCTGCGCGACCGCTTCGAATGGCAGATCTTCCGGCTGGACCCGAATGTCCGCACGCTGGCAGACGTGCAGTCGAAGTACGGCAGCCAGATGGACGAGGTCTTCTACGCTGCAGACGAACAGACCACGACGGTGAACGCCACTCAGCGACTGTGGCCCATCCTCGTCTCCACTGTCACCATCGCGTTGGGCTGGACCATGGCCCTGCATTCCCCCACCGCGCCCGACACAACCCTTTTCGCTGCGCTCGCCGACCCACTTGCGTTCGCGTTCCTGGGCGCATACTTCTTCTCCCTGAACACCTGTCTGCGCCGCTATTCCCGGAACGACCTACGACCGAAGGCATACAGCGCGATCACCGTGCGAGTGATCACCGTCGCCATCCTGGCCTGCCTGCTACAGGCCGTCGTCGAATCACCGGAGTCATGGATCTACGACGCCACGGTGCTGCCGTTGGCGTTCCTGATCGGCGTGCTTCCTGAAACAGGGATGGTGCTGCTCCGCCAGACTCTGCGACACCGCCTTCTCCCCAAGGATCGCCGTGCCCTCGAAGAGCAACTACCACTGACCGACATCGAAGGACTCGACCTCTACGACCAGGCACGTTTGATCGACGAGGGCGTACCCAACATCGAGGCTCTCGCGCACCACGATCTCGTGGACCTGTTGCTCGAAACGCGAATCCCGGTCGGGCGTCTCGTCGACTGGGTAGACCAGGCGATCCTGCGCCTACACATCGTCGAGTCTACGAAGACGGACGATCCCGGCGACCTCGAGGGCACGGAAGTGCTGTCCGATTTGCACGCGTTGGGAATCCGCAGCGCCACCGATCTCCTGGCGGCCAAACGGAGATGCGCCTACCGCAACGCTCTGGTCGACGCGATTGCCCGCCGTGGCGATTCCCCGGACACCGCCGAGTGCCGTCTGGAACTACTGACCGGCGCGTTGTGCGACGACGAGTGGATCACCTACATACAAGCCTGGCGTGCTCGAACCTTGATGCCTGATCGGCACATCGAACTCGACGATCGAGGTGAGCCGGTATCGGATGAGACGACCGCTCCCCACCACGACCTCGATGCTTGCGAATGTGGCAGCCACCCCGCGGGCCGTGAATGCTCGAACCCGATGTAGGACGGGTCTGACCCGATACAGGAAGACGCATGGACCCCACGCGCACAACGCCACCTCGCCCTCCCGAACCGCGCCGCCGGAGACAGGCGGAGCGGTTGCGACCCATGACA
The DNA here is from genome assembly GCF_048957735.1 of Rhodococcus sp. As11. Taxonomy (NCBI): domain Bacteria; kingdom Bacillati; phylum Actinomycetota; class Actinomycetes; order Mycobacteriales; family Nocardiaceae; genus Rhodococcus; species Rhodococcus sp. As11. The sequence continues at coordinate 124,620 of NZ_JARDJE010000004.1, forward strand.
CGACATCCGTCACCTCTGTCGACACCACAGTCGTGGTGGGCGCGGATCAGCCTTCGCGGCGGTCGGATCTTCGGGTGGCACGGCTGGCCCAAGGTGGCGTCACTTGCCACCACGGTCGCTGCGGTCGGTGCGCTCTGGTTCTCCGGCCAGTCGTTACGCGCCAACGAGAACCAGTACCAACTCTCCGAACAGGGACTCCTCACCGAGCGTTTCAGCAGAGCCGTCGAGCAGCTGGGCTCGTCGGCGCTCGACGTCCGCTTGGGCGCGGTCTATTCCCTCGAACGCCTGTCCCGCGACTCCGTTCGCGATCATCCGACGATCTTCGAGGTCCTGGGTGCTTTCGTCCGAACCCATTCCCCCGTCACGCCAGGGTGCGCCGAATCGCCGGATCCCCTCGCCGAGCCTCGCCCCTCGGTCGATGTGCAAGCGGCTCTCACGGCCATCGGGCGACGGAATGCTGATCACGATGGACCCAACGCGATCGATCTGTCGGCATCCTGTCTTGCCGGCGCCTCTCTGACCGATGCAGATCTCTACAATGCCGATCTGGCCGAGACCGTGCTGGCCTACGCCGATCTCCGAGGAACCGACCTCACGGCTGCTCACCTGACCAACGTCGACCTCTACGGTGCCGACCTCACAGGCGCAACGTTGATCGGCACCGAGCTTCGCGAGGCCGACCTGACCGGCATCGTGTACGACGCCAGCACCACCTGGACCGACGGAACTGCACCGCCCCCGCCTGCTGTCCCCCGTTGAGTCGGGTACTACGCCTCTAGGTACTCGGTCCTATTCGGTCCGGAGGGGATCGAGTAACGCACTACTCGTGCTGATGCCTGCCGACGGCGCACACTGGGAATATCGATTCGGTGGACACGGAAGCGTCCACCCGTCCGAGGAGAAGTAATGCGAATGCAGAAGACGGAGCGACGAGTATCGCATCGGTGATCCCGCCTTCCGGCGGTCCGATCCCCGTGCGCCCTCACTTCGTGTCGCATTCGGTTCCGGCCCTGCCCTCGACTCCGTCGAACGCCGACTTCGTCCAAGGACCCCGTCATGTCCTCGCACCGAGCTGCGGTTCCGCAGCTCTCGTCACCGACATCCGTCGACCCACCACCCACCCATCACGACATCCTCGCGGTGCTGCTCCCCCTGCTCGCAGCGCTGTTCGCCGCATTGCTCTCGGGCACCGTCGCGATCCCCGCACTACCTGCCGTCACAGCAGAACTCGGTGGCGGCTCCGTCGGCCTGACCTGGATCATCACGGTCGCTCTCCTCGCCAACGCGACCACCACCCCGGTCTGGGGATCGATATCCGACCGCTACGACACGCGTCTTCTCGTCCAGGCGGCGCTGTTGACATTGACGGCGGGGTCGGTGATCTCGGCCTGCGCTCCGGCTCTGTCCGTTCTCCTCGCCGGTCGCGTGGTGCACGGGGTCGGTCTCGGCGGCGTCGTGGCCGTGACCGTGGCGGTGCTCGGCGCTCTCATCCCGCCGCGGGAACAGGGCCGTTATGCCGGGTACGGCGCCGTGGTCATGGCGGTGTCGATGGCGGGCGGTCCGCTCCTCGGCGGCGCACTCGTCGACACTCCTCTCGGTTGGCGGGCCTGTTTCCTCGTGCCCGCGGTACCGGCCGGCGTGGCGCTGGTCGCACTGCGACGCAGGCTGAAGTCGCGGCCGCGCAGCTCGTCGGATGCGCGGGTCGATTGGGCCGGCGCGGTACTGCTCACAGCCGGGGTGACGCTGGTGCTCGTGTGGGTCAGCTCCGGCGGCAGCCGGTTGTCGTGGCCGCAGGTCGGATACCTCGTCGTCGGCGGGGTCCTGCTCGTCGCTGCGCTCGCCGTCGAACGCCGCACTCCCGTCCCTGTGGTGCCGGTGGATCTGCTCGGGCAGCGCACCGTCGCGTGCGCTCTGATCACGTCCGTATCGTCCGGGTTCGCGTTCTACGCAACGCTGTCCTTCCTCAGCGAGTACTTTCAGGCGGTGCGCCACCACACGGCCACTGCCACAGGGATCCTGCTGACCCCCTTGGTGTTCGGACTCGCGTCCTCCTCCTACACCTCGGGTCGTCTCATCGCTCGCTCCGGCAGGTGGAAGGCACTGCTCGTGGCCGGGTCCGTGCTCCAGGTCGCCGGATGCGCGATGCTCGCGTGCGCCGACGGCAACACCGCTCCGTGGTGGATCGAGCTCGCAGTCCTGCTGCTCGGTCTGGGGATCGGGGTCCTGCTGCAGAACCTCGTGACGCTGGTCCAGAACGCCGTCGCCCCGGAGCGTTTCCGTGCGGCCGGTGCGGCGGTCTTCTTCTTCCGCCTCATCGGAGCGGCCGTGGGTCTGCCCCTCCTCGCCGCGACGGTCCCGCCCCACGGCGAGGGCACCGACCGGGTCTTCCTCCTGCTGTCGGTGCTGTCCGTCGTCGGACTCGTCGCGGTCGCCCTGCTGCCGAACCAACGGCTGCGCACCTCCTTGGCCACAGCGGAGGAACCATCGCGGTGAAACGGCTCGCGCCGACAGCCGGATACAGGACAATTTCGGTGAGGTGAGCGCCCATGAGAGGAGCCGTGATGAGCACGCCGAGGACGATCACAGGCGAAGTGAACCCGGAGCGTGATTGCCCGAGCGACTCGTCGCTGGTGCGGCTGAGCTACCACCGCAACTTCCCGCTCCCGATCGGCGAGGTCTGGGCGGCACTCACCGACTCCGAGAAGCTGGGTCGCTGGTACGGCACATACACCGGCGACCCGGCCACGGGCCGTGTGCGGTTGACGATGACCGACGACCACGACTCGGCCACCACATACGTGGACATCCTTCGGTGTTCTCCCCCGGACGGATTCGCCGTCGACGTGGACGGGTGGCAACTCGAGGTTGCGCTGCACCAGGTCGGAAAGATCACCACCCTCGAGTTCACGCACCGTCACGTTCCGCGCTCGGAAGCCGGAGAGATCGGGCCGGGCTGGCAGTACTACCTCGACCGTCTCGACGCAGCACTGGCCGGCACCCGCCCACCGTCATGGGACGACTATCTCGACCTGGTCGACGAATACCGCTGACCGGCACGGACGCGTCCGATGCAGGAACGCCGTCCGACGCGTCGGACGGATTCGAGTAGTGCACTACCCGTGAGACGTCCTGTCAGGGCTCCTAGCGTCGGGTCTACCAGCCGGACGCATTCAGGGAGTCCTACTATGCCGCAGCCCGGAACAGACACACAGCAGACCGAAACAACGACGAAGAAAGGATCGAAGAACATCGTCCTGTGCTTCGACGGCACCGGGAACGAAATTCGCGCCACGGGGAACACCAACGTCGTCCGATTGTTCCGAGCACTCGAGAACACCACGGGCGAACAGATCGTCTACTACGACCCGGGGGTCGGCACATTCTCGTCGGCCGGCGCGTCGACACGCGTCGGGCAGAAGATCTCGCGCACGCTCGGGCTCGCATTCGGCGTCGGAATCAAGACGAATCTCGCGGAGGCCTACGCCTTCCTGATGAACCAGTGGGAGCCGGGAGATCGAATCTATCTCTTCGGGTTCAGCCGAGGTGCGTACACGGCCCGGGCGTTTGCGGGCATGTTGCACGTCATCGGCATTCCACGACCTGCGGCAGAAAACCTCGTCCAGTATGCGATCGCCAGGTATGCGCCCCGGGGCGAGTGGACAGAGGAGAACGAGAAAGCCGCCCAGGAATTCTCCGCCACCGTGTGCCGTGCGCCGAACGGCTCGTTCTCCGTTCCTGTGCACTACCTAGGCATCTGGGACACTGTCAGCGCCCCCGGCCTGTTCCGGCGAGACCTTCACTTCGTGAAGACCGAGGACCTCCCGAATGTGGAAGCAGGTCGGCATGCCGTCTCGATCGACGAATATCGCAGGCCGTACAAGGCGGACTTGGTGACGAACGCGGCAATCCAAGAAGCCTGGTTCACCGGCGTCCATTCCGACGTGGGTGGCGGATTCAAGGACGACAGACTCGCCAACATCTCGCTTCTGTGGGTGCTCGACGGGGCACGTGAGCACGGGGTACTGCTGCGTCGGAAAGCGGAGTTGCGTGGACTTCCCCAGCGGGACAAAGAGTACGCAAAGGCGAAGCCGAATCGTATGGGCCGGATCTGGATCCTTGCCGGTCGCACACGGCGCCCGATCCCACCCGACGCGAACTTCCACGCGAGCGTGCTGTTCCGGTGGGACGACTTCCGAGACGGCCCGGACGATCCGGCATGCATCGACGACGGCTGGTGCGACCCGGAACCTCCGGACGATCCCGTGCCGCTCGCTCTCTCGGAGTCACGCGGCGACCCGGAGTTGCCCGAATCGTAAGCTCCAGCGCCCGCAATCCTCTACTCACCCGGTGGGTTCGCCGACCTCACGAGTCTCGATCGAAGGTGTCGCCGCTCGGGTTCGGTACCGGCGAGCTCGAGCGCGCGCCGATACGCCTCGGCCGCTTCACCTTTCCGACCGACCCGGCTCAGCAACTCGGCCCGCGCCACCGCGTACGGCCCGTAGTCGCGCAGACTCGGCTCCTCCGCGAGACCGTCGAGGAGTTCGAGTCCGGCCGCGGGCCCGTCGCGCATCGCAACCCCCACGGCGCGGTTCAGTGCGACGACCGGCGACGGGCTCAGTGCGGTCAGCACGTCGTAGAGCGCGACGATCTGCGGCCAGTCGGTGCTGTCGACGTCGTTCGCTTCGTCGTGCAGTGCGGCGATGGCAGCCTGCACTCCGTACGGGCCGGGTGGTCCCCCGGTGAGTGCGGCGACCACCAGCGAACTGCCCTCCTCGATCATCGAGCGGTCCCAGCGGGTGCGGTCCTGTACGTCGAGCAGCATCATCGCGCCCGACGGGTCGGTGCGTGCGTCCCGGCGTGCATGGACGAGCAGCATGAGCGCGAGCAGCCCGCTCACCTCCCGTTCGGTCGGCATCAGGCGGTGCAGGATGCGCGCGAGGCGGACCGCTTCCTCGGCGAGGTCGAGGCGTTGCAGATGTTCGCCGCTGCTCGCGACATAACCCTCGGTGAAGATCGAGTAGAGCGCCGCAAGCACCGCCGGTAGTCGCTCCGGCAGTTCGTCGGGGCCCGGCACCCGGAACGGAATGCGAGCACCGCGGATCTTCTTCTTGGCCCGCACGATCCGTTGCGCCATCGTCGGCGGCGGAAGGAGGAAGGCGCGGGCCACCTCGTTCGTCGTGAGCCCGCCGAGGCAGCGCAGGATCAGCGCGACGCGGTCGTCGGCGGCGAGGGCGGGGTGGGCGCAGGTGAAGAACAGTTCGAGGCGGTCGTCCGGCAGCTCACCGGTCTCGGGTGGTTCGTTCGACGTGCGACGTTCGGTGTCGATGGCGAGTTCGGCGAGGCGTGTCGCATACACGCGGTCGCGGCGTACCCGGTCCAGCGCTCGGCGCCTCGCCGTGGTGAGCAGCCAGGCACCCGGACGCTCGGGCACCCCGTCGGCCGGCCAGCGTACGAGCGCCGTTTCCAGCGCGTCCGATGCGACCTCCTCCGCGAGGTCGAGATCGCCGAACCGATGGACGAGCGCGGCGAGGAGCCGGCCGTGTTCCTCCCTGAACACCGCCTCGACGGTCGCGGCCGGTTCCTCCATCGCTCAGTCCCCGAAGTCCGCGATCGGCCGCACCACGACCGTGCCGCCGTCCCTCGAACCGGGGCAGCGGGCCGCCCAGTCGAGTGCCTCGTCCAGACTGCCGACGTCGATGACGTCGTATCCGCCGAGCACCTCGCGGCTCTCGCCGAACGGTCCGTCTGTCACCGTGCGTCGCCCGTTCGCGTCGACCTGCACGGACGTCGCGGTGACGAGATCCTGCAAAGCGTGCCCGGACACGAGGACTCCCGCGTCGCGCATCGTCTTCTCGTAGTTCTGCCAGTCCTCGATGGTGCATGTGGGCTCATCGGTGGTGGATGCGTAGATCAGCAGCATGTACTTCATGGCGGTCGCTCCCGTCTGTGTGGTGTTCGTCCCTACACCATCACGACGAACGGACATGTGCCGGATCGACAACCCGACGAGAAACTCTTTCTAGCCGCTGTTGCGCAATGCGGTAGCAAGCCCGTTCATGGTGATCTGGATGCCGCGCCGGACCCGGTCGGTGTCCTCGCCGGCGCGGAACCGGCGCAGCAACTCGACCTGCAGATGGTTGAGCGGTTCGAGGTACGGGAACCGGTTGTGCAGCGACCGCTCGAGGGCAGGATTGTCCGCGACGAGCGAGTCGTACCCCGTGATCAGCTCGTAGGCGACGACGGTGCGGGCGTGCTCGTCGACGATGCTGCCGAACACCCGCTCACGCAGTTCGGTGTCGTCGACGAGTTCGGAGTACCGGGCGGCCAGGCCGAGATCGGACTTGGCGAGCACCTGCGCCATGTTCGACAACACCGAACGGAAGAAGGGCCAGCGTCGGTAGAGATCCTGCAGAGTTGCCAATCGGTCCGGATCGCCGGATACCCAGTCGTGCACGGCCGTTCCGGTGCCGTACCAGCCGGGGAGCATCACACGGCTCTGCGTCCAGGAGAGCACCCACGGGATGGCCCGCAGGTCGCTGATCGCCTTTGTCTGCTTGCGGGAGGCAGGACGGCTGCCGATGTTGAGCGCCCCGATCTCCGAGACCGGTGTCGCCGTGGTGAAGTACTCGACGAAGCCCGGCGTCTCGTGGACCAGGCGGCTGTACGCGGCGCGGGCCAGGTCGGCGAGTTCGTCGAGGATCCGGTAGGCCTCCGGTGCGTCCTTTCCGAGGCCTTCGACGTCGAGCAGGCTCGATTCCAGTGTCGCCGAGACGAGCGCTTCGAGATTGCGGCGGGCGAGCACCGGTTCGCGGTACTTCGCGGCGATGACCTCACCCTGCTCGGTGAGGCGCAACGATCCCTGAACCGCTCCTGGCGGCTGGGCGAGGATGGCGTCGTAGCTCGGTCCGCCACCGCGGCCGACGGTACCGCCGCGACCGTGGAACAGACGCAGCCGGATCCCGGCGGTGCGAGCCGCGTCGACGAGGTCGAGTTCCGCGCGGTAGAGCGCCCAGTTGGCGGCGAGATAGCCGCCGTCCTTGTTGGAGTCGGAGTACCCGAGCATGATCTCCTGCAGGCCGTCGTGCCCGTCGACGAGGCTGCGGAACTCGGGCACGGCGAGGGCCGCGGTCAGCGTGGCAGCGCCGCCGCGCAGGTCGTCGATCGTCTCGAAGAGCGGGATGACCTGCACCGTGCTGCGCGGATAGCCGCGGTCGAGGTCGAGCAGGCCGACCTCCTTGAGCAGTACCTCGACCTCGAGCAGGTCGGACACCGAGGTGCACATGCTGATGATGTAGTGCTCGATGGCGGCCGGTCCGATGCGGCGGACCACTTCGGCGGCGGCACGCAGGATGCCGAGTTCTTTCGCGGTCTCGTCCGACAGGTGCGCATCGGCGGCGGTGAGCGGGCGGCGAATCCGCAGTTCCGCGGTGAGGAGCGCGACCTTCTGGTCTTCCGGCAGATCGCGATAGCGGTCGGTGACCCCCGCCCAGGAGAGCAGTTCGGCGACGACGTTCTCGTGTACCTCGGAGTTCTGCCGCAGGTCGAGCGGTGCGAGGTGGAACCCGAAGACCTCGACGGCGCTGCGCAGGTGGGCGAGCCGGTCGTCGGCGATCACCGCGGCACCACCCGCACGCAAGGATGCGTCGACGATGTTCAGGTCGGTGTGCAGGCGGGCCGGGTGAGGATACGGTTCGCACGGGATGCGCACCGTGTGGGGCAGGTCGACGCCGGGCAGCAACCGTTCCGCGGCCGCGGTGAGGCGAGCGCGGATGCCGTGCACGGCACGCCGGTACGGCTCGTCACTGTGCGCGGGATCCTCGTCGCCCGAGTCGTCGGCGAGTTTCTTCAGGGCACCGCTGATGGTCGCGGTGCGTTCGGACATCGACAGTTCGCGTTCGAGCGCCGCGAGTTCGGTGAGGTGATGACGCAGCGCGGTCTCGCAGGCACGATTCGCGGCGGTGGTGACGACTTCCCCGTCGACGTTGGGGTTGCCGTCGCGGTCGCCACCGATCCAGGTGCCGGGCCGCACCAGCGGCTCGGTGAGCACCGCGGCGTCGGGCCAGCGTCGCCGGAGTTCGCGGCGCACTTCGGCGTTGAGAGCGGGCACGACGTCGAACAGCGCGAGGTCGTAGTAGCGCAGACCGTTGTCGACCTCGTCGCTGATCCGCAGCCGCGCAAGCCTGATGAGCGCGGTGTCCCAGAGGGTGAGGATGTGCCGGTAGAGCGCACGGTCGATCTCCTCGAGCGCGGCGGGGTCGTCGGTCTTCTCCCGGCGCCGCATGAGGTCGGTGACGGCGGTCTGCACGTCGAAGACCGTGCGCCGCCGGGTCTCGGTGGGATGAGCGGTGATGACAGGAGCGACGAGGGCGGAGGACAGCGCGTCGGTCACGGTGCCGACGTCCAGGCTCGGGCCGGCCGCGTCGAGCTTGGCGTAGGTGGCGGCGAGACTGCTGTCCTGCGGCGGGTCGCCTGCCCGCACGTGCAGGGCGCGGCGTCGTTCGCGGTGCAGATCCTCGGCGAGATTGGCGAGCAGACCGAAATGACTGAACGCGCGGGCGACGGGAAGCAGGTCGTCGGTGGCGACGCCGGCGAAGCGGTCGGCGAGTGCGGTGCGGTCGATCTCGGAGCGCCGGATCCGGAAGCTCTCCACCCGGGCCGATTCGACCAGGTCGAAGGTGTCGGCTCCCGCCTGCTCGCGGATGACGTTGCCGAGGATGCCGCCGAGCAGGCGGATGTCCTCGCGGAGAGGTTCTGTCGCAGATGTAGGCACAGCGTCCGTCATACGGCCAGTATGTGTGCCTCGTGGCCGGTGCGCGACCGCGCACGCGGCCGTGCGCCCCGGTCGGATCAGCTGAACTTGATCTGCAGTCCGATGCCGAGGATCGCGATCACCCAGATGATGCCGGTGAAGACGGTGAGACGGTCGAGGTTCTTCTCCGCCACCGTCGAGCCCGAGAGATTGGACTGGACTCCGCCACCGAACAGGCTGGACAGACCACCGCCCTTACCGCGGTGCAGCAGCACCAGCAGGATGAGCAGCAGGCTCGTGACGATCAGGAGGATGTCCAGGAACAGTTCCATGTCGGTGTTCGATGTCCTTCGGATGGTGGGCGACGTCGGCGTCAGCTTACCCGCTCGTCGTGGGACGACGGCGTGGGTGTGCCGGTGAGGGTCGCTGCGAGCACGAGGCCGGGCGGGAAATCTGCGTACAGAGGCGAAAAGCGGTGGAGTGCAGGATCTCGACGAGATCCTGCACTCCACCGCGATGTTCGTCGCTCAGAGCAGCGGACCGCCTGCGGCGATCGCCGACAGCTGAGCGAACTCGTCGGCCTTGAGGGAAGCGCCTCCCACGAGACCACCGTCGACATCGGACTGAGCGATGAGCTCGCCGACGTTCTTGGCGTTGACCGACCCGCCGTACAGGACGCGGACCGACGCCGCGACCTCGGGCGAGGCCAGCTCGGCAAGGGTGGTGCGCACCGCGGCGCACACCTCCTGGGCGTCGGCCGCCGAGGCGACCTTGCCCGTGCCGATGGCCCAGACCGGCTCGTACGCGACGACGATCTTCGCGATCTCGTCGGCGGACAGACCGGCGAGCGAGTTCTTCAACTGCTCGACGTTGTATTCGACGTGGTTGCCCGCTTCGCGGACGTCGAGACCTTCGCCGATGCAGACGATCGGCGTGAGGCCGTGCCGAAGCGCGGCCTTGGCCTTGTCGCGGACGATCTCGTCGGTCTCACCGTGCAGGGTGCGACGCTCCGAGTGCCCGACCACCACGTAGGTGCAGCCGAGCTTGGCGAGCATCGCGCCGGAGATCTCTCCGGTGTAGGCGCCGGAGTCGTGGACCGACAGATTCTGCGCCCCGTAGGTGATGCCGAGCTTGTCGCCCTCGACGAGCGTCTGCACCGAGCGGATGTCGGTGAACGGCGGGATGACCGTCACGTCGACCTTCTCGAGGTACTTCTCGGGAAGGGTGAACGCGATCTTCTGCACCAGAGCGATGGCCTCGAGGTGGTTGAGGTTCATCTTCCAGTTGCCCGCGATGAGCGGTGTCCGTGCCATTCCCGTCAGCCCTCCAGAACCGAGATGCCGGGCAGTTCCTTGCCCTCGAGGTATTCGAGGGAGGCGCCGCCACCGGTGGAGATGTGCGAGAAACGGTCCTCACCGAGTCCGAGCGACCGCACGGCCGCAGCGGAGTCGCCGCCGCCGACGACGCTGAACGCGCCCTTTCCGGTGGCTTCGATGATCGCCTCCGCGACACCCTTCGTGCCTGCCGCGAAGTTCTCGAACTCGAACACGCCCATCGGGCCGTTCCAGAACACCGTCTTCGCGGAGCCGAGGAGCGAGGCGAAGCGCTGCACGGATTCCGGTCCGATGTCGAGGCCCATCCATCCGTCCGGGATGGAGTCGGCCGCGACGGTCTGCGACTGTGCGTCGGCCGCGAACTTGTCGGCCACCACAACGTCCTGCGGGATGTGGATGACGTCGCCGAACCGCTCGAGCAGCTGCTTGCAGGTGTCGATCATCGACTCCTCGAGCAGCGACGTGCCGACCGGACAACCCTGCGCGGCAAGGAAGGTGAAGCACATGCCGCCACCGATGACGAGCGTGTCGACCTTGGGCGCAAGTGCCTCGATGACCCCGAGCTTGTCGGAGACCTTCGAGCCGCCGAGCACCACGGCATAGGGCCGCTCGGTGTCGGTGGTGAGCTTGGCGAGCACCTCGACCTCGGCCGCGACGAGACCGCCCGCGTAGTGCGGAAGCAGCGTCGCGACGTCGTAGACCGACGCCTGCTTGCGGTGCACGACACCGAAGCCGTCGGAGACGAACGCGCCGTCGTCGCCGACGAGCTCGACGAGTTCGCGGGCGAAGGCGAGCCGCTCGGCGTCGTCCTTGCTGGTCTCGCGAGCGTCGAACCGGACGTTCTCGAGGAGGAGGATGTCGCCGTCGGTCAGGCCTTCGGAGCGTGCGAGCGCGTCCTGCCCGACGACGTCGCCGGCGAGCTGGACATTGCGCCCGAGAACCTCACCGAGCTTCGCCGCGACGGGCGCGAGTGAGTACTTCGGATCCGGCTCGCCCTCGGGGCGGCCGAGGTGCGCGGTCACGACGACCTTGGCCCCGGCCTCCGCCAGCGTGCGGATGGTGGGCGCGGACGCGAGGATGCGGCCGGCGTCGGTGATCGTCTCGCCGTCGAGCGGGACGTTGAGGTCGGAGCGCACGAGCACGCCACGGCCCTCGACACCGGCGTCGAGCAGATCCTTCAGGGTCTGAACTGCCACTGTTCGGATGTCCTGTTCTGCGAGTGTCAGAGGGACTTGCCGACGAGACCGATGAGGTCTGCCAGACGGTTCGAGTAGCCCCACTCGTTGTCGTACCAGGAGACCACCTTGACCTGCTCGTCGATGACCTTGGTCAGCGGCGCGTCGAAGATCGACGAGTGCGGGTCGGTGACGATGTCCGAGGACACGATCGGGTCGGTGTTGTACTTCAGGATGCCCTTCAGCGGGCCCTCGGCAGCGGCCTTCAGCGCGGCATTGACCTCGTCGGCGGTGGCCTTCTTGGTGAGGGTCGCGGTGAGGTCGGTGACCGAACCGGTCGGGACCGGGACGCGCAGCGCGTAGCCGTCGAGCTTGCCGAGCAGTTCGGGGAGCACCAGGCCGATGGCCTTGGCGGCGCCGGTGCCCGTGGGCACGATGTTCAGGGCGGCGGCGCGGGCGCGACGCAGATCCTTGTGCGGCGCGTCCTGGAGGTTCTGATCCTGGGTGTACGCGTGGATCGTGGTCATCAGACCCTTCTCGATGCCGAACTCGTCGTTCAGCACCTTGGCGAGGGGGCCGAGGCAGTTCGTGGTGCACGAGGCGTTCGAGATGATGTTCTGCGTGCCGTCGTACTTGTCGTGGTTGACGCCCATGACGATGGTGATGTCCTCGTCGGTGGCGGGCGCCGAGATGATGACCTTCTTGGCACCGGCGTCGAGGTGACCCTTGGCCTTGGCAGCGTTGGTGAAGATGCCGGTGGATTCGACGACGACATCGACACCCAGGTCGCCCCAGGGCAGCGCGGAGGGGCCTTCCTTGATCTCGAGAGCCTTGATCTTCTGCTCGCCGACGATGATGTAGTCGCCCTCGACACGCACGTCCTTGTCGAGGCGACCCAGGATCGAGTCGTACTTCAGGAGCGTCGCGAGAGTGTCGTTGTCGGTGAGATCGTTGACGGCGACGATCTCGATGTCGGTGGTGCCGAGCGCCTTCTGCGCCTCGACCGCACGGAAGAAGTTACGCCCGATGCGTCCGAATCCGTTCACGCCTACGCGGACAGTCACAGTGAAGCTCCTTTGCCCTGAAATTTCGATGATTGTGCTGGTGTGACCCCTACCCTAGTGGGCTGTGGTCGTGCGGTGGGAGCCGCCCTGTCGTGGCGCGAACTCCGTTCCCAGCGTGCCCCGCTACGCCTCGTCCAGCAACTCAGCGGTGACGGCCGACTCCGTGTCGGGGATACCGAGTTCCTTCGCCCGTCGATCCGCCATAGACAGCAGGCGGCGGATCCTCCCTGCCACGGCGTCCTTGGTCATCGGCGGGTCCGCGAGCTGTCCGAGTTCCTCGAGGGACGCCTGGCGGTGCTGCACGCGCAGCGATCCGGCGGCGGCGAGGTGGTCGGGCACGTCCTCTCCCAGGATCGCCAACGCCCGTTCGACCCGCGCCGCGGCTGCCACTGCGGCGCGTGCGGACCGGCGCAGATTGGCGTCGTCGAAATTGGCGAGGCGGTTCGCGGTCGCGCGCACTTCCCGGCGCATGCGGCGTTCCTCCCAGACCAGGCGGGTGTCCTGGGCGCCCATGTGGGTGAGCAGCGCGCCGATGGCCTCGCCGTCTCGGATCACGACGCGGTCGGCGCCGCGCACCTCGCGCGCCTTGGCGGTGACGCCGAGCCTGCGGGCCGCACCGACGAGCGCGAGGGCGGCCTCCGGGCCGGGACAGCTGACCTCGAGGGCCGAGGACCTGCCCGGTTCGGTGAGCGAGCCGTGCGCGAGGAACGCCCCCCGCCAGGCCGCGGCGGAGTCGGAGACGCTGCCGCCGACCACCTGCGCCGGCAGGCCGCGTACGGGTCGTCCCCGGCCGTCGAGCAGACCGGTGCGGCGGGCCAGCGCCTCACCGTCCTTGGCGACCCGGACGACGTACCGGGAGCTCTTGCGCAGTCCGCCCGCGCCGAGCACCTGGATCTCGGCGGGATAGCTGTAGAGCTCGAAGATCTCGCGGCGGAGACGGCGGGCGATCGAACCGAGGTCCACTTCGGCCTCGACGACCACCCGTCCGGCGACGATGTGCAATCCCCCGGCGAAGCGCAGGAGGGCGGACACCTCGGCCTTGCGGTTGCTGATCCTGGTGACCGACAACCTGCTCAGCTCGTCCTTGACCTCCGCTGTCATTGCCACGAGACGCTCTCCCTCCCGTCCCCGCGTGCGGCACGGTTTCCACGGCGCGAGGACAGACATGTTTCCAGTGCCCCTGCCAACTTGGCGGGGTCGTGTCGATGCGTACCGGTCTCCGCGACGTCGACGAACGAGACGTCCGCGCCGAATCGGGCCGCGGACCGGCTCAGGTGCTCGCGCTCGCGTCCTTCCGGTACCGAGGCAGCATCCACGACGACGTGGTCGACACGGAAATCGGGTGCGTGCTGGGCGAGAACGTGCAGGTGACGCTCGGCGGAGAATCCGGCGGTCTCCCCCGGCTCCGCCGCGAGGTTGAGCACGAGTACCTTGAGCGCCTTCGTGTGGACCAGCGCCTCGTGCAGGTCCGGGACGAGCACGTGCGGGATGACGCTCGAGAACCACGATCCGGGGCCGAGCACCACGAGGTCGGCCTCGCAGACCGCGTCGAGCGCGGACGGGCAGGCCGGCGGATCGGCGGGGATCAGGCGGACCCTGCGCACCTTGCCGGGGGTGGTCGCCACCGCGACCTGCCCACGGATGCACCGGCTCACCCGCGGGTCGGATTCGAGTCCCGACACGTCGGCCTCGATGTCGAGCGGGATCGGCGACATGGGCAGGACACGGCCGCGCACGTCGAGGACGCGGGCGAGCATGTCGAGCGCGGTGACGGTGTCGCCGGCCACCTCGGCGAGCCCGGCGAGGATCAGGTTGCCGACGGAATGCCCGGCGAGCGCACCCGTCCCCCCGAAACGGTGCTGCACGGTCTCGGTCCACACCCGGACCTCGTCGTCCGGACCGGCGAGCGCGGCGAGGGCCATGCGCAGATCACCGGGTGGGACGACGCCGAGTTCGGCGCGCAGCCGCCCGGAGGATCCGCCGTCGTCGGCGACGGTCACCACGGCGGTGACCCGCTCGGTGAGACGCCGTACGGCGCTGAGGGTCGCGTACAGGCCGTGTCCGCCACCGAGAGCCGTGATCGCAGGTCCGGATATGGCCTCGTCGGAGTTCGAAACCGCGTCGGGGTTCGGAGCCTCGTCGGAGTTCACTCGCGCCCCAGATCCCGGTGCACCACGTTCACCGTGAGATCCGGTGCCTGCTCGAGGCGTGCGGCGAGGGCCTCTGCCATCGCCACGCTCCGGTGTTTCCCTCCCGTGCAGCCCACTGCGATCGTCATGTAGCGCTTCCCCTCCCGGCGGTAACCGGCCGTCGTCAGATCGAGCAGCCGGTGATAGGTGGCGAGATAGTCCTCGGCACCGTCGCGGGACAGTACATAGTCGCGCACCGCGGGCTCCTGCCCGGTATGCGGTCGCAGTTCGGCGATCCAGTGGGGGTTCGGCAGGAACCGCACGTCGCACACGACGTCGGAGTCCATGGGCAGGCCGTACTTGAAGCCGAACGACTCCACGGTCACCCGGATGGTGTCGGACGCGGCGTCGCCGAAGGCCGCTTCGATCTTGCGGCGCAGGTCGGGTCCCGACAGGGCGGACGTGTCGATCACGAGGTCGGCGGCGGCCTTGACGGGAGCGAGTTGCTCGCGTTCGACGGCGATACCGTCGGTGAGCGTGCGGTCGGCCGTGTCGGATTGCAGCGGATGACTGCGGCGCACCTGTTCGAACCGCCGGACGAGCACCGAGTCGGCTGCTTCGAGGAACAGCACACGGGTGTTGACCGGACGGGCCGCGAGGTCGGTGACGACACGTTCGAGGTCGCCGGTGAACAGCCGGCTGCGCACATCCATCACCACGGCGAGACGTTGCAGAGGAGGCTCGGCCTGCACCGCGAGATCGATCATGGACAGCATCAGCTGGGGCGGAAGGTTCTCCGCCACGTACCACCCGAGGTCCTCGAGTGCGGTCGCCGCGGTACTCAGCCCTGCCCCGGACAGGCCGGTGACGACGATGACCTCGGCCTGTGCCGGCCTCTCACCGTCGACTCCCGACTCCGAACCGTCCGCCGTTCCCGGGATCCGACCCACTTCGGTCACTGTTCCGACTCCGCTCGTACACCCGACACGCCGACGGAGCCATCATCGCCTACCGGCGTGTCGCCCGCATCCGCGACCGCCGGCGCGTCGGTACCGTCCTGCCGTGGTGCGGCCGGTGGCGGCGTGTCGTCCCGCAGCGCTTCGAGCACGGCACGCGCGGTGGCCTGCCCGATGCCGGGTACCGCGGTGATCTCCTCGACGCTCGCCTCCCGCAACCGTGCAACGGACCCGAAATGGGTGACCAGGGCCTTACGCCGGGTGTCGCCGAGGCCACGAACCCCGTCGAGGGCGGATGCCGTCATCCGCTTGGACCGCTTGCTCCGGTGGTAGCCGATGGCGAAACGGTGCGCTTCGTCGCGGATGCGCTGCAGCAGGAACAGCGACTCGCTGGTGCGCGGAAGGATCACCGGATCCTCCTCTCCCGGCACCCACACCTCTTCGAGACGCTTCGCGAGTCCGACGACGGCGACATCGGTGATGCCGAGTTCGTCGAGGACCTCCGCCGCGGCCGCGACCTGCGGTGCACCACCGTCGACGACGAACAGGTTCGGCGGATAGGCGAACCGCCGGGGGCGGCCCGTCGCCGGGTCCAGTGCTGCCTCGGGCGCGAGATCCCCGCCGTTGCCGTCGTCGGACGCAGGTTCGGCCGCATCCGTCTGTCGCGCCACGTCGCGGTTGTGACGGAGGAAGCGTCGACGCGTCACCTCCGCGATCGAGGCGACGTCGTCGCTGCGCCCGTCTCCGGCCGCCTCCTTGATGGCGTAGTGCCGGTAGTCGGACTTGCGCGGCAACCCGTCCTCGAACACCACCAGTGAGGCGACGACATCGGTGCCTTGCACGTGGCTGATGTCGACACATTCGATGCGCAGCGGCGCCGAGTCGAGGTCGAGGGCGTCCTGGATGCCCTGCAAGGCCGCCGAGCGAGCATTGAAGTCGCCGGCGCGCCGCAGCTTGTGCTGGGCGAGGGCTTCCTTGGCGTTGCGCTCGACCGTGTCGGCCAGGGCCTTCTTGTCGCCGCGCTGCGGGATGCGCAGACGCACGGGACCACCCCGCAGGCGCCCGAGCCAGCGGCTCATCTCGTCCGGATCCGGCGGCAGAGCGGGGACGAGCACCTCGCGCGGCACGGCGCTGGTCGCGTCGGTGTCGCCGCTGTCGAGCGCGGCCTCCTCACCGTAGAACTGGGTGAGGAACTGCTCGACGAGCAGGGAGAGCTCTTCGGCGTCGTCCGTTCCCTCGACAGCCTCGACGCCCTCGACGTCGCGGTCCTCGGGACGATCGAGCACGTCACCGGACTTCTCGACGACCCAGCCACGCTGACCGCGCACGCGCCCGCCACGCACGTGGAAGACCTGCACGGCCACCTCGAGGTCGTCGCCTGCGAAGGCCACGAGGTCGGCGTCGGTGCCGTCGCCGAGCACGACCGCCTGCTTCTCGAGGGCCTTGCGCAGCGCCCCGAGGTCGTCGCGCAGGCGGGCGGCGGTCTCGAAGTCGAGTTCCTCCGCCGCGGCCTGCATCCGCTTCTCGACGTCGCGTACCAGTTTGTCGGTGCGTCCGGCGAGGAAGTCGCAGAAGTCCTCGACGATGCGACGGTGCTCCTCGGCGGACACGCGCCCGACGCAGGGCGCGGAGCACTTGTCGATGTAGCCGAGCAGGCACGGACGGCCGATCTGCGCGTGCCGCTTGAAGACCCCGGCCGAGCACGTGCGCGACGGGAACACCCGCAACAGCAGATCGAGGGTCTCGCGGATCGCCCAGGCGTGCGAGTAGGGGCCGAAATAGCGCACGCCCTTACGGCGCGGCCCGCGGTAGACGAACAGCCGGGGATATTCCTCGTTCAACGTGACCGCGAGCATCGGATAGGTCTTGTCGTCGCGGTAGCGGACGTTGAAGCGCGGGTCGAACTCCTTGATCCAGTTGTACTCGAGCTGGAGTGCCTCGACCTCGGTGCGCACCACCGTCCACTCGACCCGGCCCGCGGTGGTCACCATCTGACGGGTGCGCGGATGCAACGAGGCGATGTCGGCGAAGTACGAGTTCAGACGGGAGCGAAGGTTCTTCGCCTTGCCGACGTAGACGACCCGGCCGTGCGGATCGCGGAACTTGTAGACCCCCGGCTCCGTGGGAACGGAGCCGGGGGCGGGGCGATATGTCGAGGGGTCGGGCACAGGTCCAGGCTAGTCGTCGCCCCTGACGGCTCAGCCGTCGTCGTCGCCCCTGACGGCTCCCCCGTCGTCGTCGCGCCTGACGGCTCCGCCGGTGTAATAGGACTCGAGTTCGCGGAAACGCTCGAGTGCGTTCACGGCGAGTTCCCCGTCGCGCGCCTGGATGGCGACGACGGGCACGTACTCGTCGAACGGCAGTTCGAGGCGCGCCCAGGGCGCCCCGTGGTCGAAGAACAACCCACGCACGTCGGTCCACGGGATGTGTCGTTCGGCCACGACGTTGCGGACGGATACTCCCTCCGCCCCGGCACGCAACCGCGGCCGGGTGAACAACAGGACGCCCCCGGTGAGCATGATGCCGATGGCGAGGATCGCGATCTGGTCGACGAACCGCAGGTTCACCCCGGTGTCGCCGCCCCCGCGGAGTACCAGCGCCGCGAAGATGTGCGCGGCAAGGACGACGACGGCCGCCACGACGACCCAGCGCCGCATCTTCTGCGGGCGTACTTCCAGATCCCGGCCGGTCTCGTCGCGGGTCAACGCGCCACCTTCCGCAGCCGCTGCAGCGTCACGGCGGTGTCGAGCGCGGCCGCACAGGCCTGTCCGCCCTTGTCCTCCGCGGAGCCGGGCAGACCGGCGCGGTCGCGGGCCTGCTGTTCGGTGTCGGTGGTGAGAACACCGTTGCCCACGGGGGTGCCCTCGTCGAGCGCGATCCGGGTCAGGCCGTAGGTCACGGCGTCGCACACGTACTCGAAGTGCGGTGTGCCGCCGCGGATCACCACGCCGAGCGCGACGACCGCGTCGTGGGTGCGCGCCAACTGCTGCGCGACGACGGGGAGCTCGATGGCTCCCGCAACGCGCTCGAGCGTGACGTCGGTGACGCCTGCCTGCTCGGCGACCCGTTGGGCGCCGGCGATGAGCGCGTCGGAGATCTCGGTGTGCCAGCGACCGGCGACGATCGCGAGGCTCAGGCCCGCGGCGTCGGCGAGCTGCAGGTCGGGCAGGCCCTCGCCGCTCATCAGGCGTCTCCCTCGTCGAACTCGTCGAGACCGATCAGGTCGTGGCCCATGCGATCGCGCTTGGTGCGCAGGTACGAGATGTTCTCGCGGTTCGCGCGCAGCGGCATCGGGACACGTTCGGTGATCTGCAGGCCGTAGCCGTCGAGACCGACACGCTTGGCCGGGTTGTTGGTCAGCAACCGCATCGACGAGATGCCGAGATCGACGAGGATCTGCGCACCGATGCCGTAATCGCGAGCGTCGGCGGGCAGGCCGAGCTGGAGGTTGGCGTCGACGGTGTCGGAGCCGGAGTCCTGCAGCTGGTAGGCCTGCAGCTTGTGCATCAGGCCGATGCCGCGCCCCTCGTGGCCGCGCATGTAGAGGACGACGCCACGGCCTTCCTCGGCGACCATCTCGAGGGCGGCGTCGAGCTGCGGACCGCAGTCGCAGCGCAGCGACCCGAAGACGTCGCCGGTGAGGCATTCGGAGTGCACGCGTACGAGCACGTCGGAGCCGTCGCCGTCCGGACCGGCGATGTCGCCGCGGACGAGCGCGACGTGTTCGACCTCGTCGTAGATGCTCTGGTAGCCGACGGCCGTGAAATCGCCGTACCGGGTGGGGATGCGGGCCTCCGCGACACGCACGACGTGCTTCTCGTGCTTACGGCGCCACGCGATGAGATCGGCGATCGAGATCAGGGCGAGCTCATGTTCGTCGGCGAAGACCCGCAGCTCGGCGGTGCGGGCCATCTCGCCTTCGTCCTTCTGCGAGACGATCTCGCAGATGACGCCGGCCGGTCGCAGGTCGGCCATGCGGGCGAGGTCGACGGCCGCCTCGGTGTGGCCGGGCCGGCGCAGGACGCCGCCCTCCTTGGCCCGCAGCGGCACCACGTGGCCGGGACGTGTGAAGTCCTGGGCGGTGGTGGTCGGGTCGGCGAGCAGTCGCATGGTGGCGGCGCGGTCGGACGCGGAGATGCCCGTGCCGATGCCTTCCTTCGCGTCGACGGTGACCGTGTAGGCGGTGCCGTGCTTGTCCTGGTTGACGCTGTACATGGGAGGAAGCCCGAGACGGTCGCAGTCCTCCCCGTCCAGGGGCACGCACAGGTACCCGGACGTGTAGCGGACCATGAAC
The DNA here is from genome assembly GCF_048957735.1 of Rhodococcus sp. As11. Taxonomy (NCBI): domain Bacteria; kingdom Bacillati; phylum Actinomycetota; class Actinomycetes; order Mycobacteriales; family Nocardiaceae; genus Rhodococcus; species Rhodococcus sp. As11. The sequence continues at coordinate 144,321 of NZ_JARDJE010000004.1, forward strand.
GCCACGAGTTCGGGCGTCGCCTTCTCTGCGGCGAAGATGAGGTCGCCCTCGTTTTCACGGTCCTCGTCGTCGACCACGACGACCGCCTTACCGGCGGCGATATCGGCGACCGCGCGCTCGATGGTGTCGAACCTCGTCACTTCCCTGGACTCCAACTCTCGTATCCGGACGACTCGTGCTCCGCGTCCATTGTCGATCTCCACACTACGACGCCTCAACGCGCGTTCTGCAGGCGCTCCACGTACTTGGCGATCACGTCGACCTCGAGGTTGACCAGGGTGCCCGGTTCGGCGGTGCCGAGGGTGGTCAGCGACAGGGTGGTGGGGATGAGCGAGATCTCGAACCACTCGCCACCCGGTTCCCCACCGAGATCCGAGACCGTCAGTGAGACACCGTCGACGGTGATCGAGCCCTTTTCGACGACGTAGCGGGAGATCTCGGCCGGGAGGGAGATGCGCACGACCGTCCAGTTCTCCGAGGGCGTGCGGGAGACGACGGCGCCCGTGGCGTCGACGTGGCCCTGCACCAGGTGACCGCCGAGCCGGCTGTTCAGAGCCGCGGCACGTTCGAGGTTGACGGAGCTGCCGAGCGTGAGCTGCCCGAGCGACGAACGGTCGAGCGTCTCCTGCATCACATCGGCGGTGAAGGAGTCTCCGTCGAGGACGTCGACGACCGTCAGGCACACCCCGTTGACCGCGATCGAATCGCCGTGCTTGGCGTCGGAGGTGACCAACGGTCCGCGCACGGTGAAGCGCGCCGCGTCGGCGAGGCTCTCCTTCGCCACGATCTCACCGAGTTCCTCGACGATGCCCGTGAACATGTTCCGCTCCTTAGCTCCCGATCCGTGACCGGGTCCGATTCAGTTGTCCCGGTCCGGGACGAGGGTCAACAGAATGTCCGAGCCGACCGTCTCGACGCGTTCCCGGCGGAACCGTAGCGCGTCCGCGATCGTGCCCACGCCTGCGTCCTCGACGGCGGCCTCGCCGGCTCCGAGCACGACGGGCGCCAGGTACGCCTGGACGCGGTCGACGCACCCCGCCGCGAGGAACGCACCTGCGAGTCGGGGTCCGCCCTCGACCAGCACGTCGGGCCGGTCGTCGAGCGCGGCGAGTACCGCACCGAGGTCATGGGTGCGTAGCACCAGCGTCGGTGCAGAGTCGTCGAGAACCCGTGCGGAGGTTGGGATCTCACGCATACCGACGACCACCCGCAGGGGCTGGTGGGGTGCGAGTTCCCCGTCGGGCAGGCGGGCGGTGAGCCAGGGATCGTCGGCGAGCACGGTGCCGGTGCCGACGATGATGGCGTCGAGCCGACTGCGCTGGTCGTGCACTCGTGCCCGCGATTCGGGGCCGGAGATCCACTTGCTCGTGCCATCGGCGGCCGCGCTGCGGCCGTCCATCGACGCGGCGTACTTCCACGTCACGTGCGGCCGGCCGGTACGTTGCCGATGCAGCCATGCCCGCAGCGGTCCGCGGGTGACGGCTTCGGCACCGAGACCGGGATGCACGGTGACGCCCGCGGCGCGGAGCGTGTCGGCTCCCCCGCCGGCGACGGGATTCGGGTCGGCGACCGAGTAGTAGACCGTGGCGATCCCCGCATCGACGAGAGCCTGCGCGCACGGTCCGGTGCGGCCGGTGTGATTGCACGGCTCGAGAGTGACCACCGCGGTACCGCCCCGGGCACGCTCCCCCGCTGCCACGAGTGCTCGCACCTCGGCGTGCGGGCCGCCGGGCGGTGCGGTGGCACCGATACCCGCCACCGCGCCGTCCGCGTCGAGGATCACCGCACCGACCGGCGGGTTGGGGCTGGTCGTGCCCCGCACGGCCTCGGAGGCGTCGAGCGCGAACTGGAGGGCTTCGGCGATCTCGGGCGCGGTCACGGCGCGAGCGTCAGGTGCGGGGACGAAGCCCCGGCCTGCGCCCGCAACTTGCGGACCGCCTCGCCGGGATCGGCGGCACCGTAGACGGCGGACCCGGCGACGAAGCAGTCCACACCCGCTTCGGCGGCGGCTTCGATGGTGTCGGCGTTGATGCCTCCGTCGATCTCCACGAGCAGGCGGAGCTCGCCCGAATCGACGAGACGACGGACCTGACGGGCCTTGTCGAGGACGTCGGGAATGAAGGATTGACCACCGAAGCCCGGTTCGACGCTCATCACGAGCAGCGTGTCGAATTCCTTCAGGATCTCGAGATAGGGCTCGATGGGGGTACCGGGCTTGACCGACAACCCGGCCTTGCCGCCGGCTGCGCGGATGTCGCGGGCCACTGCGACCGGATCGTCGGTGGCCTCGGCGTGGAAGGTGACGTTGTGCGCACCCGCTTCGGCGTAGGGCGGCGCCCACCGGCCGGGATTCTCGATCATCAGGTGGCAGTCGAGCGGGATGTCGGTCGCCTTCAGCAGCGACTCGACGACCGGGAGACCGAGCGTGAGGTTCGGAACGAAATGAGCGTCCATGACGTCGACGTGGAGCCAGTCGGCACCGGCGACGGCCTGCGCCTCGTCGGCGAGACGAGCGAAATCCGCGGACAGGATGGACGGAGCGATCATCGGGTGGGCCACAACCGACGAGTCTAGTCGGCGCTCTCCACCGGGTCGGACCTGCATCGGACCACACAGCCCGTAGCCGCACACCCCGGGAATGCCCGCACCCGGGATCCGCGCGCGTCCACCGTGAACGGCAGTGCTCGGACCGCGCGAGGGTCAGACCGCGCGAGGGTCAGACCGCGCGAGCGAGGGCGTCGAAGCGGTCGATGTCCTCGCGGCGGCAGACCTGACTACCCGCGGTGAGGAGAGCGGCCGTACCGCAGGCGATCCCGAGTGCCAGTGCGTCGCGCAGCGACCGTTCCTGCAGCAGCCCCACGACGAGACCTGCGACCATGCTGTCACCGGCTCCGACGGCACTGCGCACTTTGGCCGCCAGGGCCGGTACCCGCACGGCCTCGTCGGCGGTCACCATGATCGCGCCGTCCGCGCCGAGCGAGACGACGACGATCTCCGTGACACCGGCGGTGACGAGCGCCCGTGCGGCCGCGATCTGCTCGTCGCCGGTGTCCAGCTCCCGCCCGGTCCACTCGCACAGCTCGTCCAGGCTCGGTTTGACGAGGAAGACCCCCGAATCGATGCTGGTCAGCGCATCACCCGACGAGTCGAGGACGAAGCGGGCGCCGGCTTCCCGGGCAGCCGCGGCGATGCGGCGCACGAAGGTTCCGGGGACTCCGGGCGGAAAGCTGCCACTCGCCACCACGTACTTCGCACCTTCGGCGACCTTCTCGAGCGTCGCCAGGCAACGCTCCTGCTCCTCACTCGTCAGCTCGGGGCCGGGCGTGACGAAGCGATATTCCTGACCGCTCCTGCGGTCGATCGCCGTGAAGCACTCGCGGGTGGACCCCGCGATGGGGACGATGTGCTCTTCGACGCCGTCGTCGTCGAGCAGACCGCTCATCTGCTCGCCCAGCGCACCGCCGGCCGGATAGACGGCGGCGGCCGAGGCACCGAGCACGCGCGCGACCTTCGCGACGTTCACTCCGCCTCCACCGGCGTCGTAGAACGGCTCGTCACAGCGGAGCTTGCGGGTGGGCACCACCGCGTCCGTGAAGGTCGTGACGTCGAGCGCCGGGTTCATGGTCAAGGTGACGATCTCGGGCATGACCGAACCCTATTCGGACCGGCGGGCCGGCGCGCGGGGCTTCCGCCCGACCGGTCCGGGAGTGCGACTCCCCTCGGTCAGTGCTCGGGTCTACGCAGCGCCGCCATGAACATGGCGTCGGTGCCGTGCCGGTGCGGCCACAGCTGGACTCCCGGCCCCTCCCCGATCCCCGGCACGCCGGGGACGAGTTCGCGTGTGTCGAGTTGCTCGACGCCGTGGCGGCGCACCGCGTCGGACACGACGGCGACCGTCTCGGACACGTGCGGTGAGCACGTGGAGTAGAGCACCACGCCGCCGGGACGCAACAGCCCGATCGCCGACGCGAGCAGTTCCTTCTGCAGCCGCACGAGTTCGGCGACGTCGCCCGGTTGCCTCCGCCATCGCGCCTCGGGACGCCGCCGCAGAGCACCGAGACCCGTGCAGGGAGCGTCGACGAGGATGCGGTCGTATCCCGGTTCGAGGCCCGGGTCGCGGCCGTCGGCGACATGCACGGTTACCGGCAGGTCGCGGGCGGTCTTGCGGACCAGTTCGGCACGGTGCTCGACCGGTTCGACGGCGTCGACGGCGAATCCGTCGATCGCCGCGATGGCGCCGAGCAGCGCCGCTTTTCCGCCCGGTCCCGCGCACAGGTCGAGCCAGCGGCCCCGATCCTCTCCCTCGAGAGGCGCGAGGGTGAGGGCGCGGGCGACGAGCTGGCTTCCCTCGTCCTGGACGGCGGCCATTCCTTCCCTGACCGGTTCGAGTCGGCCGGGATCGCCGTGGTCGAGATGCACCGCGTACGGCGACCACGGACCGATCTCACCGCCGGTGACGAGTGCGAGTTCTTCGGCGGTGATGACACCGGGCCGGGCGACCAGATGGACGATCGGGCGCGCGTCGTCGGCGGCGAGGACGTCGGCGAGCTCGGAGGCGTCCGCGCCGAGCGCGTGGGCGAACGCCTGCGCGATCCACAGGGGGTGGGCGTACCGGAACGCCAAGTGCCCCACCGGGTCCCGTTCCCGGTCGGGGGCGAGCAGTGCGACCCACTCGTCCTCGGACCGCTCCCCCACACGACGCAACACGGCGTTGACGAATCCGGCTCGGCCGGAACCGAATTCCGCTCGCACCAGGTCGACGCTCGTGGCGACGGCGGCATGCGGCGCGACGCGTGTGCGCAGCAGCTGGTAGGCGCCCAGCCGCAACACGTCGAGCAGCGCGCCGTCGATCTCGTCGACGGGACGGTTGGCGGCGTCGGCGATCACCGCGTCCAGCAGACCCCGTGCGCGGGCCGCGCCGTAGGTGAGTTCGGTGGCCAGGGCGGCGTCGCGCGCATCGAGGTGCCGCTCGCGCAGCAACGACGGCAGAACGAGATTCGCGTACGCGTCGCGTTCGCGCACCGCGCGCAGCACGTCCCGCGCGGCGACGCGGGCGGGGTCGGAGTGCGGCTTCGGCGGGCGGCGGGTGTGCTCGGACGCCGGGGTGCGACCCGGCTTCCCTCCGCTGTTGCGCCCACCGCGCCCGGCGGGAGTGCGTCCCCCCGGATCGCGCTTGCCCCGCGGGGGCCTACCGGACTCGCTCATCGCGCACGCACCTTCGGGTCGAGACGGGCGCCGCGCGCCCAGTCCGTGGCTGCCATCGCCTTCTTTCCGGGCGGCTGCACCGTCCCGAGTCGCACCGCCGCGGTAGCGGTACCGACGAGCACACCGTCCTTGCGGATCTCGAGCTCACCGGGTTCGAGGGACTCGTCGGTCACCGTCACAGGTCCGATCTTCACTCGCAGGTCGCCGATCATCGTCCACGCGCCCGGAGCCGGGGTGACCGCGCGGATCCCACGGTCGACGACGTGCGCGGGCAGGGTCCACTGCACCTGGGCCGCCTCGACGGTGACCTTCGGAGCGTGCGAGATACCGTCGGCCGGCTGGGGAGCGGGCGTGAGGATGCCGTCCTCGAGTCCGTCGAGGGTGGACTCGAGCAGCGTGGCTCCCGCTTCCGCGAGTCGGCCGAGCAGGTCTCCGGCGGTGTCGGTGGGACGGACCGTCTCCGTGACGACGCCGTAGACCGGCCCGGTGTCGAGTCCGGCTTCGAGCCGGAAGGTGCTTGCACCGGTGATCTCGTCACCGGCGGCGATCGCCGCCTGCACCGGTGCTGCGCCACGCCAGGCGGGCAGCAACGAGAAGTGCAGGTTCACCCATCCGTGAGCAGGGATGTCCAGGACCTGCTGCGGGATCAGGGCGCCGTAGGCGACCACGGGGCAGCAGTCGGGTGCGAGCTCGGTCAGCCGAGCGACGAACTCGGGGTCGTGCGGCGTGCGCGGAGTGAGCACCTCGATGCCGTGCTCGTCGGCGAGCTGCCCCACGGCCGATCGCACGACCTTCCGGCCGCGACCGGCGGTCGTGTCGGGGCGGGTGACCACCGCGACGACCTCGTGGCGCGACGACTCGATGAGGCGGAGCAACGACGGGACGGCGGGTTCCGGTGTTCCCGCGAAGACCACGCGCATGTCAGAGCACCACCGGGGAGGACGTGGGGTGCGCTGCGTGTGGACTGTGCGGGGATGTCACGGATGCTGCTCCAGTTCTCGACGGCGATGACCTCCCACAGTCTAGGGAGTCGGTGCCGTGCGACCCGCATCACCGCGCCGTGCGGGCTCTCGTCACGGTCAGGTGTTGGACTGGAGGATCAGTTCGGGGATGCCGGTACCGAGCGCGACGGGGTCGCATTCACCGAGCGCGTACCGATCGGGATCGAGCACGTGCCGGGCGAGCTGCAGCGAGAACGAGTCGTAGACCATGTTGAAGTGACCGGTCAGATCCTGCGGGCACAGCTCCTGGATGACATAGTTGGTCGCGCCTTCCCCGCGCAGTGCGACGTTGCCGGCGGGCTGGATGACCTCGTCGACCGCGGTTCCGATGGTCGTGTACCGCACGCCGGCAACGGTGTCGGTGGGCGTGTTGAGTTCGGTGAGCAGTTCCGATCCCTCGAGTTGCTGCACGAGCGCGACGGAGAATTCGCCCTCGACGATGTCTGTCGCTCCGGGCAGCGTGGCGACGGCCGCACCGATTCCGTAGAAGGTGCCCCCGTAGGTGGGTGACGCCATTCCGACCCATCGGTCGACGACCTCGGCGCCACCGAGTTCGTTGATGTAGTACCGGGCGACGGTGGCTCCCTGCGAATATCCGACGACGTCCACCTCCTCCGCACCGGTGGCGCCCTGTACCTCGGTGACGAAGTCGCCGAACTGTGCTGCGGAGACCCGGATGTCACCCGTGCCGTAGTCGTCGGCGCCGTCGGCGAGACCGTAGTTCAGTGCAAACACGCACCAGCCCGATGCGGCGAGCAGCGGTGAGAGCGCAGCGAAGTCGGAGTACGCGTCGGAATCGGTGCCGTGCGCGAGCACCACCGGGCGGGGATGCTCCTCGGACGGCACACACGAGAAGTCGTTACTGCCCGCCGGCGCGACGTCGGGATTGTTCTCGGCATACTCGGCTGCTTCGGCGTGGCCGGTGGCCACCGGTCCCGCCGGGACCGGCACGCTGCTGCCGGAACCCTCACCGAGACCGAGTATCGGCCCGTCCCCGGGCGAGATCGGCTGCGCCGCCGCCGTACCGACAGTGAGCATCGCGGCGACGCATACGCCGACGACACCGCCGACATTCCGCCCGGCTCTCATTCGTCCGTCCTCTCCCTCTGCGCGCCTTCCCGGCACTTACGAAAGAGATCGGTCACAATCACCAGCTTCGCTACTGTGACGAATGGTATCTCCCGCACGGTGTGTCGCTGTCGTTTCTGCGTACGACAGGAGCCTGATGGACCTTGCGCTCGATCCACGGCGGTTCCACACTGAGAACAGCCTCCGCCGACGGAACTGTACGGTGCGAACACGGTGTCCTCACCGTCCTCGCACATCTCGACCTGCACTTCGCATGTGCCGTTGCTCACCGATCCACCGGAGACGTCATGATCACCGATCCCGACGGACCCGCCGATACCCGAATCATGGGAATCGTGCACTCGGCCCTGCGCCGCGACCTCCTTCGTATCGAGGTGGCCACCGCCACGAAGACCTGGCAGGAGACCCATCGCATGGCTCTCGCCGACCACGTGCTGTGGATGATGGACTTCCTGCACCACCACCACGAGTCCGAGGACAAGGGGCTCTATCCGCTCGTGCTGCGATGCAACTCCGAAGCCGGCCCACTCGTGGACAGGATGAACACCGACCACCGCACGATCGAACCGGCGATCTCGGCCGTCGAGGCCGCCGCCCTCGACCTCCGCTCCGACCGTCCGGGTTCCGGAGAGGCGCTCGGGGCCGCTCTGTCCCGGCTGTCCGAGGTTCTGCTCCCCCACCTCGAACTCGAGGAACGGGAGATGATGCCGCTGGTCTCGAAGAGCATCACCGATGCGCAGTGGCGGGCGTGGGACGACGAATTCAACATCGGGCCGAAGGGAATGCAGCAACTCGGCAAGGAGGGGAACTGGCTCATCGACGGCCTCGACGCGTCGTCGCGAGATCACGTCGTGCATCTCGTGCCGCCGGTGCCGCGCTTCATCCTGCTGCACATCCTCGGCATACGACACCGCCACGAGTTCGCAGCGCTGTGGAAGGGTTCCGAAGCCGCATCCATTCCTTCGCAACCGATTCCGAAAGCGGCGTAAGGCGCGAGGCGAGGATCCGGAGAGATCCTCCCGTGGCCGGATCAACCGATACGCGGCGGATCCACCTGGACCCGCAGTGGCCCGTCCGCGCGACGTGCCGTGCGGGTGGCCTGCGCGTCGCGCAGGGACCGACCGAGTGCGCGACCGCGCTCCCGTGCGACCCGCACGATCATCCGGTGCACGTCCTCCGGTTCGGGCCCGTCGGATCCGAACGGCAGTCGCTGGCCCGGCGGTAGCGGTACGGGTCCGAGTACTTCGGCTCCCTCGGGCAGGTGTGTGGCCCCGAGCAGTTCGGCGACCGCCGCCGACGACCCGTCGATCGCGGCCATGTGGACCGCGGGAGGGAACCCGACCTCGGCTCGTTCGGAGACCTCGGATCGGGCATGCCCCACGGGATCCCAGCGCACGAGTGCCTGCACGGTGGGGATCCCGGAATCCGCGACGACCACGACCTGTCCCCCCTCGGCGAACGAGCGCACGAGGGCCGACGCCGTGAGCCAGCGCCGCAGCGTCTCCTCGGCGGCACGCAGATCGGCTCTACCGAGCAACGCCCACCCGTCGAGGAGCAGCGCCGCCCCGTAACCGCCCTCGGCGACCGGTTCGGCTCCCACGGTGGCGACGACCAGCGCCGCCGAACCGGGCACCGCGTGTTTGACCTCGTTTCCGCCGGAGGTCACGACGGGCACACCGGGAAAGGCGCGTCCCAGTTCCTCTGCGGTGCGAGCCGCCCCGACGACCACAGCCCGCAACGAACGTGCACCGCACGCGTGGCACCGGTGCCGCGCGTCGGCGACACCGCACCACCGGCACGCCGGGATCGCGGCTCCGTCGGGCCCGGCCGCGGTGGGCAGCGCGAGCGGACCGTTGCAGTGCCGGCACCGAGCGGGTGCCCGGCACTTGCCGCACGCCAACGCGGGCACGTAACCGCGCCGTGGTACCTGCACGAGGACCGGGCGCTCCGACGCGAGAGCGGACCGCGCGGCGGCGAACGCGATGGCCGGCAGCCTCGCGGCACGCGCGGCCGGGTCCCGCGCGAGTGCCTGGTCGCTGTCGGCGAGGGCTGTGACCTTGGGAGCGCACGCCCTCACGACGTCACGGGGCGCCACGAGGTCGTGCGCCCATCCGGCGTCGACGAGTGCCTGGGTCTCCGCGGTGCGCGCGTGCCCGGCGATCACGATCGCGGCACCGACCGCGTGGGCGCGCAGGGCGGCCACTTCGCGGGCGTGCGGATACGGCGACCGCGGCTCACAGTGCAGGTCGTCGCCGTCGTCCCACACCACGAGAAGCCCGAGATCGGGTGTCGGCGCGAACACCGCGGCACGGGTCCCGACGACGATCCGCGCGGAGCCTCTCAATGCCGCGAGCCAACGCCGATAGCGTTCGGCCGGCCCGAGACCGGCGGCGAGGCCGACGACGTGATCGGCCCCGGCGACGTCGGCGCACGCCGACACGAGGCGGTCGAGGTCGCGCTGGTCGGGGACGACGAGCACGGCCGCCTTTCCCGAGGCCAGGGTCAACGCGGCGAGTTCGGCGAGCCGACGGGGCCAGTCCTCACCGGGCAGCGCCTGCCACGCCGCGCGCGGGGCACGGCCGCCACCGAGCGCTTCGAGGAAGTTCTCGCCGTGCCGGTACCGGCCCCATGCCCCGTGATCGATTTCCGGAACCGACGGGGAGTGCGGTGTGCGGGGATCCTCGGCCTCGACGCGTGCGTGTCGCGGCGGCACTGCGAGACGCAGCACATCGGCCCGGGTCCCCGCATAGCGGGTCGCAACTTCCTCCGCCAGAGCGGCGATCTCGGGCGTGAGGACCTGCTCGGACGAGACCACCCGGTCGAGGCGGCCCAGCTTGCCGGTGTGATCGCTCGACGCGGCGCGCGCGAGCAGGAAACCGTCGACGAGGCGTCCGGCGAAGCGGACGCGGACGCGGACGCCCGGGCGGGCGTCCGCGTCCAGGTCGCGCGGGATCAGGTAGTCGAACTCCCGGTCGAGGTGCGGAACCGGCAGCAGCGGGAGAACCCGCGCGACCGGATCGACCTCGGCGGCGTCGAAATCGGCAGCCACCCGGGCCCGATCGGAATCTACAGACCGGCGGCCGCGCGCAGCTTGTCGGCGCGGTCGGTGTTCTCCCACGGCAGGTCGATGTCGGTACGGCCGAAGTGACCGTACGCAGCGGTCTGCGCGTAGATCGGGCGCAGCAGGTCGAGGTCGCGGATGATCGCGCCCGGACGCAGGTCGAAGACCTCGCCGATCGCCTGCTGGATGCGGGCCGGGTCGGTCTTCTCGGTACCGAAGGTCTCGACGAACAGACCGACCGGAGCGGCCTTGCCGATCGCATAGGCGACCTGCACCTCGATGCGCTCGGCGAGGCCGGCGGCGACGGCGGTCTTGGCGACCCAGCGCATCGCGTAGGCGGCCGAACGGTCGACCTTCGACGGATCCTTGCCGGAGAACGCGCCGCCACCGTGACGCGCCATACCACCGTAGGTGTCGACGATGATCTTGCGGCCGGTCAGGCCGGCATCACCCATGGGACCGCCGAGGACGAACGATCCGGACGGGTTGACCAGCAGACGCACGTCGGCGGTGTCGAGATCGGCCAGATTGGGGTCGGCGAGCACCGCGTCGACGACGTGGGTGCGCAGATCCGGCGTGAGCAGGTTGTTCAGGTCGATGTCGGCGGCGTGCTGCGTCGAGATGACGATCGTGTCGAGGCGGACGGGCTTGTCGCCGTCGTACTCGATGGTGACCTGGGTCTTGCCGTCGGGGCGCAGGTACGGCAGGACCGCGGACTTACGGACCTCCGTGAGGCGCCGGGACAGGCGGTGGGCGAGGGAGATCGGCAGCGGCATCAGCTCGGGCGTATCGGAGCACGCGTATCCGAACATCAGTCCCTGGTCGCCGGCGCCCTGCAGCGCGACCTCGTCGTCGGTGAGCACACCGCTGCGCGCTTCGAGGGCGACGTCGACGCCACCGGCGATCTCCGGGGACTGGGCGCCGATGGCGATGTTGACGCCGCAGGAGTTGCCGTCGAAGCCCTTCGACGACGAGTCGTAGCCGATCTCGAGCACGCAATCGCGCACGATCTTGGGGATGTCGGCGTATGCGGAGGTGGTGACCTCACCCACCACGTGCACCTGCCCCGTGGTCACGAGAGTTTCCACCGCTACCCGGGCACGAGGATCCTCGGTGAGGAGCGCGTCGAGAACCGAGTCGCTGATCGCGTCACAGATCTTGTCCGGATGTCCTTCCGTCACGGACTCACTGGTGAAAAGACGACCGCCGGTCTTGGCCACGAAACTCCCTCTCGACTATGCGCCAGGCGCTGGACGGACAAACCGTGTGGAGCGTGCGCTCCTCGAACGGGCCGCAACGACCCGATCGCAGTGCCGACGCTACTGCTCCGCAGGCGTCGACGCGAGTATTGAAATCACCCGATTCTGCTGCGTTCCGCCAGCAGAGGTCCGAGCGCGTCGAGTACGCGGCTGGCCATGAGGGCCTTCGATCCGTGAGCGAGGGCGGTTTCCGAACCGTCCGCGGACAGCAACCAGCCGTTGTTGTCGTCGACCTCGAACGCCTTGCCTTCTCCGACGGCGTTGACGACGAGAAGATCGCATCCCTTGCGGGCGAGCTTCTCCCGGGCGTAGGTGAGCACGTCACCGTGCTCGTCGCCGGTCTCCGCCGCGAACCCGACGATGACCGTCTCCGCGGAGAGGCCCCCTTCGGTGCGTGCACGGACGAGCCCGGCGAGGATGTCGTCGTTCTTCGTCAGCGCGATGGAGTCGGGTTCGCCCTTCCCCTTCTTGATCTTGCTGATCGCGAAGGTGGACGGCCGGAAATCGGCCACGGCCGCGGACATGATCACAGCGTCGGCGCCGGAGGCGTGCTTGGCGACGGCGTCCTGCATCTGCGCGGCCGTCTGCACCCGGACGACGTCGACCGCGGCCGGGTCGTCGAGACCTGCGACACTGCCGGCGACGAGGGTCACGTCGGCGCCGCGTTGCGCGGCGAGACGTGCGAGTGCGTAGCCCTGCTTGCCGGACGACCGGTTGCCGAGGAAGCGCACCGGATCGAGGGGCTCGCGGGTGCCACCGGCGGACACGACGACGCGGCGTCCGGCCAGGTCGCGAGGCAGCGCGTCGGCGCGTTCGAGCAGCAACGCGGCCAGAGTGAAGATCTCGTCGGGTTCGGGCATCCGCCCGGCTCCGGTGTCCTTGCCGGTGAGCCGGCCGGACGCGGGTTCCACGACCACCGCCCCGCGGCGGCGCAGGGTCGCGACGTTGTCGACGGTGGCGGGATGCTCCCACATCTCGGTGTGCATCGCGGGCACGAACATCACCGGGCACCGCGCGGTGAGCAAGGTCGCCGTGAGCAGGTCGTCGGCGCGACCTGCGACCGCCCGGGCCATCAGGTCGGCGGTCGCCGGCGCGATGACGACGAGGTCGGCCTCCTGACCGAGCCGCACGTGCGGAACCTGCGGCACGTCGGCGAATACACCGGTCTGGACGGGGTTGCCGGACAACGCCTCGAAGGTGGCGCGGCCGACGAATTCGAGGGCGGACTCCGTCGGGACGACCCGCACGTGGTGGCCGCTCTCGGTGAACGCGCGGATCAGTGCGCAGGACTTGTAGGCGGCGATGCCGCCGGCGACACCGACGACGATGCGGCGGCGCTGCACGGATCCGGCCTCGCCGCTCGAAGCGGGGTTGTTCACTCGCCTTCGGTGTGCTCGAGCAGATCCGAGTGGATCTCGCGCATGGCGATCGACAGCGGCTTCTCCTGCAGGCCCGGCTCCACGAGGGGGCCGACGTACTCGAGGATGCCGTCGCCGAGCTGGTTGTAGTAATCGTTGATCTGGCGTGCCCGCTTGGCGGCGTAGATCACCAGCGCGTACTTCGAGGAGGCGCGCTCGAGCAGCTCGTCGATAGGCGGGTTGGTGATACCCGAGGGGGTGTCGTAGACCGGGAGGGCGTTGCCCTCGAGGTCGGTCGCGGCTGCCTGGATGCTGCTCACTCGGTGTTCTCCTGAGATGTCGCTGAATAAGGGGGCACGAAACCGGCGGCCGGACGCGCACGAGGCGCGGACGGTCAGTCGGCTCCGGGTCCGACCAACAAGGATACCAATTCATCGCAGGCCCGGTCGACGTCGTCGTTGACGATCACGACATCGAACTCGTCCTGCGCGGCCAGTTCGCTGCGGGCGGTATCGAGCCTGCGAGCGACGACCTCGTCGGTTTCGGTGCCTCGGCCGGTGAGGCGCTCGACGAGCACCTCCCAACTGGGCGGGGCGAGAAAGGCCAGTACTGCGTCCGGCATCGCGGCGCGGACGGCCCGTGCTCCCGCGAGGTCGACCTCCACGAGCACCGGATGTCCCTCGGCGAGTGCGTCGCGCACCGGCTCGGCCGGCGTGCCCGAACGCTGCAGACCGCCGTGGATGTCGGCCCATTCGAGCAGTTCACCGGCGTCGATCATCCGGTCGAACTCGGCGCGGCCGACGAAGTGGTAATCCACCCCGTCCACCTCGCCCGGTCGCGGGTCCCGGGTGGTGGCCGAGACACTGAAGTGCAGATCCGGGATCCGGCTCCGCAGCAGGCGTACGACGGTCGACTTACCCACCGCGGAGGGCCCGGCCAGTACCACCAGCCGGCCCCTCCGCGTTGCGGGCACGCTGTCCGTCACGGTTCGTGCGTCAGCTACCACGTGCTCAGGCGTCGAAATCGAACCTGGCGAGCAGGGCTTTGCGCTGACGGTCGCCGAGGCCGCGCAGACGGCGGGTCGGGGCGATCTCCAGCTCGGTCATGATCTCCTGCGCCTTGACCTTGCCGACCTTCGGCAGGGCCTCGAGCAGAGCCGACACCTTCATCTTGCCGAGGATCTCGTCGTTCTCGGCGTCCTTGAGCACCTGCTTGAGGTCGGTGCCGCCGCGCTTGAGGCGCTCCTTGAGCTCAGCCCGGGCACGACGGGCAGCAGCCGCCTTCTCCAGAGCAGCGGCGCGCTGCTCATCGGTCAGCTGGGGAAGGGCCACGGTTCCTCCGTCTCATCGTTGGCTTTCGAGTCTTCACCGCTGCAACCAGCGGCGATAGCGACCGTACTCACGACCACCGACGAATGCGAACCCACCCCCCGGCGTTCCGCTCGAAAATCCGTGCGGTAGTGCACGCCGATTCCGCAGCGGATTCCGCGCCCTCCGGTGCGCGTCCGCGCATCGCCGCGACCTGCCCAAATGGGGGAAAACTGCAGGTGAGTGGGCATCCGGGGCGCCGGAGAGGTCCGCAGCGCGCCGAGCGGCTCGCGGGATCGGCGACCGGACGTTCGGGCACTTCGGCGGCCCGAGAAATTTTTCTTCCCATTCCGCGTGTCGCGCCGCTCCGAGCGCAGGTCAGAGTGCATACCAGCGGTATGTACGACTCGTGCCCGGACCGCGCGTGGCGATCCGGGCACGAGAGTCGAACGTCTCAGTCCGTCAGGAAGGCGAAGCCGTCCAACGTGCGGGCGACGGCGGCCCGCAGCCCCGCGACGGACGGACCTGCCCGCAGCACGTCCCGTGAGACGTTGGGCACGACGGCCCGCAGGTGGTCGCCCACGAGTCGGCGCACGTCGTCGGCGGTGCCGCCCTGGGCGCCCACTCCGGGCATCAGGATGGGCCCGTGGAGGGCGGACAGGTCGGGCGCCTCGGGGAGGGTCGCTCCGACCACCACACCCACGGATCCGAGCTCTGCCGCTCCGCCGCTCGCGTCGGCGCAGTTGCGGGCGGCGCACTCGTCCACCACGACCTGCGCCACGGTGCGCCCGTCGGCGACCCGGGCCCGCTGGACCTGAGCACCTTCGGGATTGGAGGTGGCCGCGAGCACGAATACCCCGCGGCCCGTCCCGGCCGCCAGATCCAGCGCAGGGGCGAGCGAACCGAAGCCCAGATACGGGGAGACGGTCACGGCGTCCGAACGCAGCGGCGAGTCGTCCGACAGCCAGGTCCGGGCGTAGGCGTCCATCGTGGAACCGATGTCGCCGCGCTTGGCATCGGCGAGCACGAGCACGCCCGTCTCCCCCAGCCCGGCGATGGTGCGTTCGAGCACCGCGAGGCCGGCGGAGCCGTATGCCTCGAAGAACGCCACCTGGGGCTTGACGACCGCGACGGTATCGCCGAACGCCTCGACGCACAGTTCGCTGAACCGGGCCAGACCGTCCACGTCGTCGCCGAGACCCCATGCGGCGAGGAGCCCCGGGTGCGGATCGATACCCACACACAGCGGCCCGCGGCGCCCGAGGGCGTCCGCGAGTCGCTGCCCGAAGGGCGTCACGCCCGTTCGGCGGGTGCGCCGCGCAGTCGCGCGTGCATCCGCTGGATCGAGCTGACGCCGATCTCACCGCGCAGTGCCGCCTCGATGCCCTGCACCGCGGCGGAGGCACCCTGCACCGTGGTGACGCACGGGATGTTCGCGGCGACCGCCGCGCTGCGGATCTCGTAGCCGTCCACGCGCGGACCGGCATTGCCCCAGGGGGTGTTGATGACCATGTCGACGTCGCCGGCGCGGATGCGATCGACGATGTCGAGCGCGCCCTCGGGCTTGTCCTCGCCCGAGACCTTGTAGACCTGCTCGCAGGGAACACCGTTGCGGCGCAGCACTTCTGCCGTGCCGACGGTGGCCATGATGTGGAAGCCCAGATCGGCAAGGTGCTTGACCGGGAAGATCATCGACCGCTTGTCCTTGTTCGCGAGCGAGACGAAGACCGTGCCCGAGGTGGGCAGGGAGCCGTAGGCCGCGGTCTGGCTCTTCGCGAACGCGGTACCGAAGTCGTCGTCGAGGCCCATGACCTCACCGGTGGACTTCATCTCCGGGCTGAGCAGGGTGTCGATGCCCGTGCCGTCGGCACGCCGGAACCGGTTGAACGGCAGCACCGCTTCCTTCACCGCGACCGGCGCGTCGAGCGGGACGTCGCTGCCGTCGCCCTCCGCCGGGAGGATGCCCGCGGCGCGCAGATCCGCGATGGACTCGCCGAGCATCACCCGAGCACAGGCCTTGGCGAGCTGCACCGCCGTGGCCTTGGAGACGAACGGCACCGTGCGCGAGGCGCGAGGGTTCGCCTCGAGGACGTACAGGATGTCGTCCTTGAGCGCGTACTGGACGTTGAGCAGGCCCTTGACGCCGATGCCCTTCGCGAGCGCCGCCGTCGAACGGCGCACGTTCTCGATGTCGGCACGGCCGAGCGTGATCGGCGGCAGCGCGCAGGCCGAGTCACCGGAGTGGATCCCGGCCTCCTCGATGTGCTCCATGATCCCGCCGATGTACACGTCGGTGCCGTCGCACAACGCGTCGACGTCGATCTCGACCGCATCGTCCAGGAAACGGTCGACGAGCACCGGGCGGTCGTCGGAGATCTCGGTCGCATTGGAGATGTACGTCTCGAGCGCCTTCTCGTCGTACACGATCTCCATACCGCGACCGCCGAGGACGTAGGACGGGCGCACCAGCACCGGGTAGCCGATGCCCGCGGCGATCTCGCGCGCACCCTCGAAGGTGGTGGCGGTGCCGTACTTCGCGGCCGGCAGCTCGGCCTCGTCGAGCACGCGACCGAACTCGCCGCGATCCTCCGCGAGGTCGATCGCCTCGGGCGAGGTACCGACGATCGGCACGCCTGCGGCCTTCAGGCGGCGCGCCAGGCCGAGCGGGGTCTGACCGCCGAGCTGGACGATGACGCCGGCGACCGTGCCGGACTCGCACTCGGCGCGGTAGACCTCGAGGACGTCCTCGAAGGTCAGCGGCTCGAAGTACAGGCGATCGGCGGTGTCGTAGTCGGTCGAGACCGTCTCGGGGTTGCAGTTGACCATCACGGTCTCGTAACCGGCCTCCGACAGCGTCAGCGCGGCGTGGACGCACGAGTAGTCGAACTCGATGCCCTGTCCGATGCGGTTCGGGCCGGAACCGAGGATGAGCACCTTGGGCTTGTCGCGCTGCTCGACGACCTCGGTCTCGGCCGCGGGGTCGAGCTCGTAGGTCGAGTAGTGGTACGGCGTCTTCGCCTCGAACTCGGCCGCGCAGGTGTCCACGGTCTTGTAGACCGGGTGGACGCCCAGCTCCTGACGGAGGGCACGGACATCGTCCTCGGAGGCGAACTGCGCCGGGCGCAGCGCCGCGATCTGCCGGTCGGAGAAACCGTGGTGCTTCGCGTAGCGCAGCTCGGTGGCACCGAACTGCTCGGCCGTGCGGACGTCCTCGCCCAGCTCGACGATGTACGCGAACTGCTCGAGGAACCACGGGTCGATCTTCGTGGCGTCGAAGAGCTGCTCGACGGTCGCGCCGAGCTCGAGCGCCCGGGCGATCCGGTAGAACCGGCCGTCCGTGGGAGTGCGGATCTCTTCGAGGATCTCCTCGAGCGTGCCCTCGACCTCGGGGCCGGTCCAGAAACCGGCGGACTTGGTCTCGAGCGAGCGCAGCACCTTGCCGAAGGCCTCGGTGAAGTTGCGGCCGATCGACATGGCCTCACCGACCGACTTCATGGTGGTGGTGAGAGTGCCGTCGGCACCGGGGAACTTCTCGAACGCGAACCGCGGGGCCTTGACCACGACGTAGTCGAGGCTCGGTTCGAAGCAGGCCGGCGTTTCCTTGGTGATGTCGTTGACGATCTCGTCGAGGGTGTAGCCGATGGCGAGCTTGGCGGCCATCTTCGCGATCGGGTAGCCGGTGGCCTTCGACGCGAGCGCCGACGACCGCGACACGCGCGGGTTCATCTCGATGACGACGAGCCGGCCGTCGCGCGGATCCATCGCGAACTGGATGTTGCAGCCGCCGGTGTCGACACCGACCTCGCGCAGGATGGCGATCGAGAGGTCGCGCATCTGCTGGTACTCGCGGTCGGTGAGCGTCATCGCGGGGGCGACGGTCACCGAGTCGCCGGTGTGCACACCGACCGGGTCGACGTTCTCGATCGAGCAGACGATGACGACGTTGTCGGCACCGTCGCGCATGAGTTCGAGCTCGTATTCCTTCCAGCCGAGGATGGATTCCTCGATGAGCACGTTCGCGGTGGGCGAGGCCGCGAGGCCACCGCCGGCGATGCGCTCGAGGTCGGCGTCGTCGTAGGCCATGCCGGAGCCGAGGCCGCCCATGGTGAAGGACGGCCGCACCACGACGGGGAAGCCGAGTTCGGCGACGGTCGCACGGACCTCGTCCATCGTGTAGCAGACGGCCGAGCGAGCGGATTCGCCGCCGCACTTGGTGACGATGTCCTTGAACTTCTGCCGGTCCTCGCCGCGCTGGATGGCGTCGAAGTCGGCGCCGATGAGTTCGACGCCGTACTTGTCGAGGATGCCGCGCTCGGACAGCGCGACGGCGGTGTTGAGTGCGGTCTGGCCGCCGAGGGTCGCGAGCACCGCGTCGATGGGCGTGCCGTTGGCCTGTTCGGTCGCGATGACCTTCTCGACGTAGTCGGCGGTGATCGGCTCGATGTAGGTCGCATCGGCGAACTCGGGGTCGGTCATGATCGTGGCCGGGTTCGAGTTCACGAGGGAGACCCGCAGGCCCTCCTCGCGGAGCACCCGGCACGCCTGGGTGCCCGAGTAGTCGAACTCGCAGGCCTGCCCGATGACGATCGGGCCGGACCCGATGACCAGGACGTGGGAGAGATCGGTACGGCGTGGCATTTAGTTCTTCTCTCCCTCGAGCAGGCGGGTGAAACGATCGAACAGGTCGACGGCGTCGTGGGGACCGGCCGCCGCCTCGGGGTGGTACTGCACGGAGAACGCCGAACCGTCGAGCAGTCGGACGCCCTCGACGACACCGTCGTTGGCGCAGGTGTGGGTGACCTTCGCGCACCCGAACGGGGTGTCGAACTCCTGGCCGGCCTCACCTTCGAGCGCGAAGCCGTGGTTCTGGGAGGTGATCGCGATCTGCCCGGTCTCGTGGTCGATGACCGGGATGTTCAGGCCGCGGTGGCCGAACTTCATCTTGTAGGTGTTCAGGCCGAGCGCGCGACCGAGGATCTGGTTGCCGAAGCAGATACCGAACAACGGCAGCCCCTGGCCGAGGATCTCCTTCGTCAGGTGCACCACGTCGCCGACCGCCGCGGGATCACCGGGACCGTTGGACAGGAACACGCCGTCGGCCTTCAGGTCGAGGATGTCGTGCAGGGTCGTGGTGGCGGGGAGCACGTGCACGCGGATCCCGCGCGCAGCCAGCAGTCGCGGGGTGTTGCTCTTGATCCCCAGGTCGAGGGCCGCGACGTCGAAGCGCGCCTCACCCTCGGGTTCGACGACGTAGCCGCTGGTGGTCGTGACCTCACGTGCGAGATTCGCGCCGAGCATCGGAGGCTGCGCCTTGACGCGGTCGAGGAGGGCGTCGATGTCGAGGTCGTCGCCGTTCCAGGCGAGTGCGTCGCCCGAGAAGATTCCCGCGCGCATCGAGCCGAGGGTGCGCAGGTGCCGTACCAGCGCGCGGGTGTCGATGCCCGCGATCCCGACGACCTTCTGCCGTTCGAGTTCGTCCTGCAGGGAACCGGTGGCGCGCCAGCTCGAGGTGGTGCGCGACGGGTCGCGCACCACGTAGCCGGCCACCCAGATCTTCGAGTCGGCCGCGTTGCCGTCGGGGCCGACCGATTCGTTGTCCTCGTCGTTCCAGCCGGTGTTGCCGATCTGCGGTGCGGTGGCAACCACGATCTGGCGGTGGTAGCTCGGATCGGTGAGGGTTTCCTGGTAGCCGGTCATTGCCGTGGTGAACACGGCCTCGCCGAGCGTCTGGCCGACCGCGCCGAAAGTGGTGCCGCGGAAGGCACGTCCGTCCTCGAGGACCAGCACCGCGGTGCCGCCGCCGAATGTTCTGCCGCTCATGCGTTGTCTCCGTTCTTATCGACCGCACCAGAGCCGGCCGCGCGGGCTGAGATCTCGCGTGTCGTGATCGTCGTGTTGTTCGTCGTGATCGTCATCGTCGTTGTGATCGTCACCGTCTCAAGATCTTTCGTCGTTCCCGTTCGTCCAGAGCGGGTAGATCGACTTGTCGTCGCCGCGGAAGCCCGTGTCGATCTCGGTCCCCGAGGGCAGCTCCCAGCGGATGACCAGCACCCCGTCCTTGGACATGACCTTGCCTGCCAGCCCGCGCTCGGTGCGGATCGCGCGGATCGAATCCTGCGGGATCCAGATCGGGGATGCACCGTCGCGTTCGAGCAGGACACCGGATCGGTAGCGCGACAGTTCCGCGTTCGCGCGGTGTCCGAGGTCGCCGACCGCGACGCGGTCCTGCCAGCTCGGCGCGAGGGTGCTGCCGACGTACAGGCCCGTGCTCGGCTCGACGAGCCGCTCCCCCAGCTCCGCGGGCACGGTCGGCAATTCGCCGACGGCGTCCTGCTGCCGGCGGGCGCGTCCCTTCCAGCCCTTCCACATCAGCAGGACGAGCACGACCCACAGCGCGAGGAAACCGACGGTGAGAAAAAGGCGATCCATGCCGGTTCCTACCTTTCGCCTGTGCGTGGGAACACCTCACCGTCGCGGGCGGTGATCCGCCCGCGCAACACGGTGGTGGTGACCCGGCCCGGCAGGGTCATGTCTTCGTACGGCGTGTTGTGGGAGATGCTCGCGAGGTCGGGGCCGTGCACCGTCCACTCGGTGTCCGGGTCGACGAGCACGACGTTCGCGGGCTCGCCCACGTCGAGCGGCCGGCCCTGGTCGTCGAGGCCCACGATCTGCGCGGGACGCTCGCTCATCACCTTCGCGACGCCGCGCCAGTCCAGCAGCCCGGGCCGGACCATCGTCTCGATCACGACGGACAACGCCGTCTCCAGTCCGAGCATTCCCGGACGTGCCTGCGAGAACTCGCAGCACTTGTCCTGTTCGGCGTGCGGGGCGTGGTCGGTGGCCACACAGTCGATGGTCCCGTCGGCCAGTCCGCGTCGCAGTGCCTCGACGTCGCTCCGCTCCCGCAGGGGCGGGTTGACCCGGTTGATGCCGTCGTAGCTCTCGAGACGCGAGTCGTCGAGGAGCAGGTGGTGCGGCGTGACCTCGGCGCTGATCGCGATGCCCTGCGAGCGTGCCCAGCGGACGAGTTCGACCGTCCCGGCCGTGGAAGCGTGGCAGATGTGCACGCGCGCCCCGGCGTCGCGGGCGAGCAGCGCGTCGCGGGCGACGATGGACTCCTCGGCGGCGCGCGGCCAGCCGGCCAGGCCGAGCCGCGCCGCGGTCGGTCCCTCGTGGGCGACGGCACCGACGGTCAGACGCGGTTCCTCGGCGTGCTGGGCGATGAGCACCCCGAGCGAGGCGGAGTATTCGAGCGCGCGACGCATGAGCAGCGGATCGTAGACGCACTTGCCGTCGTCGGAGAACATCCGCACTCCGCCGACACCGGCGGCCATCGTGCCCATCTCGGCGAGCTGCTTGCCCTCGAGCCCGACGGTGACGGCACCGACGGGGTGGACGTCGACGAGCCCGACCTCGCGGCCGCGGCGCCACACGTGATCGGTGACGACCACCGAGTCGGCGACCGGATCGGTATTGGCCATGGCGAAGACCGCGGTGTACCCGCCGCGCGCCGCGGCGGCCGAGCCGGAGTCGACGGTCTCGGTGTCCTCCCGGCCGGGCTCGCGCAGATGCGTATGCAGGTCGACGAAGCCCGGGAGCATGATCTGCCCCGTGCCGTCGACGATCTCCGCGTCGTCGCCGACCTCGAGGTCGGTTCCGACGGCGAGGATCTGCTCGTCGCCGAGCAGCACGTCGACCGGATCGCCCTCGCCGTAGAGGCGGACGTTGCGGATGAGCACCTGCGGCGTCACCTGTGTGTCTCCTGTTCCTGTATCTCCCGGGCGGGAAGTGTGGGTCACGACAGGTTCCCTTCCGTCCCCACGAGCAGGCGGAAGAGCACCGCCATCCGCACGTGGACACCGTTGCTCACCTGTTGCAGCACCGCGCTCTGCGGGGCGTCTGCGACCGGGAAACCGATCTCCATGCCCCGGAGCATCGGACCCGGATGCAGGATCACGGCATGGTCCGGCAGCAGCGCCGCGCGCGTGGCGTTGAGCCCGTACCGGATCGAGTACTCGCGTGCGGACGGGAAGAACCCGCCGTTCATCCGCTCGGCCTGCACCCGCAGCATCATCACTGCGTCGAGGGTGGGGAGTTCCGCCTCGAGCGAATCGGCGACCGTCACCGGCCAGGTCTCCACGCCCACCGGAAGCAGGGTGCGGGGCGCGACGAGAACGACCTCGGCGCCGAGCATGCTCAGCAGCAGCGCATTCGACCGGGCCACCCGGCTGTGCAGTACGTCGCCGACGATGCCGATGCGGCGGCCTTCGATCGATCCGAGGCGCTGACGCAGGGTGAGCGCATCGAGCAGCGCCTGTGTGGGATGTTCGTGGGTGCCGTCGCCGGCGTTGACCACGGCCGGACCGGACCCGGATTCGTCGGTCCACTGCGCGATCCGGTGTGCGGCACCGGAAGCGGAGTGGCGGACCACGAGGGCGTCGGCGCCGGCGGCGTGCAGGGTCAGCGCGGTGTCGCGCAGCGATTCGCCCTTCTTCACCGACGAACTCGACGCCGAGACGTTGATGACGTCGGCACTCATCCACTTGCCGGCGACCTCGAAGGACACACGGGTGCGGGTGGAGTTCTCGTAGAAGACGGTCATGATGGTGCGGCCGCGCAGCGTGGGAAGCTTGCGCACCTCACGCCCGAGCAGTGCCTGCTCGAACCGCTCGGCTTCGTCGAGAAGCCCCGTCGCGGAGTCCTTCGTCAGATCCGCGATGGTGAGCAGGTGTTTCACTGAGCCTTGCCTCCGGAGATCTCGACGGCGTCGCGCCCGTCGTGTTCGGTGAGCAGTACGCGGACATCCTCGGTGCGTGCGGTGGGCACGTTCTTCCCGACGTAATCGGCCCGCAGCGGAAGTTCGCGATGGCCGCGGTCGACGAGCACCGCGAGCTGGACGGCGCGGGGGCGACCGAGATCGCGCAGGGCATCGAGCGCGGCACGGACGGAGCGTCCCGAGAACAGGACGTCGTCGACGAGCACGACGAGGGTGTTGTCGACCCCACCCTCGGGCACCGAGGTGCGCTCGAGCGGTCGATGCGGCTTCGTGCGGAGGTCGTCGCGATAGAGCGTGATGTCGAGCGAACCCACCGGGACCCGGACACCGGCGAATTCCTCGATGCGCTCGGCGAGTCGCTGAGCGAGAGTGATCCCGCGGGTGGGGATTCCGAGGAGCACGACACGCGGCGCGTCGTCGGGAGTGTCGAGCGCGGTCTTCTCGATGATCTGATGTGCGATCCGGGCGATCGTCCGATGGACGTCGGCGGCGGAGAGCAGCTCGCGGGCCGGCACGGCGGTACCGGACGACGCGGCAGGAGTGGAGGAAGACTCGGTGGGGGTAGAAGCTGTGGACCCGTCCTCGGACACGGCCATGCAGCGACCTCCTTCTCCGCCTCACTGGACGGATCGTTAAAGGATGCCTGACGGTTGTCGAGCCTATCAGCGTCGACGTCCGCCTCGGCACGGATGGTGGGTGAAGCGCAACACAGACCTCCCGGACGCCGGAGTGGGCCCGGCAGGAACATTCCCGCCGGGCCCACTCACGGTGCCTCGTGTCGTCGCTCGCCCCGACAGGGTGACGAACTCAGGACTCGTCCGACTCCCGGTCCTGCGACGCCTGCGCCGGCCGGACGAGGGTGGCAGCGGCAGCTGCGCGCACCTGGTCGGCGACGGCGACGATCTGCCCGAGTACTCCGTTGACGAAGGCGGGCGAGTCGTCCGTGGACAGCTGCTTGGCCAGCTCGACCGCTTCGTCGACCGCCACCACGGGCGGCACGTCGGTCGCGTGGAAGAGTTCCCAGACCGCGATGCGCAGGATCGCGCGGTCGACGGCGGGAAGCCGGTCCAGGGTCCATTCGTGCAGGTGGTCGGCGATCACCCGATCGGTCTCGTCGAGGTTCTCGGCGACACCGCGGATGATGGTCTGCGCGTATGCCGGCACCGGTGCGACCTGATCGTCGTCGATCGCGAGTTCGACGCGATCGGCGGCGAGGTCGACGGGATGCACGTCGCGGGCCTCCGCCTCGAAGAGCAGATCCACGGCGCGCTTGCGGGCCTTGTGGCGGGCCCCGAGCTTCTTCTGGTTACCGGACAC
This sequence comes from Rhodococcus sp. As11, assembly GCF_048957735.1. Taxonomy (NCBI): domain Bacteria; kingdom Bacillati; phylum Actinomycetota; class Actinomycetes; order Mycobacteriales; family Nocardiaceae; genus Rhodococcus; species Rhodococcus sp. As11. The sequence continues at coordinate 168,694 of NZ_JARDJE010000004.1, forward strand.
TCAGGAATTCACTCGCCCGAGGTAGTTGCCGTCGCGGGAATCGACCTTGAGCTTGTCGCCGGTGTTGATGAACAGCGGGACCTGGATCTCGGCGCCGGTCTCGAGAGTCGCGGGCTTGGTGCCGCCGGTGGAGCGGTCGCCCTGCAGGCCGGGATCGGTGTGCTGGACGACGAGCTCGACCGTGACCGGGAGCTCCACGAACAGCGGGACGTCCTCGTGCGTCGCGACCTGGACGGGCATGTTCTCGAGGAGGAAGTCGGCGCTGGTACCGAGCAGCTCGGGCGAGATGGTGATCTGGTCGTAGGTCTCGCCGTCCATGAAGACGTAGTCGGTGCCGTCGTTGTAGAGGTAGGTCATGTCGCGGCGATCGACGGTGGCGGTCTCGACCTTGACACCGGCATTCCAGGTCTTGTCGACGGTCTTGCCCGACGTCACATTCTTGAGCTTCGTACGCACGAAGGCAGGGCCCTTGCCCGGCTTGACGTGCTGGAACTCGATGATCTGCCAGAGCTGTCCGTCGATTTTCAGAACGAGGCCGTTCTTGAAGTCACTGGTATCAGCCACTTGGTTCGTGTCTCCTAGGGTCGAGGAACCGCCCTCAAACGACGGTCAATGTCTTGTCGGTGAGCGTGAGCAACTCCGGAGTATGCTCCCGCACCACGAGCGTGTCTTCGATCCGCACGCCTCCGCGCCCCGAGAAGTACACACCCGGCTCGACGGTCACCGCCGCACCGGCGACAAGTGTACCGGTCGCCGCCGCACCGATCCCGGGCGCTTCGTGGATCTCGAGCCCGACTCCGTGGCCGAGCCCGTGCAGGAACAGCTCGCCGTAGCCGGCCTCGGCGATCACCGTGCGCGCGGCGGCGTCCACCGCGGAGCATTCGGCACCGGGTGCGAGCGCCTCGCGACCGGCCTGCTGTGCACGCAGGACCAGCTCGTACAGGTCGCGCTGCCAGTCCGCCGCCCGGCCGAGCACGTAGGTGCGCGTCATGTCGGAGTGGTAACCCCCGATTCGGGCACCGAAGTCGAGTTTGACGAAATCGCCCTCCACGAGGACCGCGGAGGTGGGCCGGTGGTGGGGTACGGCGGAGTTCGCACCTGCGGCGACGATCGTCTCGAAGGAGATCCCGTCGGCGCCGTGCCCGAACATGCGCCATTCGAGGTCGCGCGCCACCTCCTTCTCGGTACGCCCCGGGCGCAGCCCGCCCGCCGCGAGGAGATCCGCCAATGCGCGGTCGGCCGCGCCGCACGCGTCGCGCAGCAGGCCGATCTCGTGTTCGTCCTTGACGGCGCGCAGCTGCTCGACGAGTCCCGGAGTGGGGACGAAGCGGACGGGGACGTCGAGCTCGTCCCACCGAGCCCTCTCGTCGACAGTGACCAAGTGGCTCTCGAATCCCCAACGCGCAGCGTCGGTTCCGAACTCGGTGATGAGCCGGGCCGCCGACGACCGGGCGATCACGGCGCGCAGATCGGGGACCTGCTCCTCCACCTGCGTGACGTAGCGGCCGTCGGTGCAGACGACGGTGCGGGTCTCGTCCGCATCGTCCACCGTGGAGACGATCAGCGCCGCGTTGGAACCCGTGAAACCCGTGAGATATCGGATATCGGTCAGACCGGTCACCAGCAGCGCGTCGAGATCGCGGTCGGCGAGCAGCGCACGCAGCGCTCGGCGACGGGAAGCGTGGTCGGCAGACATATCGCTCAACCTACCGCGACGGCAGCTGTGGGACGGGACACACTGTCGGCTTCGCCACCCGTTACGCTGAGGTACATGAAACCCTGGTTGCTTCGCGGACTCGGGCTCGCCCTCGTCCACGTGGTCGTGCGCGTCCTGCTCGGTGCCGCTCTCATCCAGTGGCCGTTGCAGGGGTCGGTACTGCGCTGGCTGGGCTTCGCCGTGGTGGTGATCGCCGCGTTCGTCTGGGCCGGTCTCGACGGCATCCGCGACCACCGCGCGCATCCCGACCCCGACGAGGGCGACGACCTGACGATGCGCTGGCTCGCCGCCGGCGCGGTCACCGCCATCGTCGGTGGAGTCCTCACGTGGCTCGTCGATACGGTCACCCCGGTGCCGGTGGGCGTGACGTCCCTGTTCTTCGAGATCACCTCCGGTGCCGCGTTCACCGTGCTGCTGGTGTTCCTGCCGGCGATGGCCGCGGTCACCTCGGGCAGGTTCTTCGCGCGGCGGAGCGAGCGCAAGGCCGCGCGTGACGACGACTGGTCGGTCCATCGGGAGCACCACGCGCCCGCAGGTGTGGGGGCGGCGGCGCCCGCGGGTTCGGCGCAGGCCGACCCTGCCTGGCGCACCGACGACTCCCCCACCGAGGTGTTCCCGAGGGTCGATCCGAAGCAGTAGGCCCCTCGGCAGGCGGGCGGGTGCTCAGTTTTCCGGGTGGTGACGGTCGGTACCTACAGCCGACCTCGAGGAGCTTCCCATGACCGACACCACCGAGATGCTCGACCTGACTCCCGCCACCCGCCGTATGGAGCGCATCCTGGCGGGCATCGACGACGCGCAGCTGACAGGACCGACGCCGTGTTCCGACACTTCCGTCGGGGTGCTCGTCGACCATGTGCTCGGACTGTCGCTCGCGTTCACGGCGGCAGCGCGCAAGGACCACGGGCCGTACACCGACACCCCACCGCAGCTCACGAGCGAACTGCAGCCGGACTGGCGTCGCCTCGTACCCGATCGGCTCGCCGACCTCGGCCGGGCGTGGAAAGAGCCCACAGCCTGGGAGGGCACGACCCGCGCGGGCGGACTCGACCTTCCGGCAGCGGTCGCCGGACTCGTCGCCCTCGACGAACTCGTCGTCCACGGCTGGGATCTCGCCGTCGCCACGGGACAGCCGTACACCTGCGAGCCCGACGAGATCGCAGCGTGCACCGCCTTCGCGGAGAGCATCACCGAGGCGGAACGCGCCGGCGACGGGGGTGGTCTGTTCGGTCCTGCCGTCCGGGTGGGCGACGACGCGTCGCCACTGGACCGCCTGATCGGACTCACCGGACGCGACCCGTCGTGGAGACCACCCTCGTCGACGAGGTGACTGCTAGAGCAGCACGGTTCCCGCGTCGGCCTTGCCCTGTCGCGCGACCTCGGAGTAGGCCGCCGCGAGCAGGGTGGGATCGGGTCCTTCGAGCCTGCCGGGCTTCGCGAGTCCGTCGAGGACGACGAAGCGCAGCATGCCGGCACGGTTCTTCTTGTCGGTCTGCATACCCTCGAGCAGATCGCCGAAGGCGTCGGGATCGTAGGTCGTGGGCAGGCCGACGGATTCGAGGATCGCGCGGTGCCGGTCGGCGGTGGCGTCGTCGAGGCGCCCGGCGAGCCGGCCGAGTTCGGCTGCGAACACCAAGCCCACCGACACGGCGGCGCCGTGACGCCAGCGGTATCGCTCGCGACGCTCGATGGCATGCCCGAGGGTGTGGCCGTAGTTGAGGATCTCGCGCAGGCTCGACTCCTTGAGGTCGGCCGCGACCACCTTCGCCTTGACCTCGACCGAACGCCGGATCAGCTCGGGCAGCACCGTCCCGGCGGGATCGAGCGCGGCCTCGGGGTTCTCCTCGATCAGATCGAGGATGACCGGATCGGCGATGAAGCCGGTCTTGACGACCTCGGCCAGACCGGCCACGATCTCGTTGCGCGGCACCGTCTCGAGGGTGGCGAGATCGACGAACACCGCGGACGGTTCGTGGAACGATCCGACGAGGTTCTTCCCCGCCTCGGTGTTGATGCCGGTCTTGCCGCCCACCGCGGCATCGACCATCGCCAGCAGGGTGGTGGGGATGTGGTAGACGCGCACACCGCGCATCCACGTCGCGGCGACGAATCCGGCCAGGTCGGTGGCGGCGCCGCCGCCGAGGCTGACGACGGCGTCCGAGCGGGTCAGCCCGATGCGGCCGAGAACCTCCCAGCAGAAGCCGGCGACGGCGAGTTCCTTGCCGTCCTCGGCGTCGGGAATCTCGATGCGGTGCGCGTCGATGCCGGTCTCGGCCAGCGCCTCCCGCACGGCCTCCGCCGTCGCGGTGAGCGTCGGCTGGTGGAAGATCGCGACGGTCCGCGTGCCGGACAGTTCTTCGACGACGTCGCCGAGCAGTCCCCGGCCGATGATCACCGGATAGGGCTGGGCGGTCTCGACGTCGATGCGTACCGGTTCGGTCACGGTGTGGGGCTCCGATCCTCGCTGATGGTCTGGCTGGTAGCGGTGTCCGCTGCTTCGAGTTTGGCAAGCACCTGCTGGACGACCCGTCCGGGGCTGCGGCCGTCGGTGCGCACCCGGATGGTCGCCGCCTGCCGGTACAACGGACGGCGACGACGCATGAGGTCGCGGTACTTCTGGGCCGGGTCGCCGCCGGCCAGCAACGGCCGGGTTCCGGCGGCTCCGACCGCGCCGGTGCGGCGCAGTCCCTCCGACACGCTGATCTCGAGGTAGACGACGGTCTGTCCGGCGAGTCGCGCACGGGTGCGTTCCGACAGGATCGCCCCCCCACCGAGGGACACCACCCCGTCGTGGGTGTCGAGGGCCCGCGCGACCACCTCTTCCTCGATCTCCCGGAAGGCGGGTTCGCCGTCCTGCGAGAAGATCTCGGGGATCGTCCGGCCGGTCACGCGCTCGATCTCGGCGTCGGTGTCGAGCAGCGGCAGGTCGAGTGCGTTCGCGACCCGACGACCGATCGTCGACTTGCCCGCTCCCGGCGGGCCGATGAGTACCAGGCGAGGCGACATGGGATCACCGCGGCGGCCGCGCCGCGATGCCCTTCAGGTAGTGGTCGATGTTGCTCACGGTCTCGGCGAGCGAGTCGCCGCCGAACTTCTCGAGGGCGGCCTGCGCGACGACGAGTGCGACCATCGCCTCGGCGACGACACCCGCCGCGGGCACCGCGCACACGTCGGAGCGCTGGTGGATCGCGACTGCCTCGTCGCCCGTGGTCATGTCGACCGTCGACAGGGCACGCGGCACCGTGGAGATCGGCTTCATCGCCGCGCGCACCCTCAGGGCCTCACCGTTGGTCATGCCGCCTTCGAGGCCACCGGCACGGTTGCTCGAACGGAGCACACCGTCGGGACCGGGCTTCATCTCGTCGTGGGCGGCACTGCCGCGTCGGCGCGCGGTCTCGAAGCCGTCGCCGACCTCCACACCCTTGATGGCCTGGATCCCCATGAGAGCGGCGGCCAGTCGCGCGTCGAGGCGGTCGGCGCCGCTGACGAACGAGCCGAGGCCCACGGGCAGCCCGTGCACCACGACCTCGACGATTCCGCCGAGGGTGTCGCCGTCGCGCTTCGCAGCCTCGATCTCGGCGATCATGGACTCTTCGGCGGCCTTGTCGTAGGCGCGCACGGGGCTCGCGTCGATCGCGGCGAGATCATCGGCGCCGGGTTCGGGGCCGACATAGGGATCGGATGCGCCGATGGAGATGACGTGCGAGACGACCTCGGCCCCGAATGCCTGGCGCAGGAAGTTCCGGGCGACGGTGCCGGCCGCCACGCGTGCTGCGGTCTCCCGGGCGCTGGCGCGCTCGAGGACGGGACGGGCGTCGTCGAAGCCGTACTTGAGCATGCCCGCGAAGTCGGCGTGGCCGGGCCGGGGGCGGGACAGCGGTGCGTTGCGCGCCTGTCCTGCGAGCAGTTCGGGATCGACCGGGTCGGAGGCCATGATGGTCTCCCACTTGGGCCACTCGGTGTTGCCGATCTCGATCGCGATGGGGCCGCCCAGGGTGCGTCCGTGCCGGACACCGCCGATCACAGTGACCTTGTCGGCCTCGAACTTCATGCGTGCGCCGCGGCCGTAGCCCAGTCGCCGGCGCGCGAGTTGCTCCGAGATGTCGTTCGACGTCACCTCGACTCCGGCGACCATCCCCTCGAGCATCGCGACGAGGGCGGGACCATGGGATTCTCCAGCAGTTATCCAGCGCAGCACAGGTCCATCCTTCCATGTTCGCCCGCCGCCTCGACATACCGCCCCTGGTCAACCCGGCACGATCGACGCCAGTGCCGCGGCGGCACACATCGACGGTCCGTGCGGAAGCGCACGCGGAACGACCCTCGCTCCCCCGCGACCGGCCGCCCGGAACCGCAGAAACAGGGCCGCACCTGCGGTGAGGACGGGTGGGAGCAGGGCACCGAGCAGCACCGCCGAGGGCCCGGCAAGTCCGGTGACCGCGCCGAGCCCGAGGGCGAGTTTGACGTCGCCCGCGCCCAGTGACCGCGGCACCGTCAGATGGGTGATGAGCAACGGCGCCGCGAGCAGGAGGGCGCCGGCGAAGGCGGCCCGCCCCTGTCCCGTCGCGGCGGCGACGCCGAGGATCGCTCCTGCTCCCCCGAGGGTCAGCACGTTCGGCAGACGCCGCACGAGCAGATCCACGGTGCTCAGACACACACACCACCATCCGAACACCATCACTCCGATCGTCGTGGCGCCGGCGGTTGCAGCGACCACGACGAGTGCGACTCCCGCGCAGGCCAGCTCGCACAGTCCCGGTGGCGGTCGACGTCGGGCCAGCAACCCCGCCGAAATCCGCACGATCACTCCCGCGCCCAGCCCGAGAACCGCGGTCGCGAGCACGCCTGTCGCCTCCCCTGTCATGCCCCGGATCGTGCACCCCACGCCTACCCGGCAGCGGGCTCGCGCGGGGTCCGGCCCGGCTTCTGTGGATACGACAGGGTCCTGTGGACAAAGCCGCACGGGACGGCGATCGTCCTGCAAGGATTGCCGCAGTCTGTCGGATCCGGTCGGAAGGTTCTGGTCGAATGGAGATTTCGTCGCTGCTCGAACACGTGGGCACGGTCATCGACGTCGTCGGAGTAGGCGTCATGGTGATCGGCGCGCTGGCGGCGACCTGGCTCGCGGCGACCGCGCGGCGACGCACCCCGGAGGCGGAGATCTACGAACCGTACCGGCGCAATCTCGGCCGATCGATCCTGCTCGGCCTCGAATTCCTGGTCGCCGCCGACATCATCAAGACCGTCGCCGTCACACCCACCTTCACATCGGTGGGCGTGCTGGCGGTCATCGTGTTCATCCGCACCTTCCTGAGCTGGTCGCTGCAACTGGAGATCGACGGCCGGTGGCCGTGGCAGCGTTCGGTGCCCGAGACCGAGAGCGCGCCCGGCACGACGTCTGTCAGCTGAGCTCGTCGCGCCGCCGCAGCAGATGTGCACGTTCGACCGCGTTCTCCGTCCGTGCGGCGGCGATGCCGTACGCGACGCTCGCCTCGGTGGTCCTTCCGAGGCGTCTCAGCAGATCGGCCCGCGCCGCGTGGAAGACGTGATAGCGATCGAGATCGAGGCGGTCGACGATGTCGAGAGCCGCAGCGGGACCGTCCACTTCGGCGAGTGCGACGGCCCGGTGCAACGCGACGACCGGCGAGGGACCCGAGGCCATCAGCAGGTCGTAGAGCGCGACGATCTGCGCCCAGTCGGTGTCGTCGATCGTGGCCGCGTCGGCGTGCACGGCCGCGATGGCGGCCTGGATCTGACAGGGCCCAGGCCTGTTCCAGCGCAGGGTGCGTCGCACGAGCGCCTGCCCCTCGTCGATCAAGGTTCGGTCCCACAGCGATCGGTCCTGGTCGGCGAGCAGCACGAGCCCGCCGTCGGGTCCCGTCCGTGCCGTGCGTCGGGACTCACCGAGCAGCATCAGGGCGAGCAGTCCCGTGGTCTCGGGATCGTCCGGAACGAGCCGGACCAGCAGTCGGCCCAGGCGCACGGCCTCCGCGCACAGGTCGGCGTCGGCGAGTTCGGGCCCACCACTTGCGGTGTGGCCTTCCGTGTACACGAGATAGAGCACGGATCGGACGGCGTCGAGACGCTCGGGTAGATCGTCGGGGGACGGTATGCGGAACGGGATACGCGCGTCGCGGATCTTTCGCTTGGCGCGCGAGATCCGTTGTCCCATGGTCGGTTCCGGAACCAGGAAAGCGCGGGCGATCTGCGCCGTGGTCAACCCGCAGAGCAGGCGCAGCGTCAGGGCGACACGTGACTCCGGCGCGAGCGCCGGATGGCAGCAGGTGAAGATCAGCCGGAGCCGGTCGTCGGGAATCTCGGGAGAGGCGACCGCCTCGGGGTCGAGTGCCGCGCCGGACGCCGGGTGGAGCAGATCCGCCTCGGCGTGCTTGACCGAACGTGCCGTCTCCCGTCGTGCCCTGTCGATCGCCCGGCGACGGGCGGTGGTGATGATCCATCCGGCCGGACTCGGCGGGATCCCCTCCGTCGGCCACCGCTCGGCGGCAATCGAGAAGGCATCCTGTACCGGGGGGGGGGGGGGCGCGCGGGGGGGGGGGGGGGGGGGGGGGCCCGGGCCCCCCCCCCCCCGCCCCCCCCGGGCGCGGGGGGGGGGGCCCCCCCCCCCCCCCCCCCCCCCTTCTCGGATGTCTGCGTGTGCGGCCCGTAGCCATGTCCGTCCGGTTGCACACAAAGTCGCCGCGCGTGATGGCTACTCGCAGGTAGACACAAACCTATGCGATTCCGTAACCTGATCGAGACCTTCGATCGGCAGTTGCGGATGATCAAGGACGCCCGGGAAAGGATTCGAGCCCTCGTGGTTTCCGACAGGACGAAGCACCTCGTGCGAGTGCAGGGCAGGCCGAGAGCGCAGGGCAGGCCGGGAGTACGGGCCGCGCGCCGCCCGGCGCTCGTCGTGGCCCTCGTGATGATGGTCCTCGGTTTCACTCTCGCGCCGGCGGCGGCGCAACCACCGGGGGAGACCCCCGCCGCGCGACTCGACCACCTCGCCGATCTGTCGCGTCGCAGCGAGCAGGCCACCGAAGCGTTGCACGCCGCAGGTGCGGATCTCGAAGCGAAGGTCGCGGCGCAGCAGGAGGCCGATACTCGCGCTGCCCAGGCCGACGAGGCCCTGGCCGGCGCTCGCGCCGACATCGCCCGCTTCAAGCCCACCGTCGACAAGCTCGCGCGGGCCAACTACCGCGGCGCGCGCACCAACCGGCTCTTCGCCGTGATGGTGAGCGACTCGCCTCAGCAGATGCTCGACCAGATGGTGCTGCTCGACGTCCTCGGTGAACAGACCTCGCGCGAGGTCGAAGGGTTCCGGACCGCCACCGCCGCCGCGGCCGAGGCCGCCGTGGCCGCGCAGCACGCCGCCGACGAGGCACATGCCGCCGCCGCGCAGGCCCAGACGCTCCGCGACGAACTCCAGCGGCGTCAGGCCGAACTCGAGCAGCAGATCGAGGGAGTTCTCGACGCTTTCGAAGCGCTGAGCGACGCGGAGAAGGCCGAACTCGCCGGCACTCCGTTCCCGCCGGGCCTCGACGCCGAGAAGATCCTGCAGCACCTCGTCCCCGGCAGCAACGGCGCCGCCCTCCGGGCGGCCCTGTCCCGCATCGGCTCCCCGTACGTCTGGGGCGCGACCGGCCCCGATCAGTTCGACTGTTCGGGCCTCATGGTCTGGGCGTACAAGCAGGTCGGCAAGGCGCTGCCCCGCTCCAGTCAGGCCCAGGCGCAGGGCGGCACCCCCGTCTCCCGCGAGAATCTGCAGCCCGGCGACCTCGTCATCTTCTACGACGATGCCTCCCACGTGGGCATGTACGTCGGCGACGGCAACATGGTGCATGCCTCGACCTTCGGTGTACCGGTGAAGGTCCAGTCGATCGATCGGTTCCCGTTCCACAGCGCCCGCCGGTACTGATTCGCCGCCACGTCGGCGCCGACTACCGAGGTCGCCCCGGGCGCTGCCCGGACGTCGACCTAGACTGACGCGGTGCCCGCGCGATCGTCCTCTCCCGCCGGTACCCGCCGGTGGGAACGTCTCGGCCTGGCCGGGCTGGTCGTCGCACTGGTCACGGCAGGCCTGCTGCTGGCCGTCGACCCGGCGGACACCGACGACGCCGACAGCCGGGTACGGGCCGAACTGCAGGTCGTGCTGGACGACTGGAGCCGTGCCGTCCGGACCGGCGACGACGCGTTCCTCACCCGGTTGATCGACGCCGCGTCCCCGGCGCTCCTCGCCTCCGAGCGGGAGCGGATCGCGGCAATCGCCTCTGTTCCTCTCACCGACTTCGGGTACGAACTCGCCCCCGACTCGGCGTTGCCCCTGCCGCCCGAGGTCGTCGCCCGGTTCGGCGCCGACGAGGTCCGGGCCCACCGCGTCCACCTCCGGTTCGCTGTGGACGGCATCGACGACGTACCCACCCGCCGGCCCGTGACCGTGCTGTTCGTCCACCGGCCGCACGGCTGGCGGATCGCCGACGACGCGCCGGCCCTCGCCGGGGCGGAGACCGCGACCTGGCGGGGACCGTGGGACCACGGCCCGCTCCACGTCGCGACCGCACAGACCGAGGGCGGACGTTCGCTCGTGATCGGGCACCCGGACAACGCGTCGTTCGTGGGCGACCTCGCCGACGACCTGCCGTCCGTGGTGGAGGCCGTCGACGACCTGTGGGGCGACACCTGGCCGCGGCGCACGCTGGTCGTCGTGACCTCCTCGCGCGAGGAGTTCTCGCACCTCGTCGGGCCGCGGCACGACGGCGACGACATCGCTGCCGTCGCGGTCTCCGACGACGTGGATCACGGGCACGGGATCGCCACCGGTCAGCGCATCGTCTTCAACCCGGCTGCGAGCGAGCGGCTCGACGACACCTCGCGGAGAACCGTGCTCGCCCACGAGACGGTGCACGTCGCCGCGCGGGCCGGCACGGTGGACGGTTCACCGATGTGGGTTCTCGAGGGTTTCGCCGACTACGTCGGCCACCGCGCGACAGCGGAGGAGCTCGACGTCCGGCGGATCGCACCGACGCTGACCCGGCAGGTTCGGTCGTCGGGTGTACCGGTGTCGCTGCCGGCCGACGGCGATTTCACCGGCGAACGCTCGGCGCTCGCCTACGAGACCGCCTGGTCGATCGCCGCGTACACCGCCGACGAGTTCGGACACGACAGGCTGGTCGCCATGTACCGCGCCCTCGCCGCGGGTCCCGCCACGGACGAGAAGCTCGACGACGTGCTCACCGAACTGCTCGGCGTCGACACCACCGAGTTCGTGGAGGGCTGGGGACGCTGGCTCGGAGGCCGACTCCGCGACACCCACTGACCGGCCCGTGCCGGGGCGGGACCCGTCCACACGCGCGCGTCCCGCTGCTTCTACGGTGGACCCATGTCGCGAACCCTGCTGGTGACGAACGATTTCCCGCCCCGCCCCGGTGGCATCCAGTCCTATCTGCACGCCTTCGCGAACCAGCTGCCGTCCGACGACCTCGTCGTCTACGCACCGCGCTGGCGCGGCGACAGCCACGTGAAGTTCGACGCGCGGGCTCCCTTCGAGGTCGTCCGTCATTCCACGACGCTGATGCTGCCCACCCCCGACGTCGCCCGCCGCGCCACTCGCCTGCTCGTCGAACACGACTGCGACACCGTCTGGTTCGGAGCCGCCGCGCCGCTGGCGTTGCTGGCGCCCGTGATGCGCCGCGCCGGAGCCCACCGCATCGTCGCCAGCACACACGGCCACGAGGTGGGGTGGTCGATGCTGCCCGCCGCCCGCCAGGCCCTGCGGCAGATCGGCGACCATACCGACACCGTCACCTACGTCAGCCGCTACACCCGGGGACGTTTCGCCTCCGCGTTCGGTCCCGAGGCCGGCCTCGAACACCTGCCGTCCGGAGTCGACACGGATGTCTTCCGGCCCGATCCGGGAGCGCGCGCCGACCTGCGGGCACGTTACGGACTCGGCGACCGGCCCACCGTGCTGTGCCTGTCGCGCCTCGTACCGCGCAAGGGGCAGGACGTGCTCATCCGTGCGCTGCCCGCGATCCGCACGCGCATCGACGGTGCCGTCCTCGTCATCGTCGGCGGCGGACCGTACGAGTCGCGACTGCGCGAGCTCGCCCGCCGCGCCGGCGTGGAGGACCATGTCGTGTTCACCGGCACCGTGCCGGCAGCCGAACTCGCCGCGCACCACACCGTCGCCGACGTGTTCGCGATGCCGTGTCGCACCCGCGGCGGCGGTCTCGACGTCGAGGGCCTGGGCATCGTCTACCTCGAGGCGTCCGCGACCGGTGTCCCCGTCGTGGCCGGCAGATCGGGCGGGGCCCCGGAGACGGTGCGGGACGGCCGGACCGGGTACGTCGTCGACGGCACCGCGGTGACGGCGGTCGCCACCGCCGTGTCCGGCATCCTCGCCGATCCCGACCGTGCCGCCGCGATGGGCGCGGCCGGTCGCGAGTGGGTGTCCACCGACTGGAGATGGGACGTCCTGGGAGCGAGATTGCGCGGATATCTCGACGCCGCGACGCCACCGAGCGAGACCGTGGCGCCGTCGGCGGGGTGACCGGACGGGCCGGAGGCGCGATGTGTGAAGCTGTCCTGCGTGAGCAGCATTCAGGTGGCGGATCAGACCTTCGTAGCGGCGCCCCCGGAGCGCATCGCCGAGGAGGTCGCGGCGCCCGATCGGTGGCGTGCCTGGTGGCCCGATCTCACGCTGACCGTGCGTGAGGACCGTGCCGAGAAGGGCATCCGGTGGACGGTGTCGGGCCCGCTCGACGGGACGATGGAAGTGTGGCTCGAACCGGTCCTCGACGGTGCGGTGATCCACTACTTCCTGCACTGCGAACCGGCTGGTGTCCCACCCGAGCGCGTGGCGGGTCTCGACCTCGCCGCCATGAACCGGACGCGCCGGGTCCAGGGAAAGGTGATGACCTTCGAGGTCAAGCAGCGTCTCGAGGCCGGTCGTCCGGCGGGTGAGCCACCGCGCTCCTGACGGACCGAAGTGCCGATACCGTTGTCCGCGGAGTGTGTGATAGACCGTCGGAACGGGACTGATCGGTGTACACCCGAGGGACCGAGAAAGGGAGCCGTCACCACATGGCCGAGAAGACGAAGAGGTCGATCACCATCGACGCGCCGGCCGAGCGTGTCATGAAGGTCATCGCAGATTTCGATGCCTATCCCACCTGGGTGTCGGCGGCGAAGACCGTGGAGGTGGTGGAACACCGCCCCGACGGGCGGGCAGAGCGCGTGCGCTTCGTCCTGGACGCCGGCATCGTCAAGGACACCTACGTCCTGCGGTACAAGTGGGCGCCCGACAACCGCGCCGTGAGCTGGGATCTCGAGAGCGGCGAGATCCAGAAGGCGCAGTCGGGCTCGTACGTGCTGACCGAGACCGCCGACGGCACCACCGTCGTCGACTACCAGCTCACGGTGGACCTCACGATTCCGATGATCGGTCTGTTCAAGCGCAAGGCGGAGAAGGTCATCACCGACACCGCGCTGAAGGAACTCAAGAAGCAGGTGGAGGGCTGAACGTCCGGCCCGCCCCGGCCCGCGTGCGATGGTTCCTCGGCAAGGGCGGCACCGGGAAGACGACCGTGGCCGCGGCCGAGGCGCTCGCGACCGCCCGCGCGGGGGAGCCCGTGCTCGTCGTCTCGATCGACCAGGCGCACTCGCTCGGCGACGTGCTCGACCTGCCCCCGGCCACGAGCCGGGACGCCGGCGGGTCCGGCATCCGGACCGTCGAGGAGAAACTCGACATGGTGGAGATCGATGCGCTGCAGCTGCTCCGGTCGCGCTATGCGGTCCTCGCATCGATGGCGGCGCTCGCCGGGACCCACGAACACGCCGAGCAGTTCGACCTGCCCGAGCCCGACGAACTGACCGGCCTGCCCGGCGTCCAGGAGCTCCTGGTGCTCTCGGAGGTCGCGCGACTCTCGGACACCGGAAAGTGGTCCCATATCGTCGTCGACGCGCCGGCCTCGGCCGACGCCCTGCGCACTCTCGCCGCGCCGCGCACGGTGGCCGACTATCTGGAACGGGTCTGGCCGCAGCACAGCCGGGTCGCGGCCACCACCGGCCCCGACCCCCGGACGGCCGTCTTCGTCGCCCTGTTCGACCGGCTGCTCTCGGGCATCGCCGCGGTACGCGACCTGCTCGACGATCGTCGACGCAGCACGGCGGTGATCGTGGCGACGCCCGATCGCGCCGGTCGTGCCGAACTGCGCAGGGTGCGGTCGTGGCTCGCCCTGTCCGGCATCCGGGTCGAGGCGGTCGTGATCAACGGAGTCACTCCCTCGGTGGGTGGATCGGGTGCGGCGGCGCGACTGCTCGCCGACCAGCGGGCCGCGCACGAGGCGGTCGTGGAGGAGATCACGACGACCGTCACCGACGTCCCCGTGATCGTGTGCGAGCGCCGTGCAGCCGAGCCGGTAGGGTTGGAAGCTCTGGAGGAGCTCGCTGCGGCGCTCCGCCGCGACCCACCCGCACCCTCGTCGGACACCGGCGATCCGGTCCGGGTGCAGCACGAATCGGGAACGGGGGTGGAATCGGTGTACGCGATGCGCATGTACCTCCCACTCGCCGACCCCGCGTCCCTGACACTCGGACGCATCGGCGACGACCTGGTCGTCGGCGCCGACGGCATGCGCCGCCGGGTGCGACTCGCGTCGGGGCTGCGGCGGTGCACGGTCTCCGAAGCCGAGTTCGACGGCACCGATCTGGTGGTGCGCTTCGTACCGGATCCGGCGGTGTGGCCGCTGTGAGAGACGATCACGAAGCTCTGCTCTCCGAGCTGTTGCTGCTCGCCGACGCCGTGCTCGACCGCGTCGAGGGTGCGGTGCAGCAGTTCGCCGTCCCACCCGCCGACGACTCCGCTTCCGGGTCGGCAGCGCCTTCGAGCGCTCCTGACTCGGCAGCGACCCCGGGTGGGTGCGCGTGGTGTCCGCTCTGCGCGGCTGCAGCGCTGGTACGCGGCGAGAACCATGAGCTCGTCACCAGGCTGGCGACCAAGTTGGCGGCTCTGATCGCGCTGCTCCGTGAGTTCCTCTCGCAGTTCCTGTCCGCGACCGGCGGCAACCCACCGGAGCCCACGCCCGATCCGCCGACGCGCGAGCGTGCGGCCTTCGTGCCGATCTCCGTCAACGTCCGGCCGTGAGCATCGGCCACGGGAACGGCGCTGTGCTCACGGTGGGGATCGATATCGGTGGAACGAGTATTCGTGCCGCGGCCGTCGATCGGAACGGCGAGGTCGCCGACAGTGTGCGCACGCAGACGCCGTCCTCCGCGGTCGCCCTCGAGAACGCTCTGCATCGTCTCGTCGATCACCTGCGTGGTCGCAACGACATCGCGGCGGTCGGGCTGGGGGTCGCGGGCTTCCTGACCGAAGACCGCACCACGGTGCGGTTCGCGCCCCACCTGCCCTGGCGGGAGACGCCACTCGCGCAGACGCTGACCGCGCGCTTCGGGCTGCCGGTCGTCCTCGAACACGACGCCAACGCCGCAGCCTGGGCCGAGTACCGCTTCGGTGCCGCCGCAGGCAGCGGGATCGCGGTGATGGTGGCACTCGGAACGGGAATCGGTGCTGCCCTGCTGCTCGACGGCAGGATCTATCGCGGTGCGTACGGTGTGGCCCCCGAACTCGGGCACCTGCAGGTCGATCCCGACGGCCGTCCCTGCCCGTGCGGAAAGCGCGGTTGCTGGGAGCGATATTGCAGCGGAACAGGTCTCGTGGACACGACCGTCGAGATGCTCGCGGCGGATCCCGGACGTTCCGTGCTCGCCGGCGAGATCGCCGCGGATCCGGGATCGCTCACCGGACGGCGGATCGCCGGGGCCGCCCATGACGGCGATCCCGTCGCGCTCGCGGTGTTCGACGACTTCGCCCGCAGGCTCGGGCTCGGACTGGCGCTCGTCGCCGACGTCTACGACCCCGAACTCGTCGTCATCGGGGGAGGGGTCTCCGGCTCCGCGCCGCTGTTCCTCGATGCTGCGCGCGAACACTATGCGGCCGTCACCACCGGTGCCGGGCACCGTCCCCTCGCGCGGGTACGGGTGGCGCAGCTCGGTGATGCCGCAGGGCTGATCGGTGCCGCGGATCTGGCCCGCGCCGAGGTGTGCGGAACCCCGTGATCCCGTTCAGCGGATGAGATTATCGTCACGTCGAGGTCGAAAGCGTGGGGTCGGGCACCTCGGTGATGTGCGTGTGGCGGCCGCATCGTCGTAGAGTCGACCGGCGGGCGGTGCTGCACCGATCCGCGTGGGGGGAAGATCGGATTCGGGAAGGATGCCATGTGGTACTGGCTGTTCAAATACGTCCTCCTGGGACCGTTGCTGTGGCTCATAGGTCGTCCGACCTTCGAAGGCGGCGAGAACATTCCGGCGCACGGCCCGGCGATCCTGGCCAGTAATCACCGCGCGGTCCTCGACTCGTTCTACCTTCCCCTCCTCGTGCGACGGCGGATCACCTTCCTGGCCAAGAGCGAGTACTTCACCGGTGCCGGTCCCAAGGGCGCCTTCCAGCGCTGGTTCTTCTCTTCGGTCGGGCAGGTCCCCATCGACCGCACCGGCGCCGATGCCGCGCAGGACGCGCTCAATGCCGGCGTCCGGGTTCTCGGCCAGGGAAAACTGCTCGGCATCTACCCCGAGGGCACCCGCTCACCCGACGGACGTCTCTACAAGGGCAAGACCGGCCTGGCGCGACTGGCGCTCGAGACCGGCGTCCCCGTGATCCCCGTCGCCATGATCGGAACCGACCGGATGAACCCCATCGGCTCGAAGATGTGGCGACCGGCGAAGATCACCGTACGGATCGGCAAGCCCATCGATTTCTCCCGGTTCGAGGGCATGGGCGGCAACAGGTTCGTCGAGCGCACCGTCACCGACGAGGTCATGTACTCGCTCATGCAGTTGTCGGGCCAGGAGTACGTCGACATCTACGCCGCGACCCTGAAGAGCACGCCGGGCGTGGCGGACGGCCCGGGTACGGCCGGGGAGGCAGGCGCGTCGGAGTCCGAGGCCGTCACCCCGCCGCCGGGCGGTCCCGTCGCGGACCGTATTCCCGACACCCGCGCCGGGTGAGCAGGTGCGCTACTTCTACGACTGTGAATTCATCGAGGACGGTCGCACGATCGAACTCGTCTCGATCGGTGTCGCCTGCGAGGACGGCCGCGAGTTCTACGCGGTGTCGACCGAGTTCGACCCGTCCCGGGCCGGTGCCTGGGTGCGCCGCAACGTGCTGCCGAAGCTGCCGCCCCCGGCGCACCCCGCGTGGAAGTCGCGGTCGAGGATCCGCGACGACCTGCTGAAGTTCCTCGTGCCCCGGCCGGGTATCCGACCCGAGCTGTGGGCATGGATCGGGGCCTACGACCACGTCGTCCTCGCGCAGTTGTGGGGCACGATGCCCGATCTTCCGGACGTCCTGCCCCGCTACACCCGCGAACTCAGGCAGCACTGGGAGGACTCGGGTTCCCCACCCCTGCCTCCGGTTCCGGACGACAATCACGACGCCCTCGCCGACGCCCGCCACAACCTCGCGAAGTTCGAGGCGATCGAGGCCGCTCGTCGTTCACGGTGACGCGGGTAACGGGGTGCTGCGCCGCTCCCGGCCGTCACGCCATATCCTGGACGGGTGAACTGGACTGTCGACGTGCCGATCGACCGCTTGCCCGAACTTCCTCCGTTGCCCGAGGAGCTGCGTGCCAACCTCGACGCGGCGCTCGCGAAACCGGCGCTGCAGCAGCCCGGCTGGCCCGAGGAGCAGGCCGCGGCGATGCGCACCGTGCTCGAGAGCGTGCCCCCCATCACCGTGCCCCGCGAGGTCGAGGAGCTGCAGAACCAGCTCGCCGCCGTCGCCCGCGGTGAAGCCTTCCTCCTGCAGGGCGGCGACTGTGCCGAGACGTTCGCGGACAACACCGAGCCGCACATCAAAGGCAACATCCGCACGTTGCTGCAGATGGCGGTGGTGCTGACCTACGGTGCCTCGACGCCGGTGGTGAAGGTCGCGCGTATCGCCGGCCAGTACGCCAAGCCGCGCTCGTCCGACACCGATGCGCTCGGTCTGCCGTCCTATCGCGGCGACATGGTCAACTCGCTGGTCGCCGATCCGGAGGTGCGCAGGCACGATCCGTCCCGTCTCGTGCGCGCCTACGCGAACGCGAGCGCCGCGATGAACCTCGTGCGTGCTGTCACCGCGGCCGGCGAGGCCGACCTGCACCGCGTGCACGACTGGAACCGGGCCTTCGTCTCGGCCTCGCCCGCCGGGGCCCGCTACGAGGCGCTCGCCTCCGAGATCGATCGCGGCTTGCGGTTCATGGACGCCTGCGGCGTCGTCGACCCGAACCTGCGCGCGGCGACGATCTACGCCAGCCACGAGGCCCTCGTCCTCGACTACGAGCGTGCGATGCTGCGCCTCGACAACTCGGGCGACGAACCGCGCCTGTACGACCTGTCGGCCCACTTCCTGTGGATCGGTGATCGCACCCGTCAGCTCGACGGCGCGCACATCGCGTTCGCGGAGCTGCTGTCGAACCCGATCGGACTCAAGATCGGTCCGTCGACCACCCCGGAGATGGCCGTCGAGTACGTCGAGCGGCTCGACCCGCACAACACGCCGGGACGGCTCACCCTGATCTCCCGGATGGGGCACTCGAAGGTCCGCGACCTGCTGCCCGGCATCATCGAGCGCGTCGAGTCCACCGGTCACAAGGTGATCTGGCAGTGCGATCCGATGCACGGCAACACCCACGAGGCGTCCACCGGCTACAAGACGCGCCACTTCGACCGCATCGTCGACGAGGTGCAGGGCTTCTTCGAGGTACACCGCGCGCTCGGCACGCATCCCGGTGGCATCCACGTCGAGCTCACCGGTGAGAATGTCACCGAATGCCTCGGCGGCGCCCAGGACATCTCCGATCTCGACCTGCACGGTCGTTACGAGACGGCGTGCGATCCGCGCCTGAACACGCAGCAGTCGATCGAACTCGCGTTCCTGGTCGCGGAGATGCTCCGCGGGTAGGCGGGAAGCATCTCTCGGATCAGGGCAGTGCGGTCAACGTGATCGTGCTGCCCTGTTCCGCTCTCCGGCCCGCCCCGGGATTCTGGCCGATCACGACGGACCGGTCGGAGTCGCCGAGCTGCCGCACCTCGACCTCGAAACCGAGCCGGGTGAGTTCTTCGCGGGCCGAGCCCACCGAACGACCCAACAGCGACGGCACCTTCACTGCATCGGATACGAGGAGGGTGACCGTTCCTCCGGCATTGACCTCGTCGCCCTCCGCCGGGTCGGTGCCGGCGACGAGGCCCCCGTCGACGTCGGCGTCGAAGACCTCCCGGATCTCCCCGACGGTCAGTCCCGCATCGTCGAGGATGCGCCGCGCCTCGTCGACCGTGCGTCCGGAGAGATCGGGCAGGGTCACCGGGGGTGATCCCTTGCTCATCACAAGCTTCACCTCGGACCCGACGGGCAGGACGGTTCCCGGCGCGGGATCGAGTGCGGCGACGCCTCCCTCGGGCACCGTGGTGCTGAAGGCGGTGCCGCCCTCCACCGGCTCGAAGGTGCGACGCCGCAGTTCGTCCTCGACGACGGATCTCTCCCCGGCGCCGGGGATGGACGGAACGGTGGGCCTGCCGAGCGACACGAGCAGCGCGATCGTGTCGCCGTCGGGCACACGTGATCCTGCGGTGGGATCGGTACCGAGGACGGTGTCGACCGGGACGTCGTCGGAGTACTCGCCTCTGATCTCGCCGGCCAGTCCGGCTGTCTCGATCGCGGAGACGGCGGCGGCCCGGTCGAGCCCCTGCACGGTCGGTACGTCGGTGAGCCGGCCGGCGCCGAGCCACCATCCGGCGATTCCCATGAACAGTGCGAGCACGATGATCGCGGCGATCCAGGCGGCCGCCGAGCGGCGCTGACGGCGACGGTCGGCGGCGTAGTCGGGCCGCGGCGCCACCGCTTCGGTGTCGGGGCGCGGATGGGCGCGGGTCGCGACCCGGGTGGGGTGGGGACGGGTGGTGGGAGCATTCGGGCCGGCGGTGCCCGGCACCGCGGTCTGCACGGTCGTCGGCGCATGTGCGTTCGCCGCCGCGGTGGCGGGCAGTGCCGTGGTCGCGGGGGCGGGAGCGGGACGACCGGTCGCGGAGCCGTCGGAGGTGCGCGCCGGTACGGCCTCGGGATCCACCGGTGCCGGTGGCGTGCGCACGGCCGATCGTCTCGGTGCGGGAACCCGGTAACGCGGCAGGTCGAGCGTCTCGCAGATCTCCCCGAGAGCATCTGCCATCACCTGGGCGTCCGCGTAGCGTTCGGCCGGTTCGCGCTCGGTGGCGCGGCGGACGAAGGCGTCGAGTTCGGGCGGCACCCCGTCGATCGCCGAACTCGGATCGGGCACGTCCTTCTCCACCCGCTGGTACGCCACCGACAGCGAGGTGTCGCCGGTGAAGGGGGTGCGGCCGGTGAGCATCTCGTACACGAGCACACCGGTCGAGTAGACGTCGCTGCGTGCGTCCGCGCTGCCGACGGTGACCTGTTCGGGAGACAGATAGGCCGCAGTGCCGAGGATCACGCTGCGTGAGGTGGTGGTCGCGGCGGCGACGGCACGGACGAGCCCGAAATCGGCGATCTTCACCTCGCCGTTGCCGGAGATGAGGATGTTCTCGGGCTTGATGTCGCGGTGCACGAGACCTGCACGGTGCGCCACGGCCAGGGCACCGAGGACCGGCGCCGCCACCGCGGCCGCGGCGTGAGGCGGCATCGGGCCGCGTTCGCGCAGCAACTCGCGGAGGGTGCCACCTTCGACGAGCTCCATCACGAGGAAGACGTGATCGCCGTCCTGGCCCTGGTCGTACACCGCGACCAGCCCGGGATGGGTCAGCCGCGCGACGGACCTGGCCTCGAACTCGAACCGTGCCAGGAACTGGGGATCTGCCGCGAACTGCGGGTCCATGATCTTCACGGCGACAGGACGGTCGAGGCGCAGATCGGTGCCGCGGTAGACGGTCGACATGCCGCCCCGCGCGATCTGCGATTCGATGCGATAACGCCGGTCGAGCACGACGCCGACCAGTCGGTCGCCTCCAGCGGTCACCCGGTGTACCCCCGTGTCTCGTGCGTGATGGTGGGACGCCGGTACCCGGGCCTTCGAGGTATCGACGTGACGAAGGTCCGGCTCCGCGTGCGCGAAGTGATTTCGTCCCCGTCGATCGTAGCCAGCTCCCGTGGACGGTAGCCGCGTAGCCGCCCGCGCGGGCACAGCGATAACGTGGTGGGGTGAGTGCAATCCCTTACTGCGACGACGTTCTCGACCGCTCCGTCCCCGTGGTGCAGCTCGTCGACGTGGCGAAGACCCTCGGCGTCGCCATCTCGCGTGTCCACCAGATGGTGCGCGACCGGCAGTTGCTGGCGTTCAAACGCGACCGGGTGCCCGTGGTACCCGAGGCCTTCCTCGACGGAGAGGGGGACATCCTCAAGGGCCTTCCCGGTCTGATCGCGGTGCTGCACGACGGTGGTTACCAGGACGACGAGATCCTGCGGTGGTTGTTCGACGAGGACGATTCTCTTCCCGGCGGAAACCCCGTGGCCGCGATGCACACGCAATCCGCGCGCGAGGTGATGCGGCGGGCGCAGGCGCTCGCCTTCTGACCCCCCGGCTCTCTCCGGGGTCAGCGGTGCCGGAACAGTGAACCGGTGACGTACTCGGTGAGCATCACCGCGGCGCGCGTGCGGCGAGGAACCGTCGCACGCCGGTCGAGCACCCGGAACCCGCTGCGTTCGACCTCGTCGAGGATCCGCCCGTAGAGCGTGAACGCGGTGCGGATGCCCGGCCGGATCCGGTCGGGGAGTAGCGCCAGGCCGGGCTCGGCCCTGCGGTACTCGGCACGGGTCAGCGCGACCGCGTGGGCGAGAGCCCGGTGGACCCGCGGATCGACCACCCCGGTGCGTCTGCCCTCGCGCAGCAGGTCGAGGTCGACCCCGAACGCCGACCACACTTCGAGCGGAATGTAGACGCGTCCGCGTTCGAGGTCTTCTCCCACGTCGCGGATGAAGTTGGTGAGCTGGAACGCTTCGCCGAGTGCGGCGGCGGCCGGCGCGGCCGCCGGATCGTCGACTCCGAACACGGGAAGCAGTTCGAGTCCGATCACGGCCGCGGAGCCGTACATGTACTCGCGCAATTCCTCCATCGTCCGATAGTGGGACCGGAATTCGGGGGTGCCCGGCACGTCCATGCGCATGGACCGGATGAATGCCTCGAAACAGTCGATCGGGATGCCGTACTGCCCGATCGTGTCGGCGAGTGCGCGGACCACCAGCCCGGTGTCGTCGAGCGGGCCCGGATCGCCGGCGAGCGCGGCGTGCAACCGGGCGCGCGCGTCGTCGACACCGCGGATCGCGGCTTCCGGGTCGTTCACCGCGGTGACGTCGACGATGTCGTCGACATGCCTCGCGAATCCGTAGAGCGCGTGGACGGCGCTTCTGCGCGGGGCCGGCAGCAACCGGGTGGCGAGGTTGTAGGTGCGTCCGTGCTCTGCGGTGAGCTCGGCGCAGTAGGCATAGGCCCGGGCGAGGTCGTCGGTCACGCTCCCGGCGGGACGATCAGGCACGGTCGTCCCGCGCAGCACCCGGGGGCGATGCCGGTCGCGGCCGCAGTCGCAGGCGCAGCGGATCGTAGGTGACCAGAGCGCGGGCCGCGACGATCGAGGCGAACACTGCGAGCGCGACGTGCGCCAGGTTGTACATGCCGATCGACCCGTCGGGGTTGAAGATCAACATGAGCCAGGTCGACAGTGCGACGAGCACCATGAGGAGCCGGGGCGACATCGCGAAGGCCGCGGCGACCGCGAGCGGCCACGAGTAGTACCAGGGCAGTGCGGCGGGCGACAGCAGAGTCACGGCGGTCAGTGCCACGACGATCCCGAAGACCGCGTCGCGTTCGGTGCGGCGGAATCGCCACCACGCCCACACGAGGATCACCACCAGCGCGATCGCGCAGAGCATGCGCGTGATGTCGAGGATCGAGCCGAGACGCCACGGGGTGATCCACGTGACGACGTGGGCCATCATCGTCGGCAACGACAACCAGTTGATGATCTTCGACGAACCGGACAAGGCGGTGAGCCAGCCGATACCGACCCCGGCGAGCAGCGAGGTGCCACCGAAGACCGCGGCGAACACGAGAAGTCCGAGTCCGGTCGCTTTGGCGAACAGACGGACCGGCGCTGCGGGCTCGCGTCCCTCGGCGCGCGCACGGTCGCGTTCGTGGACCATCCACACCCATACCAGGAAGGGCAACGCCAACCCCGCCGTGGCCTTGATCGCGGCGCCGAGCGAGACCAGCGCGATGCCGCCGAGATGGCGGCCCTCGAGGACCAGCACGATGCCGGCGATCATGAGACCGACCATCAGCAGCTCGTTGTGCACGCCCCCGACGAGGTGGATCAGCACGAGCGGGTTCAGAACCGCGAGCCACAGGGCGATCGAGGGATTGCCGCCCATGCGGCGCGCGAGTTTCGGCACGGCCCACGCCATGAGCGCCAGGCCGGGAAGCATGGTCAGGCGCCACAACCACGTTCCCGTCACCACATTGTCGTCGGTGATGGACGTGATGCCCGCACCGAGGAGCAGGTGGACGGGTCCGTAGGGGGTGGTGGTGGTCGTCCACACGTTGCTGACGTTGTCGAGCAGGACACCCGGATTGACCACCGGCCCCACCGCGTACGGATCGAAGCCGTCGCGCAACAGCGCGCCCTGGGCGAGATAGGAATACGCGTCGCGGCTGAACATCGGTGTGGCGAACAGCAGGGGAGCGGTCCACGCGGGCAGCACCGTCCACAGATCGCGTACCGTCACGAGCCCGGCGAGGGCGGCCCGGCCGAGGCGCACCCACGCGCCGATCATGACGAGCACGCCGATCCACAGGATGATCGTCGAGAGCAACTGACCGTGGCCGAAGCGCAGCCACGACAGGTAGATGCCCTCGAGCAGCGGATCGACCCGGCGGACGCTGCCCGCCCCGAAACTGCCGAAGGTCATGAACACCGCGCCGCACGCGCCGAGCAGCGCGGCATTGCCGGCGGGACTCCTCAGGAAGGCATACTTCGAAGGCTCACGTGCCGGTGCGGCCGTCCCCTCCGGCGCGGGCGAGGTCTGCGACTCGGCGTCGGGCGAGGCAGGGGACGACATCGGTACGGTTCCTCCCCCGTGGACGTGGATGCGCGGCGCGCAGATGCTGGCGAACGAGGACAGTTTAGTGGAGACGCGAGGCGCACTGCGCCCGGTATCGCCGCTCCCGCGGAAGTGCCCCCGTGTCACCGCGCGCGCGGAACACCGAGCCGTTCGGCGGCGAGTCTTCCGGACAACAGCACCGTGGGTACACCCACACCGGGCACCGTCGCCGAACCCGCGAGCACCACGCCGGGAACGGCCGGGTCGAGATTGCGTCGCCGGAACGGTCCCGTCTGGCGGAAGACGTGCGCGCTCGAGAACGGGCTGCCCGCCTGCATACCACGAGCGTGCCAGGTCGCGGGTGTGTCGATGTGGTCGACGCGGAACCCGTCCGTGATCCCGCCGTATCCGCGGCGGTCGAGGACGTCGAGCAGCTCGTTGCGATAGGGCACCGCGAGTTCCGCCCAGGCGAGCGGTGCGCTGTCGAGGTTCGGGCACGGCGCCAGCACCGACAACGGCTCGTGTTCGACGCCCTCGCGGGTGAACCGCAGGCCGGGATCGGACAGTGCGGGCCGGGTGATCAGTAGTGACGGATCGGACATCAGGCGGCCGCGTCCGCGGCTGCGGGTGATCTCGGCGAAGGTGCGGTTCCATGCGGCGCCGAAGTCGATCACATGGTGGTGTTGCGCCGCCCAGCCGCCACTCACCGCGGTGGGGACAGATCCGTGCAGCACCACCGCCGAGGGCGCGGCCAGCGTGCGACGGCGCCGGCGGCGTGGCAGCACGGCGTCGACGACCGGGGTATCGGGGGTCAGGACGGCCGCGTCGCACGGGAAACGATGCCCGTCGCGGGTGCGGACACCGTCGATCCGGCCGCCGGTGACATCGACCGAGGTCACCTCCCGGCCGAGTTCGAGCCGCCCACCGGCCTCGACGAACGCCGCGGCCATCGCGCGGGCGACCGACCGCATACCGCCGTCCACCGCGTACACACCCATCGAGGTGTCCATGTGGGCGATGGCTCCGTAGACCGCGAGGGCCCGTGCCGGAGCGACACCGGCGTACAGCGCCTGGAAGGTGAAGACGCGGCGCAGGCGAGGGTCGGTGATCCTGCGGTTCACCTGCGCGCCCAGCCTGCCGAACCCGCCCAGGCGGAGAAGGCGCACCAGATCGCGCACGGCGGCGGGCGACGAGGCCAGGTCGAACGGCGAGTCGAAGTTCGCGTCCATGAAACGGTCGAATTCCGCCTCGAAGATGTCGGCGAGCCAGGACCGCAACCGCAGATAGCGTTGTGCTTCGTCGGGCCCGCACACCCGGGAGATCTCCGCGACCATGGCATCGGGATCCGAGTGCACATCGATCGAGGTGCCGTCGGCGAAGCGCGCGTGATAGGCGGGGGAGAGCTGCCGGGTGCGGAGCGCCGGACGGACGGAGTCCCGGTCGGCGCCCACCGCGGCGAGCGCGTCGTCGATCAACTCGGGCATCGTCAGCACGGTGGCGCCGTTGTCGATCTCGTAGCCCGGCCCGTGATAGCTGCCGACCCGGCCACCGACGTCGTCGGCGCGTTCGAGCACCGTCACGTCCTTGCCGCCGCCACGCAGGTGCAGAGCCGCCGACAGGCCGGCGAGCCCCGCGCCGACCACCACGACCTTCTCGACGCCGGAAACCGTCCGCACCGGTCTCACGCCACCCGGCGGGTCGCCGCGACCGCCGAGTCGCGCAGGAGGGCCTTGCCCTCCTGCGTGGCACCGGACGATTCGAGAGCCTCGAACGCGCTGTCGGTCAACGCGGTGATGCGGTCCTCGATCCGGGCGACGGCACCGAGATCGACGAGCACGGAGCGGAGCTGCTCGACCTGCGAGTCGGACAGGTCGGTGCCGATCGAGGTGCGCAACAACTCGGCCGCTGCCGGATCGGAGCCGTCGGCGGTCTCGAGGGCCAGCGCGTACAGGACCGTGCGTTTGCCGGAGCGCAGGTCGTCGCCCGAGGGCTTGCCGGTGACCTCCGGGTCGCCGAAGACCCCGAGCAGGTCGTCGCGCAACTGGAACGCCAGGCCGATGTCGGTGCCGAAGCGGCGGTAGGCATCGATCAGGTCGTCGTCGGCGCCGGCGAGGGCGGCGCCGATATGCAGGGGACGTTCGATCGTGTACGCCGCCGTCTTGAACCGGTTCACCCGCGTCGCGGCCTCCACCGATTCGTCCGCCGCCACCTCGTTGGCGATGTCGAGATACTGCCCGCCGAGCACCTCGGTGCGCATCGCGGCCCAGACCGGCGTCACCCGCGCGACGGTCTCGGGTGCGAGCCCGGCCGAGTGCAGCATGTCGTCCGCCCACACCAGGGCGAGATCGCCGAGCAGGATCGCGACGGATTCGCCGAACTGCTCTGCCTTGCCGTGCCAGCCGGCCTTCCGGTGCTGCTCGGTGAACTCGACGTGCACGGTGGGGAACCCGCGGCGCGTGGTGGAGGCATCGATGATGTCGTCGTGGACGAGCGCCGCGGCCTGCACGAGTTCGAGCGCGGAGCATGCCTGCAGGACGGCCTCTGCGTCCGGGCCCGTCGGATCCCCGCCGGCACCGAGCCAGCCCGTCCACGCGAAACGCGGACGGACCCGCTTGCCGCCGCGGAGCACGAATGCTTCGAGTCTGTCGACGGCCTGCCGGTAGCCACCGCCCACGGAGTCGATCAACGCGGCGCGTGAGACGAAGAACTGCCGGAGGGAGTCCTCCACACGGTGGGGGAGCTGCTCGGCAAGCAAGTGATCGGCGCCGGTAGACAGGACGGAACCTCCAGGTCGATGGTGACGGCACCTCGGAGACGAGTGGAGCCGGGGCGCCGCGACCAGCCTATCCGCCCTCTCGGATCGTCGCCGGTAGCGCCCGCCGCAGCGGCGCCACCTATGCTGGACCGGTGACAAGCGACTTCGTCAGGGCAACCGAGGACGGCGGGATTTCTCGGACCCCGTCGATCGTGGACCGTCTCGGGTCCGCGCGTTCGGGCCGCATTCCGTTCTCCGTCGAGTTCTCCCCGCCTCGCGACGCCGAGGCCGAGGGACGACTGTGGCGTGCCGTGCGGACGTTCGAGCGTCTCGGCCCGGCCTTCGTATCGATGACCTACGGCGCCGGGGGATCCACCCGCGACCGTACGGTTCGGGTCACCGGACGCCTCGCCGAGGAGACCACCCTGCTGCCGGTCGCGCACCTCACGGCCGTCGGGCACAGCATCGACGAACTGCGCGCGATGGTCGGTGCCTACGCCGATCGCGGTATCACCAACATCCTGGCCCTGCGCGGCGACCCGCCGGGTAATCCGCTCGGCGAGTGGGAGAAGCATCCGGAGGGCCTCGAGTACGCCGACGAGCTCGTCCGGTTGGTGCGCGACCTCGGCGACTTCCACGTCGGCGTCGCGTCCTTCCCCGAAGGGCACCACCGGTCCCCGGACCTCGATCACGACACCCGCTATCTCGTGCAGAAGCTGCGCGCGGGCGCCGAGTACTCGATCACCCAGATGTTCTTCGACGTCGAGCACTACCTGCGTCTGCGCGACCGGGTCGTGGCCCACGACGCCGAGCAGGGGCTCAAGCCGATCATCCCCGAGATCATGCCGATCACGTCGCTGCGCTCGGCGCGGCGCAGCCTGGAACTGTCGGGTTCGCAGCTGCCGCCCGTACTCGAGGAGCGCCTGCGGCGGGCGGCGGGCGACGGTCCCGAGGAGGACCGGGCGGCAGTACGCGAGGTGGGCATCGAGGTCGCCACGGAGATGTGCGAGCGTCTGATCTCCGAGGGTGCGCCGTGCCTGCACTTCATCACGCTCAACTTCGCCCGCGCGACCGGCGAGGTGCTCACCCGCCTCGGCTACGAACTCGAGGCTCCCGCCGCGGTGCAGCCGGCCTGAACCGTCCCCGTCCCGGCCCGGTCAGGGGAGGGTGCGGGCCTTCCACGACGCTCGTCCGCTCCGCCGTGCCCGGATCGACGACGCCGTGAGCGCGCCGAAGGCCAGGATCGAGGCGGGGTGGGCCGCGGCGTCCAGCAGGTCGCCGGCGAGACGGTCGGGGGCGTCCGGGTGCCGCCGGCCTCCCCGTTCGGTCGTTCGAGCGAGCAGTCGCGACAGCACTCCCGCGGCGGTCCCGGCCAGGCCCCAGCGTCGCGTCCGCGCGTCTCCGAACAGGGACGCGGCCGGAGGCACGAGGTACGCGACGAGATACAGCGCCACGACCGCGGCAGCCCCGGCGGGAGAGCCGAACGCCGACCACAGCCAGCGCGTGTAGCCGCCCACCAGCGCGCGGGGTCCGTCGTACATCCGGCACGACGCGAGTCGGCCCGCGGCCGCGACCGTGGTGCGTTCTCCGGTGCGGCGTAGCGCCCGGGCGAGATCGAGATCCTCCGTGGGACTCGCCGCGACCGCCGCGTGCCCGCCGATCGCGGCGTAGGCCCGGGCGTCGAAGACGAGGAACTGCCCGCACGCGACCGCCATGGACGGCCGGCGGGTGCGGTGCGAGACCGCGACGGGCAGCAGTGAGAACCACGACCAGAACAGCAGGGGTTGCACGAGGCGCTCGAGCGCAGACCCGGTCCGCTGGTACGGGAACGGCGAGACGAGCGCTGCATTCCGGCGGCGCAGCAGGGTGACGGCGGCGGCGAGCGCATCGGGCGCGAGCCGGACGTCGGCGTCGACGAACAGGACGACTCCCTCGTCCACCACCGAGCCGGCGTGAGCGACCGCTGCGGCGCACGCGGCCGCCTTGCCGGTCCAGCCGGCGGCAGGCGGGTCCGTCGACCGGACGACGGTGATGCGCTCGTCTCCCTCCGCAGCAGCTGCGGCGAGGTCGGCCGTGCCGTCGGACGAATCGTCGTCGAAGACGATCACGCGCAGGGCGCGCAGTCCTCGTTGTGCCCGCAGGTCGGCGACGATCGCACCGATGCGCGGGGCCTCGTCACGGGCGGGAACGACGACGGTGACCTGCTCGTCGACGACCGGGCCCGGCGCGAGACGGGGGAGCGCGAACCGGTTCGCGACGGCGACCGCCGCGCCGTAGGAGGCGACGAGGGCGCCACCGCTGACGAGCCGCTCCCACGGGGTGGGGGCCGGCCCGCGCGACAGGCCGGTCAGGGCCGTGTCCCGCTCGTCGCCGACCACCGCGGCGCCGGATTGCGGGTGAACCAGGCCGTGCCCGCGATGATCAGCGTGACCCCGAAGACGGCTCCGGCCATGATCCCGGCCCAGCCCGCGAAACCGCGCGTGTTGGGATCCGCGTAGCGCACCTCCGCCCGGAGGCTGCTGACCTCACCGGCCGGGAGCTTCCAGGTCACGATCGAATCCGACTCGCGGGTGCCGTTGGTGGTCGCCACCCGGGCCGGGAACGCGATGGTGAACTGGACGTCCGTGCCCTGCGACGGGGCGGACTCGAGGTCCACACGTCCGTTCAGGGCCACGAGGTCGCCGGAACGCTGCAGGTTGAGCTGGAACATGCCCGCGCTCTGGTCGGACATCGTCGCGAGCTGCTGGACATCGCCGAAGGTGAGGTCGTTGAAGAAGACCTGGCTCCCCACGTAGCCGTCCTGCGAGTACTCCTGCACCCGCACCTTCCCGGCCAGAGCCGAAGGGGCGGTGAGCTCGGGGCCGGGATCGTTCTCGTCGGCGGGAATGGTCGCGGCGACGATCTGCCCCGACACGCGGTCGTCGGAAGAGATCCCCATGGTCGCCTGCACGCGCAGGCAACCGGTGAGGAGCGGAACGGCGAGGAGCACGAGCCCCACGACCGCGACGACACGACGGCGGACGGACATGGTGGACGACTGCACGGAGAACATGGTGCCAGGCACGGTCATCCTCGTCGGTTGTTCGGGTCGCTCGCGGCGAGTCGTGCCTCGACCGGCTCCGGGCCGGATCCACTCGCGCCGCGTCCGCGGACGAGCGAGACCAGCAGGGGAACGCCCAGCACACCCATGACGACCAGCCCGTACAGCGCCGAATAGCGGAGCTCGGGGGTGTCGAGGAAGACACTGTGGGCGAGGGCCGAACCGAGCCACGTCCACAGGAACAACGCGATCGGCACACCGTCGTGCCGGGGCGTGTCGGGGCGGTCCGAACGGGAGTCGACGAGGACGAGCACGGTCGCCATGATCGCGGCGACGAGGAGCCAGCCCGCATAGTTGGTGAGCGGAATGTGCCCGATCCCGGGCAGGCCGCCGGCATTGCACCACGACCAGTGACCGTCCGCGACCATCTGGGGGTCGAGGAAGAGATCCCATCCGAGCATGCCGACGGTGACCGCCGCGACCCGGCCGGGACCGTTGCGGACGAGGCGCGAGGCCACGCACCACACGGGGTACAGACCCGCCGACCAGGCCAGCGGTACCACGAGCGGAACGTCGAGGGCCGCCGGCCCGAGACGGTCGGTGACATAGCTGTAGCAGCCGTAGGGGTAGCCGGTCATCGTGCCGACCACCTCGGACAGGTATCCGATACCGGCCGAACTCACGAACAGGACGACGGCGAAGGTGGGACCGCGGTTCAGCGCCGCATGGACGAGGCAGGCTGCGGTGAGCAGTGTGACGACCGCGACGGTCGCGGCGTCCCGGGCGTCACCCTCGGTGAGGGGATAGGCGATCTGGGCGAGGACCGCGGCGACGGCCGGGACGACGGGAAGGATCGTCCGCCATCGGGCCGGGTGGGCCGGGGCAGGCGCGTAGGTCTCGGTCATCGCGACACCCAGCCCTTCATGCGATCCATGATGCCGCCCCTGGCGTCGGCGAGGGCGACGCGGGCGGCGTTGCGTCCGCTCGCGCCGGAGACACCGCCGCCGGGATGCGTCGAGGCGCCGGTGAGGTAGAGGCCGGGCGCGTCGGGCACCCGATAGCCCGACAGCTCCGGCAGCGGCCGCCACAGGAACATCTGGTCCAGCGACATCTCCACGTGCATGACGTTCCCGCCGAGCAGTCCGAGTTCGCGCTCGATGTCGGCGGGGGTCTGTACGTGGCAATGTTCGACGCCGGCGGTGAAACCGGGAGATCGCGTCTCCATCTCCGCGAGGATGCGATCGGTCTCCGATCGGGCGATGTCCTCCCAGCGTCGCCCGCCCCGCAGCGCGTACGGATGCCATTGGGACCACAGTGTGATCTGGTGTTTGCCGGCGGGCGCGATCGTCGGATCGAGTGCCGAGAAGCTCATCGCGAGAACCGCCGGTCGCGGGGGCGGGTCTCCCGCCATCGCGGCACCGTGGGCCGCCCGCAGGTGGGCGCGGTCGTCGACGAGCAGTTGCAGACCCGAGGTGGTCAGCTCCGGTTCGTCGCACCCGCGGTAGTGCGGCAGCGAATCGGTGCCCAGCCGCAGGACCATGCCGATGCCCGGGCCGACCCGCATGCTGCGCCGCCAGCCTTCGAGCCGGCCGCGGTCGTATCCGCCGCGGTCGAGCAGATCCAGTGTGGTGAGGACGTGACAGCCGGCGACGACCCTGCGGGCCCGCACGGAGCGTCCCGATGCGGTGCGCACGGTCCACAGATCGCCGGAGCGGCCGATCTCCGTGACGGCGTCGCCGCAGGTCACCGTGCCGCCATCGGAACGCAGTCGGGACAGCAGCGCCTGGGTCAGCGCGCCGCTCCCGCCGACCGCGCGGCCCGGCGGAAGGGTGTGCATGAGGGCCGCGAAGCCCACCATCGCCGCGGTGCCCGGTTCGGACATGGGCGGTCCGGACTGCGCACCGAACCAGGCCAGTGCCGCTTTCAGGGGTTCGTCGTCGAAGTATTCGTCGAGCAGGCTGTCGCCGGTGGTGAGAAAACGGCGGGACAGGGCGCTGCCGCCTTCCCCGGCGTCGAGACCCCAGAACGAGGACAGCAGGTGCCGGCCGGTCGGGGGATGGGTGAACGACTTCATCACCGCCGCGCTGCGCGGACCCCAGTCCTGCACGAATCGGCGGTACGCGTCGGCTTCCCGGCGCCCGCACGCGGCCTCGACGGACGCGCAGGTCCGGTCGAGATCGCGGTGGAACACGATGCCGGGGCGGTCGGTGCCTGCGGGCGGCGGCGCGTACGCCCACGGGTCGCAGTCGATGTAGCGCAGTCCGTGGGCGGCGAGATCGAGCTCCTCGACGATTCCCGAGTGGCGGACCATGATGTGGGCCGAGGAACCGCGGTCCACGGCGTATCCGGGGAAGCGCTCGACGGTGGAGACGGCCCCGCCCGGCACGGTGTCGCGTTCGAGCACCTCCACCGACCATCCGTCACGGGCGAGATAGCACGCCGAGACCAGAGCGTTGTGGCCGGATCCGACCACGACGGCGTCGAGGGTGGGGCTCATGGGATACCACTTCCGTCCGGATCGTCGAGCGTGTGGGGGTGATGCGGAACGAGGTCCGGCCCGAGCGGCAGACTCCTGCCGAGCACCGCGAAGGGCCGGGCATCGCCGGTGAAGACGAACCGGCGGACGACATCCTGGAATCCGAACCGACGGTACAGCCGCCACGCCCGGTTGTCCTCGGCCGGCACCTCGGGAGTCGACAGCAGGACGGCTCCTTCCGTACGGTCCCGCAGCAGCGCGTACAGGAGCAGTTCGCCGATGCGGCGTCCCTGCATGTCGGGACGGACGTGCAGTTCGGTGAGCTCGAAGTAGTCGGCGAGGACCCGATCGATCTCCTCGGGAGACCGTCCGGAACGACGCATGCCGGTGCGCACCTGTTGGTTCCACCACTGCCGGCTATCGCCCCGATAGCCGTACGCGATGCCGACGATCGTGTCGGGCGCCTCGGGGAGAGCGGCGGCGAAGGCCTGCCATCCCGCACGTGCCGAATGCTCGGACCACATCGGCGCCCGGTGGTACTCCGTGCCGCGGGGATAGCGCATCGCCGCGACGTAGACGGACAGCAGCTCGGGGAGGCGCGCACGGAAATCCGCAGGGGAGAGTTCGGTGAGGATTGCGGGGTCGTGGTGGGGATCGGTGGTCATGCGTGACTCGTTCGGGTGGCTCGCGATGTGTCGGAGGTGTTCGGGTCTCGCTGATCGTTCGGGATGACGTGGCCGCTTTCTCTTGACGGGTTGTCGGTGGGTCCAGCTATATTGAATACGTCGAACGCATGTTCGACACCGGTGATCCGGGGATGTTCGAGGGAAGCGAACATCCCCGGATCACCCTGGGGTCTCCCGCTCGGCGTCCGTGTCGGGGATCACTCGAGGGCAGTGATCTCCGTTCCTCGGCGTTTCGGCGGGAATACCACCGGATACCGCTCGTTGTAGTGAGTGGTGCGAGCACGCCGAGGAGGTGCGTGAATATGGCCGACGGTCACGTCGCGGGTCGAGGGCCGCGCCGAACGTCTCCCACGCTCGGACCGTCCGCATGCATGGACCGCCCGACCTCGGCGCGCGCAGCGACGCTGTTGCGCAAGGCCGACGATCTGCTCTCGGGTGCCGCCGGTGCCGGCGATCCGGGCGAGAGGTTCCGTCTCGCCTATCTTGCGGCGCTGCGCGGTGCCGGCGCGGTCGTCGCCGCTGCGGAGATGCGCTCCGGGGTCCGGCCGGCGCGCCGGCCGGTCACGCGCAATGCGTGGGCGCTCATGGCGCGAGCCGACGAGTCCTTCGCCGTCTGGGCCGACTACTTCGCCGACCGTTCCGCCACTCGCGCGGCGATCGAGGCGGGCGTCGCGCGGGCCGTCGGAGCCGACGAGTCCGGTGCGTTCTACGACGAGGTGGGTCACTTCCTGCACGACGTGGAGGGTTATCTCGACGCCGAGGCAGAGCCCGAAGTCGGTGTCGGTGGGTGACCTTCGCCTTCTCATGAGGGCTTCGCCGGGCGGGGGACCGAACTCACGTGTGGAGTTTGTGGTCCACATCGACTTCTGCTCGTATTATTGACTCAGGCGGCCGTATCGACGGCCCCCCGCCGGATCCGCCCCACGGATCCGGTGGCCACCGTTTAGTGCCGGGGGAGGTACCGTGCCACTCTCCGAGCACGAGCAGCGCATGCTCGATCAGATCGAGAGCGCGCTCTATGCTGAGGATCCCAAGTTCGCCTCGACCGTGCGTGGTAGCCGGTTGGGGATGGCGTCGAACCGGCGGCGGCTGCAGGCCGGCGCCTTGTTCGTGTTGGGCCTGACGCTGTTGATCGCCGGTGTTGCCCTGCCGCTCAAGCCGGGCGGCTTTCCGATCATCAGTCTGCTCGGGTTCCTCGTGATGTTCGCCGCCGGAGTTCTGTTGCTCCTCGGCGGTCGTCGGCCGTCGGCTTCAGGGGCGACGGGTGGTAGTTCCGCTTCCGGAAAGACCGGCCGAAGTTCCGGCGGCGGCAGGAAGTCCTCGGGTGGTGGCTTCACCAACCGCATGGAAGAGCGGTTCCGGAGGCGTTTCGAGCAGGAGTGACCTCCTCGACCAACAGCTGTATCGACGACGGCGCGACCCACGGGTCGCGCCGTCGTCGTTCTCTGCGGAGTTTCGTACCCTCACCGGTCGTCTCTCCTCCACCGCGCCCCACTCGCCGCCGCCCTCGGCTCCGTTCCCTCTCCCCGCCTCGTCCCACCCGCCCCGTTTTCCCTGGTCGTCTTGCGCTCCGTCCTCGTTTCCCGGGTGGGGACGGTCGTCGACGCGAAGGCGTCGGCCGATGCTGCGCCACCTCCCCGGGGCGTGTCCCCATTTTCCGCCACCTGCTCTGAGCTGGGGATGTGACGGCAACACGCGTGACCGGGCGGCGGTAATCCGTTTCCGGTGGGGCAAAGTGGGGTAATGTGGGGCACGGCGGGACGAGGTGTCCTGCCGCGCGAAGCATCCGTCCGGCAGCGGGGAGGCGCCGAGTGTTCCTCGGTACCTACACCCCCAAGTTGGACGACAAGGGCCGGCTCACGCTGCCGGCGAAGTACCGAGACGAGCTGGCGGGAGGGTTGATGATCACGAAGGGGCAGGATCACAGCCTCACCGTGTTCCCTCGCGACGAGTTCGCCGCCTTGGCGGAACGCGCTGCGAGCGCCTCACGGAGCAACCCCCAGGCACGTGCGTTCCTGCGCAGCCTCGCTTCGGGAACGGACGAGCAGCGACCCGACTCGCAAGGCCGGATCACGCTGTCGGCCGCGCACCGCAGGTATGCCGGTCTCGCCAAGGACTGCGTCGTGATCGGCTCGGTCAGGTACCTCGAGATCTGGGACGCGACGGCATGGGAGACCTACCTTGCCGAACACGAAGAAGACTTCTCGGAAGCGAGAGACGAAGCACTACGCGACATCTTGTAACACCACGGCTCGGGTTGCGCGGCGAGTGCCGCGAGGCCTCTGCCCGATGTGCCGGCCCTGACGCACTTCCCCAGCGCCAGGTACGGACCGGAGGGCCCTGACGCACTTCCCCGGCGTCAGGTCTCTTCGGACTCGGACAGAGACCTCGAGGCATTCGCCGTCTTCCGTATCAACCCCGTGGCGACGAGCAGGGCATCGATACGAGCGACAGGCAGGCACGAGGCACACCACCGTCCACCCGACGAGTACCCCACAGACCGTAAGCGGCCCGAGCAGGATTTCCGGAGGACACATGGTGGACGGCGAGCACGACTCCGTCGATGGTGCGGATGAGGCCACCGGTGTCGATGTGACGTCCCCTGCGGAGTTCGGCCACGTCCCGGTCATGCTCGATCGAGCCGTCGAGATCCTCGGTCCGGCGATCGAGAGTGCCGGACCGGACGGCGAGGGCGCTGTCTTCGTCGACGCGACACTCGGTCTCGGCGGGCACTCCGAACACTTCCTGACGATCTATCCCGGTCTGCGGCTCGTGGGTCTCGACCGCGACCCCGACGCACTGGCGATCGCGCGCGAGCGGCTCGCGCGGTTCTCCGACCGCACCGACTTCGTCCATACCCGCTACGACGGGATCGCCGATGCGCTCGAGAGCGTCGGCCTCGACCGGTACGGTTCGGTCCACGCTGCTCTGTTCGATCTCGGTGTGTCCTCGATGCAGCTCGACGAAGCGGAGCGCGGCTTCGCGTACTCGAAGGACGCTCCGCTCGACATGCGGATGGATCCCACCACCGGCATCACCGCCGCGGATGTCCTCAACACCTACGGTCACGGCGATCTCGCCCGCATCCTGAGCACCTACGGCGAAGAACGGTTCGCCGGCAAGATCGCCTCCGAGATCGTGCGGACCCGGGCCAGGACGCCGTTCCGGACCAGCGGCGAACTCGTCGAACTGCTCTACCGCACGATCCCGGCCGCGACCCGTCGCACCGGTGGTCATCCGGCCAAGCGCACCTTCCAGGCGCTGCGTGTCGAGGTCAACGCCGAGCTCGACTCGCTGCGCGATGCGATCCCCGACGCTCTCGACGCCCTCGCCGTCGGCGGCCGGATCGTCTTCATGTCGTACCAGTCGCTCGAGGACAAGGTCGTCAAGCAGGAGCTGACGCCGCGTTCGAAGTCCCGCAGTCCCGAAGGGCTTCCGGTCGAACTGCCGGGCATGGGACCGGAACTGCGCATCCTGACCCGCGGCGCCGAGCGGGCGACCGAGGACGAGATCGAGGCCAATCCACGTTCGGCGCCCGTCCGCCTGCGTGCTGCAGAACGAATCGCCAGGAGGTAACCGATGACCGTACAGGTGGCACCCTCGCAGCGCCGGCACTCGGGGCGATCGACGGCAGC
The DNA here is from genome assembly GCF_048957735.1 of Rhodococcus sp. As11. NCBI lineage: Bacteria > Bacillati > Actinomycetota > Actinomycetes > Mycobacteriales > Nocardiaceae > Rhodococcus > Rhodococcus sp. As11. Next base: position 205,144 of record NZ_JARDJE010000004.1, read on the forward strand.
GCAGCGTGCCTATCAGAGACGGTCTCAGCGCGCCGCGCAGCTCGGTGTCGAAACGGTCGAGACCCGCGGCCGGACGACGGGTGCCGGGCGTGTCCGCACCCGGATCCCGTTCGTCGCCACCATCATCGCCCTTCTCGGCGTGGGTATGGCCGTGACGTTGTTGCTCACCACCCGCGCGACCGAGGACTCCTACGAGCTGAGCGCGGCGCGTTCCCTCAACGAGGAGCTCGCGCAGAAGCGGGCGGTGCTGCAGCGCGACGTGGCGATGGCCGAGTCGGCTCCCGCCCTCGCCGTCGCCGCGGCGGAGCTGGGCATGATCCCCACCGGGCAGGTCGCGCGGATCGTGGTCGCGCCGGACGGTTCGGTGCAGGTGGTGGGCGATCCGGTTCCGGCCCAGGGTGCACCGCCGGCTCCGCTCCGTCCGCCGGTCCGGGAGGACGCCCGCGTCCAGACTCCGCTGGCGGGCAGTGCCGGTGCGGAGACCCCGCGGCCGCTCGGTGACGTGAGCGAGGAGCCCCGTCCGCGCACCGAAGCCGAGGACGCCCGGCGGGCCGCGCCGTCCGCCGACGGCCGGCCGGTCGGCGAGGAGCCGGCACCCGCCCCCGCATCGCAGGCTCCCGTGGGCGCCGTACCGGACGCGGAAGGTGCCGCGCCTGTGCCGCCCGCGGCGGGACGACCGGTACCCGTGACCGAACTGCCGCAAGCCGAGGCGCCCCGCGTCGCGTCGCCCGAAGCGCCTGTCCAGGCCGTGCCGGCGGAACCCGAGGGCGGGCCTCGGTGAACAACCGCTCCACCCCCCGGCGTGCACCGCAGCGACGTTCCACCCCGGCGACGCGCGGCGGACGCGCTCGGATGTCCGCGCCGCGCGACCGCACGCAACGTGACAGGACGAGCTTCACCTTCCGTAACAAGTGGGGCCGGATCGGCCTGTTCGGGGCGCTGGGCGTAGCGATCGCGCAGCTGCTGTCCGTGCAGCTCGTCCAGGCTCCCACGCTGTCCGCCGAAGCGGCGAGCCAGCGCACCACCCGGCTCGTCGAACCCGCGACCCGCGGCACCATCGCCGACCGCAACGGCGAACCGCTCGCCTACACCATGGAGGCGAAGGCGCTGACCTTCCAGCCCGTGCGGGTCCGCAAGGAACTCGAGGAGGAACGCGCGAAGGATCCGACCCGGCCGGAGGTCTCGGACTATCTCGAGGGTGTGGCCTCGGCCGTTCACGACGCGCTCGGCGCCGCGGCGCCCGAGAAGGATGTGCTCGAGATGCTCGAGAGCGACGAGACCTTCGTCTACCTCGCCCGAGGCGTCGATCCGGGGGTCGCGGCGGCGATCGTCGACGAGTACGGCAAGGTCGGAACCGAACGTCAGGACATCCGCCTGTACCCGGGTGGTTCCCTCGCCGCCAACCTCGTCGGGGCTACCGGCTGGGACGGACACGGCCTGATCGGGCTCGAAGCATCGATGGACGCCGTGCTCGCGGGCACCGACGGTTCGTCGACCTACGACCGCGGTTCCGACGGTGCCGTGATCCCCGGCAGCTGGCGCGACCGGCAGCCGGCGGTCGACGGTTCGTCCGTCGAGCTCACGATCGACAACGACCTGCAGTACCACGTGCAGCAGGAGGTACAACGCGCGAAGGATCTGTCCGGCGCGAAGAACGCCTCCGCCGTGGTGCTCGACGCGCACACCGGCGAAGTGCTCGCCATGTCCAACGACGGCACCTTCGACCCGTCGATCGGTGTCGCGAACAACCCGCCCGATGCGGAACAGGGCAATCTCGCGGTCAGTTCGCCGTTCGAACCCGGATCCGTGAACAAGATCATCACTGCCGCAGCGGCGATCGAGGACGGGCTCACGCGGCCCGACGAGGTCCTGCAGGTCCCCGGAACGATCACGATGGCCGGCGCGACCGTCAAGGACGCCTGGGATCACGGGGTCGTGCCGTACACGACCACCGGTGTGTTCGGGAAGTCGTCGAACGTCGGGACGCTCATGCTCGCCGAGCGGATCGGCGAGGACCGCTTCGCCGAGATGTTGCGACTGTTCGGACTCGGGCAGCGCACCGATGTCGGCCTGCCCGGCGAATCGTCCGGGCTGCTGCCCAGCCGCGAACAGTGGTCGGGTGGCACCTTCGCGAATCTGCCCATCGGCCAGGGCCTGTCGATGACCCTGCTGCAGATGAGCGCGATCTACCAGACCATCGCGAACGACGGCGAGCGTGTCCCGCCGCGGGTCGTGCGCGCGACGATCGCGCCCGACGGCAGCCGCACCGAGACGCCCCGCCCGGATCCGGTGCGCGTGGTGAGCCCGCAGACCGCCGCGACCGTGCGCGACATGTTCCGCTCCGTCGTCCAGGCCGATACCGGCAACCAGCAGGGCACCGGCACGGGCGCCGCGATCGAGGGCTACCGCATCTCCGGCAAGACCGGCACCGCCCAGCAGATCGACCAGAACTGCAAGTGCTACTCGAACTCCGACTACTGGATCACCTTCGCCGGTATCGCGCCGTCCGACGACCCACGCTACGTCGTCGGCATCATGCTCGACGCCCCGACCCGCAGTTCCGACGGTAGTGGCGGCCAGTCGGCCGCGCCGCTGTTCCGCACCATCGCGTCGTGGTTGTTGCAGCGCGACGGTGTGCCGTTGTCGGCCGAACCGGAGAGCAAGCTGATCCTTCAGGTCGACTGATCACGCGACCACGCGGCCTCGGTACGCTGACACGTCGGTAACGTGACACGACGGTCGTCGCCGAGACCGCAGAACGGGAACGAACCCGGGAACATCCGTCGGAATGCCTGCAGACGAGCTGCAGCGAAGCGAGAGGAAACTGGTGCCTGTGCCATCGAGTCCGGATCCGTCTCCTCCGGAGGAGGGACGGAGACCCGAGCACCCACCGATGACGCAGATCTCGGTCCTCGCCGACGCCATCGGGGCGCGCGTGGAAATCGTGAACCCCGAGGCCGGAGAGGACACGGCCGGCAGGGTCGCGGTCACCGGCATCGACCTCCGTGCCCAGGGCATCCGCCCGGGCGACGTCTTCGCGGCGCTGCCCGGCGCGAAGACCCACGGTGCCTCCTTCGCCGGCACCGCACTCGAACGCGGAGCCGTCGCCGTGCTGACCGACGAGGCCGGCCGCGATCTCGTCGCCGAGGCCACCTCGGATCCGGTCGCGGTCCTCGTCCATCCCGAGCCGCGTGCCGCCCTCGGGGCGGCGTCGGCCACCGTCTACGGCCACCCCTCCCGGAGCATGCAGGTCATCGGCATCACGGGCACGTCCGGTAAGACCACGACGTCCTATCTCGTCGAGGCCGGCCTGGTCGCGGCCGGACGCGTCGTAGGTCTCGTCGGCACCGTGGAGACCCGGATCGAGGGGATCCGCGTGCCGAGCACCCTCACGACCCCCGAGGCGCCGCAGCTGCACGCCCTGTTCGCCGTCATGCGCGAACGCGGTGTCGACACGGTGGTGATGGAAGTCTCCAGCCACGCCCTCGCACTCGGTCGCGTCGACGCCACCGAGTTCGCCGTCGGTGGGTTCACCAACCTGTCCCAGGACCATCTCGACTTCCACAAGGACCTCGACGACTACTTCGGCGCCAAGGCCCGGCTGTTCGCCGAGGACTCGCCGGTCCGGGCCCGCCGCGCGGTGGTGTGCACCGACGACGTGTGGGGACGCCGTATGGCCGAGGTCGCGCGCGCCGGGCGCGACGACGCGACCGCGGTCCGCACCGTCGGTGGTGAGGGTGCTGCCGGTACCGCCGCTGCCGACTGGACCGTCACCGACGAGGTCCCCGACGAGACGGGTGTGCAGCAGTTCACCCTGACCGGTCCGGACGGGATCGCCCGCCGCGCCACCGTCGGCCTGCCGGGCCGCTACAACGTCACCAACGCCGCCCTCGCCGTAGCGCTCTGCGCCGAGGTGAGTGCCGACATCGACGCCGCGATCCGCGGTATCGCCGACGTCGCGGTGCCCGGCCGGGTCGAACGGGTCGAACGCGGACAGGACTTCCTCGCCGTCGTCGACTACGCCCACAAGCCCGCCGCCCTCGACGCGGTCATCGGCACCCTGCGCGCCGCGACCGAGGGACGCATCGCCGTCGTCGTCGGTGCGGGCGGCGACCGCGACCGGACGAAGCGGCCGATCATGGGCGAGGTTGCGGCGCGGGCCGCCGATCTGGTGGTCGTGACCGACGACAACCCACGAACCGAGAACCCCGCTGCCATCCGCGCTGCCGTCCTCGACGGTGCGCACTCCGTGCCGGCCGCCGAACGCGGCGAGATCCTCGAGATCGGCGACCGCGCCGCGGCGATCGACGCCGCGGTCGCGTGGGCCCGTCCGGGCGACGTCGTCCTCGTCGCCGGCAAGGGCCACGAGACGGGGCAGGAGATCGAGGGAGTGAAGCATCCCTTCGACGACCGCGAGGTCCTCGGCGCAGCTCTCGACAAGTACCGGACCGCAGGACCCGACGGTCACCATCCGCCGGCTGCGGGCGGTTTGCATCACGGAGGCAAGGCATGATCCCGATGACACTGGCTCGGATCGCGGAGGTCGTCGGGGGCACCCTGCACGACGTCGACGATCCGTCCGCCGAGGTGACCGGTTCCGTCGAGTTCGACTCGCGACGGATCGGTCCCGGTGGCCTGTTCCTGGCGTTGCCCGGTGCGCGCTCGGACGGCCACGATCACGCCGCGGCCGCCGTCGCCGCCGGTGCGGTGGCGGTCCTGGCCGCACGGCCGGTGGGTGTGCCCGCGATCGTCGTGCCGCCGATTCCGCCGACCGAGACCAACGCCCTCGCGCTCGAACACGACAGCGACGGATCCGGCGCGGCCGTGCTCGCCGGCCTCGCGAAGCTCGCCCGCACCGTGGTGGATACGCTCACGGACGCCGGCCTCACCGTCGTCGGTGTCACCGGTTCGGCGGGCAAGACGTCCACGAAGGACATGATCGCCGCCGTGCTCGCACCGCTCGGTGAGGTCGTCGCCCCGCCCGGATCGTTCAACAACGAACTCGGCCACCCGTGGACCGCCCTGCGCGCCACCGCATCCACTCGCTTCCTCGTCCTCGAGAAGTCGGCACGCGGCCCCGGGCACATCGCGGCCCTGGCCCGCATCGCCCCGCCGCGGATCGGTGTCGTGCTCAACGTCGGCACCGCCCACCTCGGTGAGTTCGGCTCCCAGGAGGTCATCGCCGAGACCAAGGGCGAACTCGTCGAGGCCCTGCCCAGCGCCGCCGACGGGGGAGTCGCGATCCTCAACGCCGACGACACCCTCGTGTCGAAGATGGCGACCCGCACCACCGGTCGCGTCGTGACCGTCGGAACCGGTTCCGGCGCTGCCTACCGCGCCGAGGACATCCACCTCGACGATCAGGCGCGCGCCTCGTTCACCGCCGTCGTTCCCGGCGTCGACGGGCAGGAACAGCGCGTGCCCGTGCGCTTGGCCGTCCACGGCGAACATCAGATCGGCAACGCCCTGTCGGCGATCGCCGTCGCCGTGGAATGCGGTGCGACGGTCCGGCAGGCCGCCGAGGCGCTCGCCACGGCGGGTCCCGTCTCGGCCCACCGCATGGCCGTGCAGACCCGATCCGACGGGGTGACCGTCATCGACGATGCCTACAACGCCAACCCCGACTCGATGCGAGCGGCGGTGAAGGCCCTGGTCACGATGGCGCGGTCGGGCCCCGATCGCCGACGCACCTTCGCGGTGCTGGGGGAGATGGCCGAACTCGGTGAGGACGCCGTCGTCGCCCACGACGCCATCGGACGGCTCGCGGTCCGCCTCGACGTCACCCGAATCGTCGCCGTCGGGGCCACGCGACCGGTCCGGGGTCTGTTCCAGGGGGCAGTGATGGAAGGATCGTGGGGTGAGGAAGCGAGCCACGTACCCGATGCCGACGCCGCGATCGCGTTGCTGCGCGACGAACTGCAGCCGGGCGACATCGTGCTGGTGAAGGCATCGCAGTCCGTGGGGCTGTGGACCGTCGCCGAGGCCGTCCTCGCGGACGATCCGGCCGGTACCGGAAACGACGACGCTGCTGTGGGGACGGAGGACGCCCGGTGAGACAGATCCTGTTCGCGGCGGGCATCGCGCTCGCAGTCTCGATCCTGCTCACCCCCGTCCTGATCAAGATGTTCTCCCGGCAGGGCTTCGGGCAGGAGATCCGGGTCGAGGGCCCGCAGAGCCATCAGTCCAAGCGCGGCACCCCGACCATGGGCGGCGTCGCCATCCTCGCCGGCCTGTGGGCCGGCTACTGGGGATCGCATCTCATCGGGATGGGATACGACGCCGAAGGTCCTACCGCCTCGGGTCTGCTCGTGCTCGGCCTGACCACGGCGCTCGGCGGCGTCGGATTCCTCGACGACTTCATCAAGATCCGCAAGCAGCGCAACCTGGGCCTGAACAAGACCGCCAAGTTGGTGGGCCAGCTCGTCGTCGCGGTGGCCTTCGGCATCCTCGCCCTGCAGTTCCGCAATGCGGACGGCCTCACCCCGGCCAGCACCGATCTGTCCTATGTGCGCGACATCGCCACGGTCTCGATGGGTTCGATCGTCTTCATCCTGTTCGTGTACCTGCTGGTCAGCGCGTGGTCGAACGCCGTGAACCTCACCGACGGCCTCGACGGCCTCGCCGCCGGTTCCATGGCGCTGGTGCTCGGCGCCTACGTCATCATCACCTTCTGGCAGTACCGCAACGCGTGCGCAGTGGAGCCGACCGCCGGCTGCTACGACGTCCGCGACCCGCTCGACCTCGCGTTGCTGTGCGCCGCCGGTGCCGCTGCCTGCATCGGCTTCCTGTGGTGGAACGCCGCGCCCGCCAAGATCTTCATGGGCGACACCGGCTCGCTCGCCCTCGGCGGCATGCTCGCCGGCCTGTCCATCACCACCCGCACCGAGTTGCTCATGGTGGTCATCGGAGCGCTCTTCGTCACGGAGGCCGCGTCGGTGGTCATCCAGGTCGCGGTGTTCCGATCCAGCCGCAGGCGGGTGTTCAGGATGGCGCCCTTCCACCACCACTTCGAACTCGGCGGATGGGCCGAGACGACGGTGATCATCCGGTTCTGGCTGCTCGCCGCCATCGCCTCGGCCATCGGCCTCGCACTGTTCTACAGCGAGTACCTCGCGGCGATCGGGGACTGACATGACCGACGAACTCGAACGGCTCAGAGGGCGGTCGGTGCTCGTCGCCGGAGCAGGAGTGTCCGGCCGCGCGACGATCGAACCGCTCACCGACCTCGGTGCCCACGTCACCGTCACCGACCGCGACGAGCGGGCACTGGCCGAGTGCGCGGCCCTCGGCGCGCGGACGGTCGACCTCGACACGCTCGTCGACGACTCCGCTGCGCTGCGCGAATTCGCCCTGGTCGTCACGAGTCCCGGATTTCCGCCCGACGCGCCGTTGCTGTCGCGGGCGGCCGGGGCCGCGGTGCCCATCTGGGGCGACATCGAACTGTCCTGGCGCATCGACCGCGCCGAGATCTACGGACCGGCCCGGCGGTGGCTGGTGGTCACCGGGACGAACGGCAAGACCACCACCACCACGATGGTGCACGCGATTCTCGAGGCCGCAGGTCGCAGCAGTGTCGCGTGCGGCAACATCGGTCTCCCCGTGCTCGACGCCCTGCGCCGCGACGACCCGCGCGCCGACGTCCTCGCCGTGGAGTTGTCGTCCTTCCAGCTGCACTGGGCGCCGTCGGTGCGACCCGACGCCGGTGTCGTGCTCAACATCGCCGAGGACCATCTCGACTGGCACGGCGGGATCGAGAACTACATCGAGGCCAAACTCGGGGCTCTCACCGGTGCCGTCGGGGTCCTCGGCCTCGACGATCCGATCGCCGGCGGTCTCCTGGATCGTTCCCGGGCTGTGGTCACCGTGGGTTTCACGCTGGGGTACCCCCAGGAGGGCGAACTCGGCATCAGCGGAGAACTGCTGGTCGACCGGGCGTTCGCGGATTCCGCCGTGCTGGCCCGAGTCGACGACGTGACGCCCCCCGGCCCTGCCGGACTGTCCGATGCCCTCGCGGCCGCCGCCCTCGCACGGGCGATCGACGTGCCCGAGTCGGCGGTACACGACGGTCTGCGACGGCACCGCGTGGGGCCGCACCGCGCCGCGCCGGTCGGGCAGGTCGACGGTGTCGACTACATCGACGATTCGAAGGCGACCAACCCGCATGCGGCCCGCAGTTCGCTCCTCGCGCGCGACCGCGTGGTGTGGATCGCCGGTGGTCTGCTCAAGGGTGCCCGCGTGGACGACCTGGTCGCCGAGGTGGCGCCGCGGCTGTCCGGAGCCGTGCTGCTCGGCCGCGATGCCGGCGACATCGCCGAGGCGCTGACGCGACACGCCCCGCAGGTCCCGGTCGTCGTGGTGGACACGAGCGACGATGAAGCGATGACCGATGCGACGAGCGAGACCGACACGCCTCCGGTGACGAGGATCGTGGCGCCGGGCGCCGACGGACCCACCGCGATGCGCGTGGCGGTCCGGGAAGCGGCCGCTCTCGCCTCGGCGGGAGAGACGGTGCTGCTCGCGCCGGCTGCGGCGTCGCTCGACATGTTCGCCGATTACGCGGAACGCGGCCGGAGCTTCGCGTCCGCAGTCGAGGAACTCCGCGGGGGCGGGACGCACAGGTGACCTCTCGGGCAGGCGCGACTCGGTCGGGGGCGAGCTCCGACGATCCGGTGGTGGGAGCCCGCGGCCGGTTCGGAGCCTGGTTGGCGCGGCCGCTCGCATCCTTCCACCTCGTGGTGACGATCGCCGTGTTGCTCACCGTGCTCGGACTCGTCATGGTCCTGTCGTCGTCGAGCGTGGGTGCGGTGGCCGCGGCGGGGTCGGCCTACGGGTTGTTCACCTCGCAGTTGATCTTCGCCGCCCTCGGCATGGTGATCTTCTACATCGCTCTGCAGATCCCGGTGCGTCTGATGAGACGGTTCGCCTTCCCCGCGTTCGCGTTCTCGGTCGTGCTGCTGGTGCTCGTGCTCATCCCCGGCATCGGCACCCTCTCCCAGGGCACCCGGGGCTGGTTCGTCATCGCCGGCATCTCGCTGCAGCCGGCCGAGATCGCCAAGATCACCCTCGCGGTGTGGGGTGCGCACCTGCTGGCCTCGCGCCGCGGCGAGAACTCCACCCTCCGCGAGATGCTCGTCCCGCTCGTCCCGGCGGCCCTGCTCGTGACCGGCCTGATCGTGCTGCAGCCCGACCTCGGCACCACCGTCTCGATCGTGATCATCGTGCTGGCCCTGCTGTGGTTCGCGGGCCTGCCCCTCAAGGTGTTCCTCGGCATCGTCGGCACCGCCGGCACGCTCGCGGTGATCCTGGCCCTGACGGCCGGTTACCGCTCGCAGCGCGTGCGGGCCTTCTTCAATCCCGGCGACGACCCCCAGGGTGCCGGTTACCAGGCGCGACAGGCGAAGTTCTCCCTCGCGGACGGCGGCCTGTGGGGTCGCGGGCTCGGCCAGAGCCGCGCGAAGTGGAGCTATCTTCCCAACGCCCACAACGACTTCATCTTCGCGATCATCGGCGAGGAACTCGGCTTCCTCGGCGGGGTGGCCGTCATCGGCCTGTTCGGACTGTTCGCCTATGTCGGACTGCGCATCGCGATGCGCTCGGCCGATCCCTTCCTGCGTCTGTTCACCGCGACGGCGACGACGTGGATCATCGGTCAGGCGTTCATCAACATCGGTTACGTCGTGGGGCTTCTGCCCGTGACCGGTCTGCAGTTGCCGCTCGTGTCGGCCGGTGGCACGTCGACGGCCACCACCCTGCTGATGTTCGGGCTGATCGCGAACGCGGCCAGACACGAACCCGAGGCGATCGCCGCGCTGCATGCGGGGCAGGACGGCCGGTTCGCGCGATTGCTGCGCCTGCGCAAGCCGGAGGCGTACCGGCCCGGTCGCAGACCGGCGCGTACGGCCGCAGCGCGGCAGCCGCGAGCGCGGGTCGCGGTGCCCGAGCGGGCCGCTCCCGCAGCGTCGGGTGGTAGAGGGTCGCGCACGCGGCAGCCTCAGGCGCCGAACGAACGGCAACGTGGAGCGGCGCAGGACCGTCGGGCGTCCGCGGGTCGCGCGCAACCGACGGACGGAACCGGCCGGGCCCGGCGCGCGCAACCCGCGCGGGAACCGGCCCGCGGCCGGCAGCAGACGAACCGCACGACACGCGGATCGAACGGACGAAGCGGAGAGCGAGGGAACCGTAGGTGAGTGGGGAGAGGCCGGCACTGTCGGTGGTGGTGGCCGGAGGTGGTACGGCCGGGCATATCGAACCGGCGCTCGCGGTGGCCGATGCCGTCCGCGCACTCGTGCCCGATGCGCGGATCACGGCGCTCGGCACCGAGCGCGGACTCGAGACGACCCTGGTGCCGCGACGCGGCTACCCACTCGAACTCGTCCCGCCCGTGCCGCTGCCCCGCAAGCCGACGGTGGACCTGCTGAAGCTGCCGGCCCGGGTCGTCGCGTCGGTGCGCCGCACCCGGCAGGTCCTCGACGAGGTCGACGCGGATGTCGTCGTCGGTTTCGGTGGATATGTGGCGTTGCCCGCCTACCTCGCGGCCGAGGCCGGTCCGCTGCGTCGACGCCGTCGCATCCCCGTGATCGTCCACGAGGCCAATGCGAGCGCGGGTATCGCCAACAGGATCGGAGCCCTGAGGGCGGAACGCGTGCTCGCCGCCGTCCCGAACTCGGGAATCGTCCGGCGCGGTGACGCGCAGATCGTGGGGATCCCGGTCCGCTCGTCCATCACCGGTCTCGACCGCGCCGGTCTGCGCGGGGAGGCACGGCGGCACTTCGGTCTGCCCGACGATGTGCCCGTCCTGCTCGTGTTCGGTGGCTCGCAGGGGGCGCGGTCGCTGAACGAGGCCGTGTCCGGAGCGTCCGCCGCGCTCGCGGAGGCCGGCATCGCCGTACTGCACGCGCACGGACCGAAGAACACCGTCGACATCCCCGCCCATCCCGGCCACGTCCGGGCGCCGTACGTCGCCGTGCCCTATCTCGAACGGATGGACCTCGCGTACTCGGCGGCCGACGCGGTGGTGTGCCGATCCGGGGCCATGACGGTCGCGGAGGTGTCCGCGGTGGGTCTGCCCGCGGTGTACGTGCCGCTCCCGCACGGGAACGGCGAACAGGAACTCAACGCCCGTCCGGTCGTCGCGGCGGGCGGCGGAACGATCGTCGCGGACGGCGACCTGAATTCCGATTATGTCGCGACGGACGTGGTGTCGTTGCTCGGCGACGAGCGCAGACTCGTGGAGATGGGGCGCAGCGCCGCGGCCGCCGGTCATCGCAGTGCCGCGGACGAGTTGGCGCGCATAGTGCTCGAGGTTGCCGGAGCGGAACCGAACAGGAGTGAACGATGAGCGCGCAGTTGCCCGCCGAACTCGAGCGGGTGCACATGGTCGGTATCGGTGGCGCCGGGATGTCGGGCATCGCCCGGATCCTGCTCGCGCGCGGGGGACAGGTGTCGGGTTCCGACGCGAAGGAGAGCCGCGGTGTGCTCGCCCTGCGGGCGCGGGGCGCGCAGGTCCGCATCGGGCACGCCGCCGAAGCTCTCGACCTGCTCGACGGCGGTCCCACGGCCCTGGTCACGACGTTCGCCGCGATCCCGCAGGACAATCCCGAACTCGTTGCCGCCCGCGAGCGGGGGATCCCGATCCTGTTGCGCCCCACGGTCCTCGCTTCCCTGATGCGCGGACACCGTACCTTCCTGGTCTCGGGCACACACGGCAAGACCTCGACGACGTCGATGCTCGTCGTCGCGCTGCAGCACTGCGGCTTCGATCCGTCCTTCGCGGTGGGCGGTGAACTCAACGAGTCCGGGACCAACGCGCACCACGGCAGCGGGGACGTCTTCGTCGCCGAAGCCGACGAGAGCGACGGTTCGCTGCTGCAGTACGACCCGAACACCGTCATCGTCACGAACATCGAGGCGGATCACCTCGACTATTTCGGGACGCCGGAGGCGTACACGGCGGTCTTCGACGAGTTCGTCTCCCGCATCGCGCCCGGTGGTCTGCTGGTCGTGTGCCTCGACGACCCCGGATCGGCAGCGCTCGCCGAGCGGGTCGTCGCGCTCGGCCGCGACGACCTGCGGGTCCGGGGCTACGGCACGGCCGACGTCATCGGCACCGAGGGCGACCACCGCGGCGTTCCTGTCGGCGTGCGTCTCCTCGGCTGGGAGGCCAAGGACGTGGGTGGGGTCGCCGAACTCCACCTCGCGGGTGAGGATTCGCCGCGGACGGTGCGACTGTCGGTCCCCGGCCGGCACATGGCGTTGAACGCTCTGGCCGCGCTGCTCGCCGCGCTCGAGGCCGGGGCGCAGGTCGACGAGGCGCTCGAGGGACTGGCCGGTTTCGGCGGAGTGCACCGGCGATTCCAGTACACCGGCCGCGAACACGGCGTGCGGGTGTTCGACGACTACGCCCACCATCCCACCGAGGTCCGGGCTGTCCTGGCGGCCGCGGCCGAACTCGTCGCGGGGGAGCCGCTGCGCTACACCGAGACCGGCACCGAACGGCCCCGGGTGATTGTCGTGTTCCAGCCGCACCTCTATTCGCGCACCGAGGCGTTCGCCACCGAGTTCGGCGCGGCTCTCGACCTCGCCGACGAGGTCGTCGTGCTCGACGTCTACGGCGCCCGGGAGGAACCGATCCCCGGTGTGAGCGGTGCGCTGGTCGCCCGGGCGGTGAGCAGGCCGGTGCACTACCAGCCGAACCTGTCTGCGGTTCCCCGGCAGGTCGCGCGTCTGACCAGGCCCGGAGATGTCGTGATCACGATGGGCGCGGGTGACGTCACGATGCTCGGCAGGCAGATCCTCGACGCACTCCACAGCAAACCGGGGCGCTACCGTCCGGCCGGGTCCTCACCCGAGCCCGGCGGATTCCGTGCTGCCGGTGGCTCCGGACCGGAGCCGATCGACCCGTGACGCCCGCCGCCGTCTCGTCACGTGCACGTCGTGGGCGACCGTCACGAGAGCCTCGTGAACCCGGGGGGCCCAGGGAACGCGGCACCGCCCGCCGCCCGTCGGGCCGGTCGGTGCGGTTGCGGACCGTGCTCGTCGGGGCAGGGATCGTCGTGGTGCTCCTCGGGGCGATCGCGGTGGCCTGGTTGTCGCCGTTGCTGTCCGTGCGGTCGATCGAGGTGACGGGGATCGAGGTCGTCACCTACGACGAAGTGGTCGACGCGCTCGAGGTCGCCGAGGGCACACCGCTGCTGCGGGTCGACACGGCAGCGGCGGCGCAGCGTGTCGCGACGATTCCCCGCGCGGCTTCGGTCCGGGTGCAGCGGGTGTATCCCTCCTCTGTGCGTGTGACGGTCACGGAACGGGAGGCGATGGTCTTCTTCGACGCACCCGACGGCACCCATTCGGTAGACATCGAGGGGGTCGACTTCGCGGTCGAGCCACCACCGATGTTCACCCCGCGACTGGTGACGCCCTCGCCCGGCACGGGTGATCCCACGACCCGCGCTGCCGTGGAGGTGCTCGACATGCTGCCGCCCGAGCTGCGCGTCCAGGTCGAGACGATCGAAGCGCCGACGGCATCCGACATCTCGCTCGTGCTCACCGACGGGCGTGTCGTGGTGTGGGGTGGAGTCGATCGTTCGGACCGGAAGGCGGCGGTCGTCGGTCCGCTGCTGACACAGCCGGGGGAGCGATTCGACGTGGCGAGTCCCGACCTGCCGACGGTGAGGTGAGGGATCGGTGAAATTCGTGCGGCGTGTCCGGCGCGTCTGCTGGCTAATCCCGGTACCCGTGCCATAGCGTTTCGGACAGCCGCGTTACTTGACATAACCTTCAAGCTGTGGTTGAGGGTTTGTCGAGGCGACGTGCTGCAAGGCCGTCCGACAGACGGACGCGACCGACATGAGCCAGACCCCGACCCAGCACCACCCAGACCCGAGCACCACCCGGAAGCATGCACCACCCGGAACTTCAGGAAGGCGAGAGCACATGACGCCCCCGCACAACTACCTCGCCGTAATCAAGGTCGTCGGTATCGGCGGTGGCGGCGTGAACGCGGTCAACCGCATGATCGAGCAGGGACTCAAGGGAGTCGAGTTCATTGCCGTCAACACCGACGCGCAGGCGCTGCTCATGTCGGATGCCGACGTCAAGCTCGACGTCGGTCGCGAATTGACCCGCGGACTCGGCGCCGGCGCAGACCCGGAGGTCGGCCGCAAGGCCGCCGAAGACCACAAGGACGAGATCGAAGAGGTGCTCAAGGGCGCCGACATGGTCTTCGTGACGGCCGGCGAGGGCGGTGGAACCGGTACCGGCGGTGCACCCGTCGTCGCGAGCATCGCCCGCAAGCTCGGCGCGCTCACCGTCGGTGTCGTCACGCGCCCGTTCTCGTTCGAAGGCAAGCGCCGCGGCAGCCAGGCAGACACCGGAATCCAGACGCTGCGCGAATCCTGCGACACGCTCATCGTCATCCCCAACGACCGGCTCCTGCAGCTCGGCGACGCCGCCGTCAGCCTCATGGACGCCTTCCGTTCCGCCGACGAGGTGCTCCTCAACGGTGTGCAGGGCATCACCGACCTGATCACCACCCCGGGTCTGATCAACGTCGACTTCGCCGACGTCAAGGGCGTCATGTCGGGCGCCGGCTCGGCGTTGATGGGCATCGGCTCGTCGCGTGGTGAGGGTCGTGCCATCAAGGCCGCCGAGGCGGCGATCAATTCGCCGCTGCTCGAGGCGTCGATGGAAGGTGCGCGCGGCGTGCTGCTGTCGATCGCCGGCGGATCCGATCTCGGTCTGTTCGAGATCAACGAGGCCGCCTCGCTCGTGCAGGAGGCCGCACACATCGACGCCAACATCATCTTCGGCACGGTCATCGACGACTCGCTCGGCGACGAGGTCCGAGTGACCGTCATCGCTGCCGGGTTCGAGGGCGGAACCCCCGCTCGCCGTCCGGTCGAGGTGGGTCAGCAGCAGCCGGGCCAGTCGCAGCAGCAGCAGCAGCAGTCGCCGCAGCAGCAACAGTCGTCCGGCCGTCCCGGTGCGATCGGTGTCGCCCGCGCCGGTGAACTCGGCCGCCCGGAGCGCGAGCCGGTCGAGCCGGCTCCCGTGCGGGACCCGGCGCCTGTTGCCGGCCAGCCTCCGGCAGGAGGGGGCAACGCACCCCGCAGCGTGGACATCGACGACGACGGTGACGACGACGTCGACGTGCCGATCTTCATGCGCCGTTGACGGCTCCGCATCGCCTGCTGCGCGCGCGCCGGGTCGTGACCACACGGGCCGGTGGGGTGTCCGCAGTTCCGTACGACAGTTTCAACCTCGCCGACCACGTCGGTGACGATCCGGCCGCGGTCGACGCCAACCGGCGGCGACTCGCGTCCGTCATCGGGCTGCCGCCCGAACGCTTCGTCTGGATGGAACAGATCCACAGCCGCAACGTCACCGTGGTCGACGGCCCGGTGACGGGTCCGGTTCCTGCCACCGATGCGCTCGTCACGCGCGAGACCGGGCTCGCGCTCGCGACCCTCAGTGCCGACTGCGTGTCGATCCTGCTGTCCGACGAGGCCGCCGGGGTGATCGCTGCCGTGCACGCCGGTCGTGTCGGTGCGCGCATCGGAATCCTTCCCCGGGTCCTCGACGTCATGGTCGACCTCGGGGCCCGCCCCGAGCACATCGGCGCATTGCTCGGACCGGCGGCGAGCGGACGGAACTACGAGGTGCCCGCGGCCATGAGAGCCGACGTCGAGGCCCACCTGCCGGGCAGCGCGACCCGCACGAGTCGCGGAACACCCGGTCTCGATCTGCGTGCCGGTCTGCGCCGGCAGCTCGCCGAGCACGGTGTGACGGCCGTGGTCGAGGATCCGCGGTGCACGATCGAGGACACCGCTCTGTTCAGTCACCGGCGTTCGGCACCCACCGGCAGGTTCGCCTCGGTCGTCTGGCTCGAGGAGGCACGCGAGGAGGGGACGGCGTGAGCGTTCCGGCCTCCGGGGACAGGCGCCGCGAACTCGCCGGACGTCTCGCCGCCGTCCGCGAGCGACTGGACGCCGCGGCCCGCGCGGCCGGTCGGGATCCGTCGGAGGTCGCACTGCTCACCGTCACCAAGTTCTTTCCCGCCTCGGACGCCGTGCTCCTCCACGAGCTGGGATGTGACCGCTTCGGCGAATCACGTGAGCAGGAGGCGAGTGCGAAGATCGCCGAGTTCCGGGCGAGCGTGGCCGAGCCGGTCGAGTGGCACATGATCGGGCGGGTGCAGCGCAACAAGGCTCGTGCGGTCTCCCGCTGGGCGCACACGGTGCACTCGGTCGACAGTCTCCGTCTCGTGCACGCCTTCGAGAAGGGTGTGCGGGCGGCGCTCGACGATGGTGAACGCGAGGCCCCGCTGCGAGCCCTGCTGCAGGTCAGCCTCGACGGAGACCGAGAGCGGGGCGGCGTGGTGGCCGAGGATCTTCCGGCCCTCGCGGACGCGGTCGGCGCGTCCGAGGTGCTCGAACTCGGAGGCCTGATGGGTGTCCCACCGCTCGGGTGGGAGCCCGAGCGCGCGTTCGAGCAGCTGCACGGCCTGCATGCACGCCTGCTGGAGGATCACCCCGCGGCCGTGGAGTTGTCCGCAGGGATGTCAGGTGACCTCGAACACGCGGTTCGGTGGGGTTCGACGTGCGTGCGTGTCGGAACGGCGGTCTTGGGGTATCGACCGTTAGCCTGAATGACATCCGCCGCGCGAGGGAAAGGCGATCGATGAGCACACTCCACAAGTTCAAGGCGTACTTCGGGATGGTGCCGCTCGAGGATTACGAGGACGAATACCTCGACGATCCGGCGAGCGGCCGTCGCGACCGCGATCGGGACTACGGCGACGCGCCCTACGGCGGCTACGCGCCGTCGCACCGCGACGAGTACGCCCCGTCGCATCGCGAGGAACCGGTCCGCGAGTTCGAACACGACGAATTCGACCGGTACGAGCCGGCACCCCGCCCGCGGGTCGAGCCCATCACGGCCCGCAGCGCCCGCCCGGCGCCCGCCCCGGCCCGTGCTGTCGCCGGGCGTGCATCCCTGGGTGCCGAGAGCCGGCTCGAGCGCGCCGAACCCCGGCGTGGCGCGCTCTTCGACGAGGGAGGTCCGTTGTCCAAGATCACCACGTTGCGCCCCCGCGACTACAGCGAGGCGCGAACGATCGGTGAGCGTTTCCGCGACGGGACGCCGGTCATCATGGACCTCGTCGAGATGAGCAACGCCGACGCCAAGCGTCTCGTCGACTTCGCGGCCGGACTCGCGTTCGCGCTGCGCGGCTCGTTCGACAAGGTGGCCACCAAGGTCTTCCTGCTCTCGCCCGCCGACATCGACGTCTCCGCGGAGGAGCGGCGGCGCATCGCCGAGACGGGCTTCTACAACCAGCAGTAGTCGACGCGCGATGCGCGGGCGCGTACGGCGCGCCCGGCGTCGCACGCCCGTCGCCGTCCCTCGAGTGTCCCGACACGCCCGGCCATGATGCAGATCACTGCAGGCCGGGCGTTTCGGTTTTGATCGACCCGTCCTCGTCGGGCATTGTGGGCAGGTGGCCGTTTTCGAGGTGCTGTGGTTCCTGCTGTTCATCTTCTGGCTTCTGCTGATCGGACGGATCATCGTCGAGTTCATCAGAACCTTCGCGCGGGAGTGGAAGCCGTCCGGCTTCGTCGTCGTCGTCCTCGAAGCGATCTTCACGGTCACGGACCCGCCGGTGAAGTTGCTGCGGAGGTTGATTCCTCCGCTCAATCTCGGTGGTGTACGGCTCGATCTGTCCATCATGGTCTTGCTGTTCATCGTGTATTTCCTCATGGCATTCCTGCCCAGGGGCGGAGCAGCATGACGCCCCCGCCCGGCGTCGTGCCGGGCAGTCCCGGAGCTGCCGTGTGCCACAATGGAGTGCCATATACAGTGGGTTTTGATACGCGTAACGCACTGTCGATTACTCAGAACGCCTGCTTGACCGCTTACTCGACGCGTGAAGGGATCCTTCCATGCCGCTGACACCAGCTGATGTGCACAATGTCGCGTTCAGCAAGCCTCCGATCGGGAAGCGTGGTTACAACGAGGACGAGGTCGACGCCTTCCTCGATCTCGTCGAGCAGGAGCTGACGAATCTCATCGAGGAGAACGCCGACCTGCGTCAGCGGGTGGCCGAACTCGACCAGGAGCTCGCCGAGGCCAAGAAGGCGCCGCGCACCGCGTCGTCGTCCGCGCCGGCGGCCCCGTCCAAACCGGAACCCGCACGCGTGGTGGAGACGCCCAAGCCGGAGCCCGCTCCGGCGCCGGCCCCCGCTCCGGTCGCCGCGGCACCGTCGAGCGGCGACGCGAGCATGCAGGCCGCCAAGGTCCTCGGACTCGCCCAGGAGATGGCCGACCGGCTCACCGGCGATGCCAAGGCCGAGGCCGAGGAGCTCGTCCGCAACGCCCGGACGAATTCCGAGCAGCTCGTCTCCGATGCCCGCACCCGCAGCGAGGCGATGATCGCCGACGCGCGGCAGAAGTCCGACGCGATGCTCGCCGACGCGCGCACCCGCTCCGAGACGCAGCTGCGTCAGGCCAAGGAGAAGTCCGACGCCCTGCAGGCCGACGCCGAGAAGAAGCACACCGAGATCATGGCGACCATCAACCAGCAGCGTTCCGTGCTGGAGGGTCGTATCGAGCAGCTCAAGACGTTCGAGCGCGAGTACCGGGTCCGTCTGAAGTCCTACCTCGAATCGCAGCTCGAAGAGCTCGAGCAGCGTGGTTCGGCCGTTCCGGTGGACGGCGGACAGGAAGCGTTCAACCAGTCCAACTCGTCGTCGTTCGGGTCGTCGTCCTTCGCGAAGGGCAACAGCTGACCGACGGTCTCCCGGCCTGATGCTGTACGGCCCTGGTGCTGTACCTCGGTAGAGGAGGAGCGTCGTGCTCGTCGTCACGCTGGTACTCGCAGCTGTCGGATTCGGTCTCCTCGTGATCGCGTTGATGACCGGATCCGTGGTCTGGGCATGGGGTTGTATCGCGGTGTGCGTCGTGGGAGCGGTGATCCTGCTCGCGAGCGCACTCGGCGGCCGGAGCTCGGCCGAAGGCGAGTGGGCCGATCCGCGGTCCGCCGGGCAGGCCGGACGTCGCGGCCGGCGCGCACCGCGGCAGCGTCCCGGCGACCGGAATTCGTCGGATCGCTGAAGCGGCCTACAATATGCACCATCGAGTGAAGCTCGATCCCGCGCATGCGGGGCGGCGTCGATCCGGCCATCACCGGGGAGCCTCCGGAAGAACGGCGACCGCCGCGGTCGCTCACTAGAACCGGACGGGTGGGCCCGTCACAGCCCGAACGAGTGGCCGTCCCCACGGGACGTGCAAGCGGGGTGGTACCGCGGTAGCCGTGCACGCGCACGGTGATCGTCCCCGTGCCGAGACGTATCCAGGCACGGAGGAGCCACGCTGTGACCGAGAACCACGCTGCACCGGATCCCACCGCAGCAACCGCCGGCGGTACTGCCGGATATCCGCGCGTCGACTACGACCTGCCGCGCGATTCGGGCGTCGACTTCCCGGCGCTCGAAGAGCGCGTCCTCGCACAGTGGGCCACCGACGGCACCTTCGAGGCGTCCCTGCGCAATCGCGACGGCGCCGACGATTTCGTCTTCTACGACGGCCCGCCCTTCGCGAACGGCCTGCCGCACTACGGGCACCTGCTCACCGGCTACGTCAAGGACGTCGTGCCGCGCTTCCAGACCATGCGCGGCAAGAAGGTCGACCGCCGCTTCGGCTGGGACTGTCACGGTCTGCCCGCCGAACTCGAAGCCGAGAAGCAGCTCGGCATCACCGACAAGTCGCAGATCGACTCGATGGGCCTCGCCGAGTTCAACGCGTACTGCAAGCAGTCGGTGCTGCGCTACACCGGTGAGTGGCGCGACTACGTCACCCGCCAGGCCCGATGGGTCGACTTCGACAACGACTACAAGACACTCGACCTCGACTTCATGGAGTCGGTCATGTGGGCGTTCAAGTCGCTGTACGAGAAGGGCCTGATCTACCAGGGCTTCCGCGTGCTGCCCTACAGCTGGTACGAGCAGACACCACTGTCGAACCAGGAGACCCGCCTCGACGACGCATACAAGATGCGTCAGGACCCGGCGGTCACCGTCGACATGGTGCTGCGCGCCCCCGGCTCCGAACTCGACGGCGCGTGCGCGCTCATCTGGACCACCACGCCCTGGACCCTGCCGTCGAACCTCGCGATCGCGGTACACCCCGAGATCGAGTATGTCGCGGTGCGCGGCGCCGACGCGAAGATCTACCTGCTCGCGCAGGACCGCCTCGGACATTACGCCCGCGAACTCGGCGAGGATCCCGAAGTCCTCGGCCGCTACCGCGGCGCCGACCTCGTCGGCCTCGCCTACGAGCCCCCCTTCGATTTCTTCACCGGGCGGGAGAACGCCCACCAGGTCATCGCCGCCGACTACGTCACCACCGAATCCGGTACCGGAATCGTCCACCTCGCACCGGCCTTCGGTGAGGAGGACATGGAGTACTGCCAGCGCAACGGCATCGAGCTCGTGCAGCCGCTCGACCCGGGCGGCAAGTTCACCTCGATGGTCCCGCCGTACGAGGGCCTGCAGGTCTTCGACGCCAATCCGGTGATCATCAAGGACCTCAAGGCCGCCGGAAAGTTGTTGCGGCACGAGACCATCGAGCACTCCTACCCGCACTCGTGGCGGTCGGGCCAGCCGCTGATCTACATGGCGGTGCCGTCGTGGTTCGTCGCCGTCACCCGCTTCCGCGACCGCATGGTCGAGCTCAATCAGCAGATCACGTGGGTGCCCGAACACATCCGCGACGGCCAGTTCGGCAAGTGGCTCGAAGGTGCCCGCGACTGGAACATCAGCCGTAACCGGTACTGGGGCAGCCCGATCCCCGTGTGGGTGTCGGACGATCCGGAGTACCCACGCGTCGACGTCTACGGTTCGCTCGACGAACTCGAACGCGACTTCGGCGTGCGGCCCACCGACCTGCACCGGCCGATGATCGACGAACTCACCCGGCCCAACCCCGACGACCCGACCGGCAAGTCGACGATGCGTCGTGTTCCCGAGGTGCTCGACTGCTGGTTCGAGTCCGGTTCCATGCCGTTCGCCCAGGTGCACTACCCCTTCGAGAACCGCGACTGGTTCGACACGCACTATCCGGGCGACTTCATCGTCGAGTACAACGGGCAGACCCGTGGCTGGTTCTACACGCTGCACGTCCTCGCGACCGCGCTGTTCGACCGTCCCGCCTTCAAATGTGTTGCTGCCCATGGCATCGTCCTCGGCGACGACGGTCTGAAGATGAGCAAGTCGAAGGGCAACTACCCCGACGTCAACGAGGTCTTCGCCCGCGACGGCTCCGACGCCATGCGGTGGTTCCTCATGTCGTCGCCGATCCTGCGCGGCGGCAACCTCGTCGTCACCGAACAGGGCATCCGCGAGGGCGTACGGCAGGCGCTGCTGCCGCTGTGGAACGCGTGGAGCTTCCTGCAGCTGTACGCGTCGAAGCCGGGCACCTGGCGGACCGATTCGCCGAACGTGCTCGACCGGTACATCCTCGCCAAGCTCGCGCAGACCCGCGAGGTCATCACCGAGGCGCTCGAGACGGTCGACATCGCCGGTGCGTGCGACGAACTGCGCACCTTCTGCGACGCGCTGACCAACTGGTACGTGCGGCGCTCGCGGAACCGGTTCTGGGACGAGGACACCGACGCGATCGACACCCTCCACACGGTGCTCGAGGTCGTCACGCGCCTGGCCGCGCCGTTGCTGCCGATGGCGTCCGAGGTGGTCTGGCGGGGTCTGACCGGGGGCCGGTCGGTGCATCTGGCGGACTGGCCGGCCGCCGACGACCTGCCGTCGGATCCGGCGCTCGTCGCCGCGATGGACGAGGTGCGCGGTGTGTGCTCGACCGTGCTGTCGCTGCGCAAGGCGCAGAAGCTGCGCGTGCGGCTGCCGCTGCCGGAGGTCACGGTCGCAACCCCGGGATCTGCGCACCTCGATCCGTTCGTCGACCTCATCAAGGACGAGGTCAACGTCAAGCGGGTCGTGACGACCGACGACGTCGAGGCCCACGGCCGCTTCGAGGTGGTCGTCAACGCGCGTGCGGCCGGTCCGCGCCTCGGCAAGGACGTGCAGAAGGTCATCAAGGCCGTCAAGGCCGGAGACTGGTCGCAGGCGGAGGACGGTACGGTCACCGCCGCCGGCATCACACTGCTGTCCGAGGAGTACACCAGCCGCCTCGTCGCCGCCGAACCGGAATCCACGGCCGCACTGCCGGGCGGCAACGGGCTGGTGGTCCTCGACACGACGGTCACCGAGGAGCTCGAGGCCGAGGGCTGGGCCAAGGACCGCATCCGCGAATTCCAGGACGCGCGCCGCAATCTCGGACTGGAGGTCTCGGACCGCATTTCGGTGCGGTTCGAAGTTCCGACCGAGCGTGCGGAATGGGCTGCCCGCCATCGTGATCTGATCGCGGGTGAGATCCTCGCCACGACCTTCGAACTCGGTGCGGCCGAGGGCGACGCGATCGAACTGGGCGAGGGGACGCGCGCGTCGATCGTCAAGGCGTGACTCGTCGCTGGGTGTTGCACCTGGATCTCGACGCGTTCTTCGCGTCCGCCGAGCAGTTGACCCGGCCGACCCTGCGGGGTCGGCCGGTCCTCGTCGGGGGGCTCGGGGCCCGCGGGGTGGTCGCCGGTGCGAGTTACGAGGCACGCGTCTACGGCGCGCGCTCGGCCATGCCGATGAGTCGGGCACGCCGACTCGTCGGACCGGCTGCGGTCGTGCTGCCTCCGCGCGGCATCCTCTACCGCGAACTGAGCGGACTCGTCTTCGACACCCTGCGCGCCCGGATCCCGATCCTCGAGACCCTCTCGCTCGACGAGGCGTTCGCCGAACCTCCCGAACTGGTGGGTGCCGACGCCGCCGAGGTCGAGTGGTTCTGTTCGGAGCTACGCGAACATGTGAGGGAGAGAACGGGTCTCGTCGCGTCCATCGGAGCGGGGTCGGGCAAGCAGATCGCGAAGATCGGATCCGGTCTCGCGAAACCGGACGGTGTGCTCGTCGTGAGGCCGGAGGGCGAACTCCCGCTGTTGCACGGCCTGCCCGTGCGCAGACTGTGGGGTATCGGCCCGGTGGCCGAGGATCGGTTGCGGCGGCTCGGCATCGAGACGATCGGAGATCTCGCGGCCCTGCCGGTCGCAGAGGCGGCATCGATCCTCGGCGGCACGGCCGGACCGGGTCTGCACCGGCTCGCCAACGGGTTCGACGACCGGCCCGTCGTCGAGCGCGCAGAGGCGAAACAGGTCAGCGCCGAGACCACTTTCCCGACCGACATCGTCGCGATACCCGGGTTGAGGCGCGCGATCGCGGCGTCCGCGTCCGCCGCGCATTCCCGGCTGCGCAAGGACGGCCGTGCCGCCCGCACGGTGGTGCTCAAGCTGCGCAAGGCCGACATGTCGGTACTCACCAGGTCGTCGACGCTGCCCTATGCCACCGAGGACGTTCGGGTGCTCACCGCCGCGGCCCAACGTCTCGCGCTCGATCCCCTCGAGATCGGGCCCGTCCGGCTCGTCGGTGTCGGCTATGCGGGTCTGTCCGCGATCGCGCAGGACACGCTGTTCCCCGAACTCGACCGGACGGCGACCGAGGAGTCCGTGCCGGCCGAGGACGACGACGAGGAGGCGGTCGCGTCGAGCGGACCGGCCACCCGCTGGACGCCCGGCGCCGACGTCCGCCATCCCGAGTTCGGGCACGGATGGGTGCAGGGCGCGGGACACGGCGTGGTCACCGTCCGCTTCGAGACCCGCAGCACGGGCGCGGGACCTGCGCGGACGCTCGACGAGAACGATCCGGGGCTCACGGTCGCCGATCCCCTCGCGAGCCTGAACTGAAACACGTTCCCGGCGTCCTCACGGTCCTCTCACTACCGCCGGGTACTCTTGCGGGCGATCCGCTGCCGGATGACCGAGCACGACGAACGCGTCGTGCACGACCGAACGAGAAGGACGAGAAGTTGAAGCTTCGCAAGATCACCGTCGCCACCGTGGCGCTCGCCGCTGCCCTCACGATGTCCGCCTGCAGCTCGGACGACGGCGGTAGCTCCTCCGAGACCGCGAAGACCAGCACCACCACGACCGCTGCGGCTCCGGTCGCCGACTACCCGCCGGTGCCCTCGCCCGAGGAACTCAACGCCGACCTCGCGCGCGCCTTCGACCTCAACGTCCCGGCGTCCGAGAAGACCGATCTGGTCCAGGGTGCCGAAGAGGATCCCGAGCTGATCAACAAGGTGGCCCAGGCCGCCAACGACGCCGGTGTGCAGGTGAACGTCGTCGATGTGACCGACAACGAGAACGGCACCATCACGGCCGGTGTGGAGATGGCGCTCGCGGGCAGCAACCAGCCGTCCTTCGGCACGGTCGACTTCGTCGCCGAGGACGGCACCTGGAAGGTGTCCAAGGACTACGCGTGCTCCATCGTGATCAACATGGCGCAGCTGCAGTCCCCGGCCTGCGCGTGATGTAGTAACTCGTCCCGAACGACTCGACGGCCGGCGCGGAACATCCGCGCCGGCCGTCGCCGTCGTCTCCCTGCTGTTCCGGACTACCGATCCGGGATGGCCCAACCCACCCGGTCGACCTGCGACTGGGACAGCCGCGTTCCGCCATCCGGTTCGACGTAGGTCTGATCGCCGCGCACCGTCAGCTCTCCGCCGACCGGCAGGGGGAGCGACGTGTCGACCGTCATCGACCCCTCACCGGCCATCGTGTACTGCTCGATGTCGAGACGGCCCTGCCCGTTCGGCAGCACCCAGGTGGACTCACGCGGTGTCTGTTCGACCTTCACATCGACCGTGATGCGATCGTCCTCGCGCTCGACGAGCGTCGCCGTCCCCACCTGGTCGAGGGTGATGCCGGCGCTCATCACCTGCTGGTGGACCTCCCACACCGCGCCCACCCCGATCGCTTCCTCCGGGAACGACACGATGCGATAGACGGCCTGGTAGAAGGCCTGCTCGATCGCCGACCGCGCGATGTTCGCCGCGTCGGGAGCAGGTTCGAGGCGCAGCGCGCTGACAGCGCCGGTCGGCCCGATCGTCAATCCTGCTCCGGAGCCTTCGGCATCGGACAGCGCCGACCCGAGCGTCCCGTCCGGCGACGTCGCCGACCCGACCGTGATGTCGACGACGGTGCTCGGATCCTTGTCGGAGATCGCCCGCTCGACCGTGGCCGAGAGCGGGAGAGTCAACTCGGGTGTGGAGAAGTCTTGTTGCGGGTCGGCGCCGACCCGCTGGAAGACCTCGGAGCGGGTGGTCAGGACGACGTTCTGCTGCACCCCCGTCGCGGGAGCGAACCGCACCGCCGTTCGGGGTTCGGCACCCGGGTCGAGCACCGTCGTGGCCACCGCCGACACGGGCACCGTCACCTCCGTCGATGTCGCGGCCGTGACGGCGGGCGCGCCGTCCGAAGGACCGCCGCAAGCGGCGACGAGAGTGGAGATGGACAGCACAGCCGCAAGGGCACACGGCCCCGAGCGGGCGAATCTGGACAGCGCAGGCACGACACCCAGGGTAGCCACGACGGGAGGGGGAACCGCCGCGGTCGTCCGGGTAGGGGATGATGGAACGGTGACGAACGAAGCTCCCCGACCCGACCGCGACGCGGATCCGCCGGTTCCCGGTGGTGCCGACGAACCGGCGCCGTCCCCGTCCACCGGCGTCGGCAGGCGCATGCTGCGACCGCTGCTGCTCGTGGCGCTCGTCGTCTACCTCGCGGATCTGGCGACGAAAGTGCTCGCCGTCCACTACATCGACCCGGCCGACCCGATCTCCATCGTCGGCGACACGGTCACCCTGACGCTGATCCGTAATCCCGGCGCCGCGTTCTCCATGGCCACGGGCATGACCTGGCTGCTCACGCTGGTCGCGATCGCTGTCGTCGTCGGTGTCGTGAAGATCGGCCGGACCTTGAGATCGGGGTGGTGGGCGCTCGGTCTCGCCCTGGTCCTCGGGGGAGCGCTCGGCAATCTCACCGACCGTCTGTTCCGCTCGCCCGGACCGCTCCAGGGCCACGTCGTCGACTTCGTGTCGGTCGGATGGTGGCCGGTGTTCAACGTCGCCGACTCGGCCATCGTGTGCGGAGCGATCCTGCTCGTCGCCCTGACCGTGTTCGGCATCGAACCCGACGGTGGTGCCTCGAAGGGCCGGGACGCGGCACCGGACGAAACGAGAAAGGAATCACACCAGTGAGGGAAACCCGCGCGATGCCCGTACCCGACGGGCTCGACGGGATGCGTGTCGATGCAGGCCTCGCGCGCCTGCTCGGTCTGTCCCGGACCGTGGTCGCCACGCTCACCGAGGAGGGCGCCGTCGTGGTCGACGGTGCGGCCGTGGGCAAGTCCGACCGATTGTCCGGCGGCTCGTGGCTCGAGGTCGAGCTACCCGAGCCGCCCCGCCCCCTGACCATCGAGGCCCAGCCCGTCGAGGGCATGGAGATCCTCTACGCCGACGACGACATCGTCGCCGTCGACAAGCCCGTGGGTGTCGCCGCCCACGCGAGCGTCGGATGGACCGGCCCGACGGTGATCGGCGGTCTCGCCGCCGCCGGATACCGGATTTCCACGTCCGGCGCCCACGAACGGCAGGGCATCGTGCACCGGCTCGACGTGGGTACCTCCGGCGTCATGGTGGTCGCGACATCCGAACGGGCCTACACCGTCCTCAAGCGTGCCTTCAAGGAGCGCACGGTCGAGAAGCGGTACCACGCGCTCGTCCAGGGGCATCCCGACCCGAGCAGCGGTACCATCGACGCGCCCATCGGCCGGCACCGCAGCAGCGACTGGAAGTTCACGGTCACCGCCGACGGGAAACCCAGCGTGACGCACTACGACACGATCGAGGCGTTCCAGGCCGCGAGCCTGCTCGACATCCACCTCGAAACCGGTCGCACCCATCAGATCCGCGTGCACTTCTCGGCGCTGCGTCACCCGTGCTGCGGCGACCTCACCTACGGCGCCGACCCGCGTCTCGCGGCACGTCTCGGTCTCGAACGGCAATGGCTGCATGCCTGCACACTCGGGTTCTCGCATCCCACCCGCGGACATTGGGTCGAGATCACCAGCAAGTACCCGCCGGATCTCGAACACGCACTCGCCGTGTTGCGCAGCGCCTGACCGATGGGACGCGTCCTGCCCTGGGCGGCGGTCGTCGCCCTCGTGGTCGCCGTGCTCGTCGCCGGGTGGACCGCCCCGCCCCGGCCGGCCCCGGTCGGCACCGACACCCTCGGCCCCGACAACGGTGAAGCGGTCGCCGACTACCTGACGCGAGCCGCCGACAGTCTGACCGAGGCGGACGCGGCCGGAGACCTCGAACACTGGGGACTGGTGTCGTTCGCCGACACCGTGGCCGTCGACCGGGTCGTCGAACTCGCCGACGAGGTGCGGGTGGGGCAGGTGCTGCTCCGCGTCCCGCTCGATCGTGTCCAGACACCCCTCGTGCCGGTCGCGGTGCCGGAGAATCCGGAGGCCGTGCGGCGCGCCCCCTCGGTCGCCGCAGGCCGGCTGGGCCTGGTGGAGTTCGGAACGGAACGCGCCGAGCGGATCGCCGCGGTCTCCGCAGAGCGGCTCGCCGCGGGATGCGAGTGCGTCGTCGCGGTGGTCCTCCGCGGTACCGCAGCACAGTTCCGGGCCGTCGCCGACGAACCGGACGTGCGCGCCGTGGAGGTCCTGCCCGCCGACGCGGTCGCGGGACGCTTCGCGGTGACCCCGCTGCTCCCCACCCATGTCGAGACGGTCGTGCCCGGCCCCGACGACGGGGAGGTGTGATGTCACCGCGGGACGACGGTCCCTTCGGGACGACAGTGCACCGGCGACTCCGTACGGTGATCCGGTGACCGACTCGGGGCGACACGGCGACCCGGGACAACGGAGCCTCGTGCGCACGGGCGTGCTGTGCGGACTCGGCGCCTACGGGTTGTGGGGACTGTTCCCCGCCTACTTCGGTCTGCTCGAACCCGCCGGCGCCGTCGAGATCCTCGCGCATCGCGTGCTGTGGACTCTCGTGCTCATGCTGGTCGTGCTCGGTGTCATGGGCCGTCTGGCCACCCTGCGCGGCCTGTCCGCCCGCACGTGGGGTCTGGTCGCCGCGGCCTCCACTGCGATCGCGATCAACTGGGGCGTGTACATCTACGGTGTGGTCTCGGGCCGGGTGGTCGAGACGGCGCTCGGCTACTTCGTCAACCCCCTCGTCAGCGTGGTGTTCGGGGTCCTGTTCTTCCGCGAACGACTGCGGCCGGCGCAGATCGCCGCGCTGGTGCTGGCGGTGTGTGCGGTGGTGGTGATCACCGTCGACTACGGCAGACCGCCGATCATCGCGCTGACCCTCGCGCTGTCGTTCGCGTCCTACGGAGTGATCAAGAAGATCGTGCCGCTGGACCCGCGGACGTCCCTGGCGGGGGAGGGAGTCGTCGCCGCTCCGTTCGCACTCGGATACGTGATCTTCCTCGCGGTGACAGGTACCGGGACCTTTCTCGGGCACGGGGTGGATCACACCGCCCTGCTCGTGTCGACGGGTCTGGTGACCGCGGTGCCGCTGCTGCTCTTCGGTGCGGCCGCGCAACGGGTCCCCCTCGCCACGCTCGGCATGCTGCAGTACCTCACGCCGAGTCTGCAGATGGCATGGGGTGTATGGGTGCTCGGGGAGGACATGCCCGCCTCGCGGTGGATCGGTTTCGGACTGATCTGGATCGCGCTGGCGGTGTACAGCACGGACGCACTCGTGCGGGCCCGTCGTCAGCGTGCCGTGGTCACCGCGGAGCCCCGCGCGGCTTAGACTCGTCTCTGCCCACAGACATCCCGGGAGAGGCACGCGTGGCTGACTCGTTCGTTCATCTGCACACCCATACCGAGTACTCGATGCTCGACGGTGCCGCCAAGGTCGGACCGTTGTTCAAAGAGGCCGAACGGCTGGGGATGACGGCCGTCGGCATGACCGACCACGGGAACATGTACGGCGCCAGCGAGTTCTACAACGTCGCGAAGAAGTTCGGTATCAAGCCGATCATCGGTATCGAGGCGTATGTGGCGCCGGAGTCGCGGTTCTCCACCAAGCGTGTGCTGTGGGGCGACCGCAGCCAGAAGTCCGACGACGTCTCCGGCTCGGGTGCCTACACCCACATGACGATGGTCGCCGAGAACTCGACGGGTCTGCGGAACCTGTTCAAGCTGTCCTCGCTCGCCTCGATCGAAGGTCAGCTCGGCAAGTGGGCGCGGATGGACGAAGAGCTCATCGCCCGGCACCACGAGGGCATCATCGCCACCACCGGCTGCCCGTCGGGCGAGATCCAGACGCGTCTGCGCCTCGGCCACGACCGCGAGGCGCTCGAGGCCGCCGCGAAGTGGCAGGAGATCTGGGGCAAGGACAATTTCTTCCTCGAGCTGATGGATCACGGCCTGTCGATCGAGCGTCGGGTGCGTGAGGGTCTGCTCGAGATCGGCCGCAAGCTCGACATCCCGCCGCTGGTGACCAACGACTGCCACTACGTCACCAAGGATGCGGCCGCGAACCACGAGGCGCTGTTGTGCATCCAGACCGGTAAGACGCTCTCCGATCCCACCCGCTTCAAGTTCGACGGCGACGGCTACTACCTCAAGTCGGCCCGGGAGATGCGCGAGCAGTGGGACCGCGAGGTGCCCGACGCGTGCGACAACACGTTGCTCATCGCCGAGCGTGTGCAGTCCTACGACGAGGTGTGGGCCCACCGCGACCGGATGCCCGTCTTCCCGGTGCCGGAAGGGGAGACACAGGCGAGCTGGTTGCACAAGGAGGTCATGCGCGGCCTCGACCGGCGCTTCCCGGCCGGCCCGCCCCGCGAGTACGTCGAGCGCGCCGAGTACGAGATCACGGTCATCAACCAGATGGGCTTTCCGGCGTACTTCCTCGTCGTCGGCGACCTGATCAACCACGCCCGCGAGGTCGGTATCCGCGTCGGACCCGGTCGTGGTTCGGCCGCCGGTTCGCTCGTCGCCTACGCGATGGGTATCACCAACATCGACCCGATCCCGCACGGTCTGCTGTTCGAGCGGTTCCTCAATCCCGAACGTGTGTCGATGCCCGATATCGATATCGACTTCGACGATCGCCGCCGCGGGGAGATGGTGCGGTACGCCACCGAGCGGTGGGGCAACGACAAGGTCGCCCAGGTCATCACGTTCGGCACCATCAAGACCAAGGCCGCGATCAAGGACTCCGCGCGGGTGCAGTTCGGTCAGCCCGGTTTCGCGATCGCCGATCAGATCACCAAGGCGCTGCCGCCGCCGATCATGGCCAAGGACATTCCGGTCTCGGGCATCACCGATCCGAGTCACGAGCGGTACAAGGAGGCCGCCGAGGTCCGTCAGCTGATCGAGTCCAACCCGGACATCAAGAAGATCTACGACACCGCGCTCGGCCTCGAGGGCCTGATCCGCAATGCGGGCGTGCATGCGTGCGCGGTGATCATGTCGTCCGAGCCGCTCATGGACGCGATCCCGCTGTGGAAGCGCGCGCAGGACGGCGCGATCATCACCGGCTGGGACTATCCGTCCTGCGAGGCCATCGGCCTGCTGAAGATGGACTTCCTCGGTCTGCGCAATCTCACCGTCATCGGCGACGCGATCGAGAACATCAAGGTCAATCGCGGGATCGATCTCGACCTCGACACCCTGCCGCTGGAGGATCCGGCGACCTACGAACTGCTCGCGCGCGGCGACACGCTCGGCGTGTTCCAGCTCGACGGCAGCGCCATGCGCGACCTGCTGCGCCGCATGCAGCCCACCGGCTTCGAGGACATCGTCGCCGTGCTCGCGCTGTACCGCCCCGGCCCGATGGGCATGAACGCGCACAACGACTACGCCGACCGGAAGAACGGGCGGCAAGAGGTCAAGCCGATCCACCCCGAACTCGAGGAACCGCTGAAGGACATCCTCGCCGACACCTACGGCCTGATCGTCTACCAGGAGCAGATCATGCAGATCGCTCAGAAGGTGGCCGGGTACTCCCTCGGGCAGGCCGACCTGCTGCGTCGCGCGATGGGCAAGAAGAAGAAGGAGATCCTCGACGAGGCCTACGACGGCTTCGCGCAGGGCATGAAGGACAACGGCTTCTCGCAGGCGGCGATCACGGCGCTGTGGGACACCGTTCTGCCCTTCGCCGGTTACGCGTTCAACAAGTCGCACGCCGCCGGCTACGGCCTCGTGTCGTTCTGGACCGCCTACCTCAAGGCGAACTATCCGGCCGAGTACATGGCCGGGCTGCTCACCTCCGTCGGCGACGACAAGGACAAGGCCGCGGTCTACCTGTCCGACTGCCGCAAGATGGGCATCACCGTACTGCCCCCGGACGTCAACGAGTCGCACACCAACTTCATGTCGGTGGGTGAGGACATCCGGTTCGGCCTCGGCGCGGTCCGCAACGTGGGCGCGAACGTGGTCGCCTCCATCATCAAGGGACGGGAGGAGAAAGGCCGCTACACCGACTTCTCCGACTACCTCAACAAGATCGACACCGTCGCATGCTCGAAGAAGGTCACCGAATCCCTCATCAAGGCAGGAGCTTTCGACTCGCTCGAACACCCGCGTAAGGGATTGATGCTCGTCCACGCCGACGCGATCGACGCGGTGATGAGCACGAAGAAGGCCGAGGCGATCGGCCAGTTCGACCTGTTCGGCGGGGCCGACGCCGACGAGTCCGTCGCCGCGGTGTTCAACGTCCGTATCCCCGAGGAGGAATGGGACACCAAGCATCTTCTCGCTCTCGAACGGGAGATGCTCGGTCTCTACGTCTCCGGGCACCCGCTCAACGGCGTCGAACACGTCCTCGCGTCCCAAGCCGACACCCAGATCCCGGCGATCCTCGAAGGCGCGCTCAAGGACGGCACCCAGGTCACCGTCGGCGGCATTCTCGCCTCCGTGAACCGCCGCATCAACAAGAACGGTCTCGCCTGGGCGTCCGCGCAGCTCGAGGACCTCACAGGTGGCATCGAGGTGCTGTTCTTCCCGCAGTCCTACGCCGTCTACGGTATGGACGTGGTGGAGGACTCGGTGGTCCTCGTCAAGGCCCGGGTGTCCATCCGCGACGACCGGATCTCCCTGATCGCCAACGATCTCGTCGTCCCCGACCTGTCGCAGATCGGGGTGGCGAAACCGGTCTCGGTGTCCATGCCCACCCGGTTGTGCACCCCCGACAAGG
Source organism: Rhodococcus sp. As11 (assembly GCF_048957735.1). Taxonomy (NCBI): domain Bacteria; kingdom Bacillati; phylum Actinomycetota; class Actinomycetes; order Mycobacteriales; family Nocardiaceae; genus Rhodococcus; species Rhodococcus sp. As11. Next base: position 237,319 of record NZ_JARDJE010000004.1, read on the forward strand.
TCGGTGCCCTCAAGAACGTGCTGACGCGTCATCCCGGTTCGTCCGACGTGCATGTGCGGCTCATCACCGGCAGCAAGGTCACGGTTCTCAAGCTCGACGACAGTCTGCGGGTCGAAGCGTCGTCGGCGCTCATGGGCGACCTCAAGGCGCTGCTCGGGCCGGGTTGCCTGGCTACCTAGCGGTCTCGCCGCGCGGTCCGAGCACCTCGGCCGGCCGATACGGTTCACACCGAGCACCCTGTACACCCACGCCGAACCGTTGTCCCTTCGTAGAGTGAAAGATCTCGAGTGGGGAGAACGCCATGACCGCCACAGGACCGACGATCACCCCCGCCGTGCGCGGTGGGGCGGCGGCAACGATCGGCGTGGAAGAGGAATTCGTCCTGGTCGACTTCCGTACCGGCCGTCCCCACCTGCGCAGTCTCGAGGTGATCGAGGCCGGACGCGAACTCGGCATCGACCTCACCGTCGAGCTCTCCCGATGCCAGATCGAGACCGCCACCGCGGTGTGTACCCATCCGCAGGACCTACGCGCACAGTTGCACCGCACTCGCGCGGCCGCAGCCGATGCCGCAGCGCGCGCCGGATGCCGGCTGGTCGCGGTCGGAACACCGATTTTCGAGCCTCCGGCGGGATCGATCACCGCCACGCCGCGCTATCAGCGCATGGCACAGCACTTCGGGGGCATCGCCGACGGCGTGATCTGCGGATGCCACGTGCACATCGGTGTCGATGATCGTGACCGCGCGGTACAGCTCATCAACCATCTGCGACCGTGGCTCCCCACCCTGCTGGCGTTGACCGCGAACTCCCCGATCGCCGACGGCCGGGACACCGGCTATGCCAGCTGGCGATACCTGCGATGGGGGCGCTGGCCGAGCGCGGGAGTGCCCCCGCAGTGCACCTCGGCCGCGGATTACGACGCGGCGGTCGAATCGCTGCTCGCCACCGGCACGATCCTGGACCCCCGCATGGTCTATTGGGATGCGCGGATCTCCGCTCGTCATCCGACCGTCGAGATCCGCGTCGCGGATGTACCTGCGACCGTCGAGGAAACCGTCACGCTGGCCACCTTGGTCTATGCGCTGGCCGCCCGGGCGACAGCGGCGATCGAGCGCGGTGAGGCGGCGCCCTCGGTCGGCCGGGAGTTACTGCGCGCAGCGTGCTGGAGAGCCGCCCGGGACGGTCTGGCCGGGCGCGGCGTCGATGTTCACTCTGCGCAGCTGGTTCCGGCTGCGGAATTGATCCGCCGACTGCTCGTCCAGGCAGGGCCGGTCCTCGAGGAACTCGACGCCTATCGATCCGTGCACGACACTCTGGCATCGATCCTGGACCGCGGCAACGGCGCGATCCGGCAACGGCGCATCCGCGAGCATGGCGGCTCCTTCGCGGATGTGATCGCCGATGCGGCACGGCGCACCGTCGAGGGCTGTACGTCCTGATCCACCTCGGACGGTCGGGGATCTCGGGTACTCGGGGATCCAACCGATCGGGCTGCACGAAGCCCGGCCGGACGTCACGGGTGCAGATGGGGACGGTTCGTTCACGAACGGAACACGCGCCGCTGGAACCGGCGGACCCACCACACGGCGACGGTGACCGCGGCCGCGCCGAGCACGGCACTCTGTGCGCTGGCGGTGACGACGAGGACCACGAGCAGGGTGAGGACGCCCATCGCGAGAGCTTCGAGCTTGTACAGGGGCCAGATCGTCCCGGCGATGTCGACACCGTCGGTGCGCTCGCGAGGGACCCGGGTATCGAGCACGGACATCGCGGTGCACCTCCTGAAGGTCGAGCGGAATACTTCTTCAGGATAGACGCAGGGAAGAGTTCGGGCCACCGAACTCGGCAATCGAGCGGCGACCGTCACCACGAGCGTGTTGACTGATCGGCATGCCACTGCACGGAGAGTACGAACCGAGTCCCGTCGAATGGAGCGCGAAGCAGGTCGAGGAGTACGAGTCGTCGGGCGGTACCCGCGGCACGACCCTCCAGGGTCGGCCGGTGATCATCCTGACCACGGTCGGGGCGAAGTCCGGCAAGCTCCGCAAGATCCCTCTCATGCGCGTCGAGCACGAGGGTGCCTATGCCGCCGTCGCGTCGCTGGGCGGCGCTCCGAAGCATCCGGTCTGGTACCACAACGTCCTGGCGAATCCGCACGTCGAGTTGCGGGACGGCACCGAGATACGGGACATGATCGCTCGCGAGGTCCACGGCGACGAGAAGGCGCAATGGTGGGAACGTACCGTCGAGGCGTTCCCGCCGTACGCGGAGTATCAGGAGAAGACCGACCGTGAGATCCCGCTCTTCGTCCTCGAGCTCGCCGAAGACCCGGAATCGATCGCCGGGGGTGCTGCGGGCGCGTAGCCGATCACGGCGAAGAATCCGAAGATGCTGCCGTCCCCGTGAGGCGGGTCCCGCCGTGGTGGGCGATTCGGGGGAGTGGCAGCATTGACGGGTGACCTCCACTTCGCGAACAGCAGAACCGACGACTGTGACTGCCGTGCCCGGCGCGGCCGACATCGATGCGGCTGCCGAGCGAATTTCGGAGGCGGTCGCCCCGACCCCGCTCGAGCTCAGCCCCCGGCTCTCGGCCCTCGTGGGTGCGAACGTCTACCTCAAGCGTGAGGATCTCACTCGCGTGCGGTCTTTCAAGCTCCGCGGCGCATACAACGCGATGGCACAGCTCGACGCGGCCGAACGCACCGCAGGTGTGGTCACGGCGAGCGCAGGAAACCACGCCCAGGGTGTGGCCTACGCGTGCCGGGTGATGGGAATCCAGGGCCGAATCTACGTGCCCACCCGCACGCCCAAGCAGAAGCGCGACCGGATCCGCGTGCACGGCGGGGACAGCGTCGAACTCATCGGCGTCGGCGACACCTTCGACGCCGCGGCCGCGGCGGCAGCGGACGATGCGCTCCGTACCGGAGCGACGATGATCCCGCCTTTCGACGACGCCCGCACGGCCGCCGGGCAGGGCACGATCGCGCGCGAGATCCTCGAACAACTCGACGGCGATCTCGATGTCGTGCTCGTCCCCGTGGGCGGGGGTGGCCTCGTCGCCGGCGTTGCCGCGTATCTGCGCGAGCGGTCCCCGCGCACGTCGATCGTCGGCGTCGAGCCGGCGGGAGCAGCATCGATGACGGCCGCGCTGGTCGCGGGCGGTCCGGTGACGCTGCCGGAGGTCGAGCCGTTCGTCGACGGCGCCGCGGTCAAACGGATCGGCGACGTTCCCTACGCGGTCGTGTCCGAACTCGGCGCGGAGGTCGTGTCCCATTCGAGCCTGCCGCTCGTGGCCACGCTGCGCCGCGAAGGGCTCGGCCGCGCACCGTTCGGGATGACCCAGATCGACGAGGGTGCACTGTGCACCACGATGCTCGACCTGTACCAGAACGAAGGCATCATCGCCGAGCCCGCCGGCGCGCTGTCCGTCGCCGCCCTCGACGCGATCTCGGTGCAGCCCGGAGCGAACGTGGTGTGCCTGGTGTCGGGCGGCAACAACGACGTCTCACGCTACGGCGAGATCATCGAGCGGTCGCTCGTCCACCGCGGACTCAAGCACTATTTCCTCGTGGACTTCCCACAGGAGCCCGGTGCGCTGCGCCGGTTCCTGGACGAGGTCCTCGGGCCGGACGACGACATCACCCTGTTCGAGTACGTCAAGCGCAACAACCGGGAGACCGGTGCCGCCCTCGTCGGTATCGAACTGGGTGCTGCAGAAGGCCTTTCGTCGCTGCTCCATCGCATGGACGCATCGCCGATCGACGCGCAGCGACTCGAGCCGGGGTCGCCGGCCTATCGTTATCTGACGTAACCGGACGCCCCGGCCGCGTCAGGGGTGATGTGCGGTCACCAGTGATTGCACACCCACCACGGGCCCCACCAGTAGCAGTCGGGCCGCCAGTAGTTGTCCCGGTGATGGTCGCGGTCGTAGTTCTTGTCGTGACGGTTGTAGTACTGGTCGTGATCGTGGTGGTCGTAATTTCCGTGGTCATCGTGTCCGCCGCCGACATTCACGATCCCGGGTGCGGTGTCGACGGTCGGGGACGCCGATGCGACTCCGGCGGGAACGAGAACGAGGGCGGTGCCGAGAAATGCGCTCGCCAGAATCTTCCTGGTCTTCATGGGGATTCACCTCGAGAATTCGACGGTACCCGAGACGGTACTCGCTCACTCGTGGCATAATCAACGACTTTTTCGCTCGACAAACGTTATCGCTGGGGCGTGTCCGGAGCCTCGAGGACGGCGAAGGACCAGCCCGGGACGAGCACCGCGGATTCGGTGCGGTTGACGACCGGTTCGTCCCACCACAGCAGCGGCTTCCCGCCGACCGGCACGGTGACGGGATCGGGTCCGAGATTGCAGGCCACGCGGAGCGCCCCGCGGTGCACGACGAGCCACTTCTCCTCGTCGTCGTAGGTCACGTGCACGTGCTCGAGCCAGGGATCGGTGAGCTCGGCGCGGGCTCGCCGGAGCGCGATGAGCGCCCGGTAGCACTCGAGCAACCGGGCGTGCCCGTCCTCGCCGCGTTCGTCCCAGCGCAGTTTCGATCCGACGAAGGTCTCCGGATCCTGCGGGTCGGGTACGTCGGCGGCGTCCCAGCCGTGTTCGGCGAACTCGCGTCGGCGACCCTCGACGACGGCCGCGGCGAGTTCCGGTTCGGGATGCGACGTGAAGTACCGGAAGGGTGTGCTCGCACCCCATTCCTCGCCCATGAACAACATCGGTGTGAACGGTGAGGTGAGTACGAGCGCGGCCTTCAGGGCGAGCTGTCCGGGTTCGAGATAGGCCCCCGGCCGGTCGCCGAGTGCCCGGTTGCCGACCTGGTCGTGCGTGCAGGTGTAGGCGACCAGTCCGCTCGCCGGCGTGCGCCGGGTGTCGAGCGGACGTCCGTGGACGCGTCCGCGGAAGGTGGAGTACGTCCCGGCGTGGAAGAAGCCGTGCCCGAGGGTGTACGCGAGGCAGTCCAGGGAGCCGAAGTCGCCGTAGTAGCCCTGTCGTTCACCGGATACCGCCGCGTGGATCGCGTGGTGGACGTCGTCGGCCCACTGCGCGTGCAACCCGTAACCGCCACCGGGCCGCGGGGTGATCATCCGCGGATCGTTCAGGTCCGATTCCGCGATCAGCGACAGGGGACGACCGAGATGGGCGGACAGGCGGAACGTCTCGACCGCCAGTTCTTCGAGGATGTGCGTCGCAGTGTGGTCGACCAGCGCGTGCACGGCGTCCAGGCGGAGCCCGTCGATGTGGAAGTCGCGGAACCAGCGCAGCGCGTTGTCGAGAATGTACTTGCGCACCTCCCCGGAACCCGGACCGTCGAGGTTGATGTTGTCGCCCCAGACGCCCGGTGCCGCGGAGAGATAGGGACCGAAGCGGCCCAGATGGTTCCCGGACGGGCCGAGATGGTTGTAGACGACGTCGAGGACGACCCCGAGACCGCGCGCATGAGCGGCGTCGACGAAACGCTGCAGCGCGTCGGGGCCGCCGTAGGGCTCGTGGACCGCGTACCAGAGCACCCCGTCGTAACCCCACCCGTGGGTGCCGTTGAACGCGTTGAGCGGCATGAGCTCGACGAATTCGACCCCCAGTTCCACGAGTTCGTCCAGTCGGCCGATCGCGGAGTCGAGGGTGCCCTCGGGGGTGAAGGTCCCCACGTGCATCTCGTAGACGATGCTTCCCGTCAGTTGCCGACCGGTCCAGCCGCGATCGGTCCACTTCGCTCCGTCCACCACGTGCAACTGCGACGGCTCGTGCACGCCCTCGGGCTGCCGGGGCGACCGCGGGTCCGGGAGGACCGCCCCGGTGTCGTCGTCGAGCACGAAACCGTATCGGGCGTCAGGGGCGACATCGACGGTGGCACGCCACCAGCCGTCGTCGTCGCGTTGCATGTCGTGGAGCGTTCCGTCGGCGAACAGGCGGACGGACGACGGGATCGGAGCCCAGACCTCGAAGGTGTGCACCCGACCAGCATGCCGTGTCGGCGGCCCCGGTGCAGCGGATGAGGCCGTCGGGAGCCAGGGCTGCGGTGCATCAAATTTTGCTGCAGCTGCAATGCACTCGATACTGGGGAAGTGAACCCGAATCCCGAGCGAGCCCGCCGACGGTACATCTCACCGTTGCGGGAGGAGTCGGCGCGTCGTACCCGCGAGACGATCCGCGACGCCGCGGCGCGCCTGTTCGTCCGCGACGGCTACGTCAGCACCACCGTCAAGAACATCGCGGACGAAGCAGGTGTCGCCGTACGGACCGTATTCACCGCCTTCCCCGGCGGCAAGGCGGAGATCTTCCGCGAGGCACTCGACCACGCGGTGGCCGGCGACGGCGACCCGCGGGCGGCCACATCGGATCCGGAGCCCCACAAGGGAAGCGGCACGGTCTCGCACGTGGATCTGGTGGTCGAGCAGCTGGTCCGCTACGGCACCGCGATGCTCGAACGTGCGGGTGGGCTGCTCATGACCTCCGTGGAATCGTCGGGGGCCGACCCCGACATGCGTCGATTCGCGGCGGACGACGCGAAGGCGACGGCCGAGAACGCCCGTACCCTCGCCGAAGGGCTCGAACACGCCGGCTGGCTGCGCGAGGACGTCACCGTCGAACACGCCGCCGACGTCCTGTTCACCCTGAGTTCCCCGCAGGTACATGCCCTGCTGCGACGCGAGTGCGGATGGGATGTCGATCGGTACCGGCAATGGCTCTCCGGCACTCTCCGCACGACGTTGCTGCGCACACCCGCGCCGTGACGTCGGTGCTCTGCCCGATCGCACCGTGACGGAGTCGATTCAGTCGTCGCCGTGATCGTCGAGGTAGAGCCACTCGCCGTTCTCCCGCACGAACCGGCTGTGTTCGCGCACGGAGTCGGGCATGCCGGACGTCGTCCAGTGCGCGCGGAAGTCCACCCTGCCGGTGGTGTGCAGGAATCCGCCACCGGTGGTGTGCACTATCTCGAGCCCCGTCCAACGCTGCTCGGGGTCGAACTCGATCGAGCGCGGGCGCGTGGTCGGATGCCAGGTCCGCATCAGGTGCGCCGCATCGCCCACCGTGAATGCCGTGTACCGCGAACGCATCAGCCGCTCCGCGGTCGGGGCGTTCGCGCCGGCCAGCAGTGGCCCACAGCATTCGGACAGGGGTACCCCGCGACCGCACGGGCACGGGGAATCCGGGCGGGTCTCGGCTCGGCGCTCGGCTCTGCTCATGGCCACAGTGTCCCCCAGCCGGTCGCTCGGCCGGCTTCGGGGCGGTGGCTGCGGAGGATCGCCACTGCCGGCGACGAGCGCGGTGTTGTGGAGCGACCGATGCCGGATCGCGAATGATGTTCTCGGACCGCGCGCTCCGGAGCGTTCCATGATGCACAATGCCGAACATGAACGCGCAGCGCTATGTCGGGGTCGTGGGTCCGGGTGAAGCCACGCCCGAACAGCGACGTATCGCCCGGCAGGTCGGGGGGCTCCTCGCCGGCCGCCGGGCCGTCGTGGTCACCGGCGGCCTGGGTGGGGTGATGGCGGCGGCCTGTCGCGGCGCTGTGGAAGCCGGCGGGACGACCCTCGGTCTGCTACCCGGGGACGACCGTGCCGAGGGCAATCCCTATCTGACGGTGGCCGTTCCCACCGGTCTCGGAGAGATGCGCAACGCGCTGCTCGTGCGCAGCAGCGACGCGTTGATCGCGGTGGGCGGCAGCTGGGGCACGATGAGTGAGATCGCGCTCGCGGTCCGGATCGGCGTTCCGGTCATCGCCATCGGGGGCTGGAAGATGCCCGCTGCGGGAGTGCTCGACGTCGAGTCGCCCGCCGAGGCCGTCGAGTGCCTGCACGCACTGTTGTGGCGTAAGGATCCGGTGTGATCCGACCGTGGACACGACGAGGGGCGCGAATCTACGAGTCGGCGTCGGCGGGTTCGTACCGTCGGCGGGTTCGCCTGGAACCGGCGGCGGACCCGCCGGCGCCAGGCCGAAGAAGACGCGCGCGACGCCCTCGACCCTGAACGGCACCTCTATCCGGAATTCCGAACCCGCACGAGCGCTGCCACCGGCAGGGGATCGAGCAGATCGACGATCCGGACCGGCCCGGTGAAGGTGCGTCCGGTCAGGGCATCCGACCATTCGCCGTCCGGCAGGTGAAGAGCCGTGTCCTTCCATCCGGAACGCGACAGCGCCACGGTGTGGCGAGCGGACACCGCGAGCACGTCGAGATCGTCCGGTGCGGGACCACGGCCGAACGCGAGAAGATGCTCGGCGGCCGGGCCGGTGGCGAGTATCGGCACGTAGGCCCCGCCGACGAAGCTCTCCGGACGTTCGCGGCGCAACCGGAGCGCCGTGCGCACGAGCGTGAACTTCGCCGGGGCCGAATCGGGGGCGTCGAGCAGTCGCCGTCGGGCGTCGAAGTCCACCGGCCGCCGATTGTCCGGGTCGACGAGCGAGTCGTCCCACAGTTCGGTGCCCTGATAGACGTCGGGTACACCCGGACCCAGCAGCTGCAGCAACTTCTGGCCGCACGAGACGGCCGCGACGTGCGGTTCGACCTCCGCGACGAACGAGGTCAGCTCGCCCGCGACGGGTCCGTCGAAGATCGCGTCCAGCCAGCCGTCCACGGCGGCCTCGAACTCCTCGTCGACCTGGGTCCACGTGGATCGGGTCCCGTTCTCCCGCAGCGCCTTCTGTGCGTAGGCGTGAACCCGGTCGCGCAGTTCGGCGGTCACCACTCCGTCGAGTGGCCACACCCCGAACAGGGTCTGCCACAGGAACAGTCCGATCGCCGGATCCGGCGCGGGCGCACGGTCGTTCCACGACCCGAGCCGCCGCGACCACTCGTCGGCGACCTGCGAGAGCACACCGATCCTCGCCCGGACGTCCTCGCTGCGCTTGGTGTCGTGGGTCGACAGGGTGGTCATCGCCCGCGGCCAGTGCCGAGCCCGCTGGGTCCATGCAAGGTGGAATTCGGCCGGGGAGAGGGAGAAACGGCCGGGTTGCCCGCCCACCTCCTGCAGCGAGATCAGCCGCGCCGCACGGTAGAACAAGCAGTCCTCGACCGCCTTGGCCGTCGCGGCCCCGCACACCTGGCCGAAGCGGGTCGCGGATTCGTCCCCGAAGGCCATCGCCCGGGCGAACACCGCGAGCGCGGGACCGAGCGAGGGGTGCGAACGGGCGAGATCGCCGACGATGCGCGGCACCAGGGTCGCGAGCGGCGCGTAATCGGCACGATAGACGGGAAGCTGTGCGGCGACGGCGATCACGGCCTCGTGCAGCGTCCCGTCGTCGCATTCGGTGTCGCCGGTCTCACGCCGGATCGCCCGCACGAGCCGGCGTACCTCCGGTGCGAGCCCGTTCCCGAGCACCGACCGCTTGAGGTCGTGTTCGCGTGCGTGCAGCCACGATACGTCGCCCTCTGCGCCGGTGAACCTGCGCGACAAGGCGTTCAGTTCCGGCTCGCCGGACGGATCGACGAAGACCGCCGACAGTTCGCCGAGCGCGTCGTAGCCGGTGGTGCCGTCCACCGGCAGGGTGGCGTCCAACGGCTCGGCGTCGCCGAGGATCTTCTCGATCACGAGCCACCGCTCGGGGCCGATCACCTCGCGCAGACGCGCGAGATAGCCGGCGGGATCGGCGAGACCGTCCGGATGGTCGACGCGGATCCCGTCGACGAGATCGTCGGCGATCCACGACGCGACCTGCTCGTGCGTCGCGTCGAACACCTCCGGATCCTCCACCCGCACGGCGGCGAGATCGTCGACGGTGAAGAAGCGGCGATATCCGATCAGCCCCGAGTTCCACGCCACGAGACGGTAGGCCTGTCGCGCGTGGACCTCCTCGCCGGTGCCGGCGTCGGTTCCGGGGGCGATGGGAAATCTCTTGTCGTAGTAGGCGAGCAGAGGTTCGTCGCCGGAACGGTCGACGGTCAGGTCACGGATGTCGTCGTCGGACCCGAGCACCGGCAGGGCGATCCGTCCGTCCGCGCCGTTGTCGTCGGCGAGGTCGAGATCGAAGAAGGACGCGTACCGGGACCCGGACCCGTGTTTCAGGACGTCCCACCACCAGGCGTTCTGGCGCGGGTCGCTCACACCGACATGGTTGGGGACGATGTCGACGACCAGTCCCATGCCCCGCGCGCGCGCCTCCCGCGACAACCGCTCCAGCCCCTCGCGGCCCCCGAGCGACTCGGAGACCGTGCCGGGATCGACCACGTCGTAACCGTGGGTGGACCCGATCGTCGCGCTGAGGACGGGGGAGAGGTAGACGTGCGAGACCCCGAGGGCGTCGAGGTAGTCGAGCACGGCGACGGCGTCGGCGAAGGTGCACTCGTCGCCGCGCATCTGGAGTCGGTAGGTGGACAGCACCGACGCAGGGTTCCCCGCGCCGCCGCCGCTCACACCTGCCGACTCCGTGACATCCGAGGTCACCGGGTTCTCCGGAGCACCAGCACCGAACGCGCCTGCACCCGCACCGGTTTACCGGCGACGACCGTCTCCTCCCGCAGACCGTCGGGGACGTCGGTGTCGAGCGCGACCGTCCACTCCTCGGCGTGCGGGCCGTCGGGGGTGACGAACTCGATCGGTTCGTGATGGGCGTTGAAGCACATCAGGAACGAGTCGTCGACGACGCGCTGCCCCCGCTGATCGGGCTCGGGGATGCCTTCGCCGTTGAGGAAGACCGCGAGGGACTTGCCGAAGCCGCTGTCCCAGTCCTCCGGCATCATCTCGTCGCCGGCCGGGGTGCGCCACGCGATGTCGCGGGACTGATCACCGCTGCGGATGGGCCGGCCCTCGAAGAACCTGCGCCGCCGGAACACCGGGTGCTCGGTCCGCAGCGCGATCACATGGCGGGTGAACGCGAGCAGTTCGGCGTTGGACTCGGCGAGCGACCAGTCCACCCACGACAGTTCGTTGTCCTGGCAGTACACGTTGTTGTTGCCCTGCTGGGTGCGACCGAACTCGTCGCCATGGGCGAGCATCGGCGTGCCCTGGGACAGGATCAGCGTCGCGAGCATGTTGCGTTGCTGGCGCCCGCGCAGCGCGAGGACCTCGGGATCGTCCGTGGGACCTTCCACCCCGCAGTTCCACGACCGGTTGTGCGACTCGCCGTCGCGATTGTCCTCACCGTTGGCGTCGTTGTGCTTCTCGTTGTACGACACCAGATCCGCGAGGGTGAAACCGTCGTGGGCGGTGACGAAGTTGATCGACGCGCCGGGGCGGCGGCCGGTGTCCTCGTACAGATCGGACGAGCCGGTCAGGCGCGACGCGAACTCACCGAGGGTGGCCGGTTCGCCGCGCCAGTAGTCGCGGACCGTGTCGCGGTACTTGCCGTTCCATTCCGTCCACTGACCGGGGAAATTGCCCACCTGGTAGCCACCCTCGCCGATGTCCCACGGCTCGGCGATGAGCTTGACCTGCGAAACCACCGGATCCTGCTGGACGAGATCGAAGAAGGCCGACAGGCGGTCGACGTCGTGCAGCTCGCGCGCCAGAGTCGACGCGAGGTCGAAGCGGAAACCGTCGACATGCATCTCGGTGACCCAGTAGCGCAGGGAATCCATGATCAGCTGCAGGGTGTGCGGGTGACGGGCGTTGAGGCTGTTGCCCGTTCCCGTGTAGTCCATGTAGTAGGCCTTGTCGTCGTCGACGAGGCGATAGTAGGCGGCGTTGTCGATGCCGCGGAAGCTGATGGTGGGACCGAGATGGTTCCCCTCGGCGGTGTGGTTGTAGACCACGTCGAGAATCACCTCGATGCCGGCCTCGTGGAAGGTCCGCACCATCGCCTTGAACTCGGCGACCACCGCGCTCGGCTTGTTCGACGACGAGTACTCGGCGTGCGGCGCGAAGAACCCGAAGGTGTTGTACCCCCAGTAGTTCCGCAGGCCCTGGTCGAGCAGCACCTGGTCGTGCATGAACTGGTGCACCGGCATCAGCTCGATCGCGGTGACCCCGAGGTCGAGGAGATGGTCGATGATCGCCGGATGCGCGAGCCCGGCGTAGGTGCCCCGCATGTGCTCGGGGACGTCCGGGTGCGTCGCCGTCATGCCCTTGACGTGAGCCTCGTAGATGACGGTCTCGTTGTAGGGACGCCGGGGCTGGCGATCCATCGCCCAGTCGAAGAACGGGTTGATCACCACCGTCGTCATGGTGTGGCCCAGCGAGTCCAGTGCGGGCAGATCCGCGGCCGCGTCGGAGGTCCGTCCCGTCGCGATCGCCTCGGGTTCGGCGGTGTCGTCGGGCGCGGTGGCGCCGCCGTCGGTGTCCTCCGATGCCTCGTCCGTGGCCGGGCCGGTCTCGGGCTCGGCGCCGGGCAGCGGGTAGGAGAACAGCGACGGATCGCCGTCGAACGAGCCGTCGAATGCCTTCCCGTACGGATCGAGGAGCAGTTTGCTCGGATCGCATCGGTGTCCGTTCTCGGGGTCGAACGGGCCGTGCACGCGATAGCCGTAGCGCTGGCCGGGTGAGACCGTGGGAAGGTATGCGTGCCAGACGTATCCGTCGACCTCTTCGAGAGGGATGCGGGTCTCCGTCCCCTCGCGTGAGATGAGGCACAGTTCGACCTTCTCGGCGATCTCGGAGAACAGCGCGAAATTCGTGCCGGCCCCGTCGTAGGTCGCTCCGAGGGGGTACGGGGATCCCGGCCACACTTCCAGCGTCTCGGGCATCTCGTCGGTAGCACTCGCTTCGGTGGACTCCATGCCCGCCAACAGTAGTCTTCCGGCGGCCCGGGCACCGGGTGAGCGCGTCACCACCAGCCGGTGGCGGGACCGAGTTGTCTGCCGAGCTCGGGCGTCAGCGTGCGGACGTAGGTGGTGGTGAGGTGGTTCTCGTCGCGGTAGATGAGGATGTTGCCCTCCACCGCCCGGCACAGGTCCGGGCGGCAGAACTGGTCGGACAGGTCGAGCAGCGACACGGTGGGCAGGTGCGCGGAGGCGGCGATGGCCGGGTCGACCGGGTCCAGCGCCTCGCCCCGGGGCACCCCGCACGTCTCGGCGTTGCCGCCCCCGGCGAGGCAGTCGGCGGCCCGGTACGCGACATCGTCGCGGAAGAGCCACGGGTTGTCGCGGATCGCGATCACCGGGATGCCGTAGTCGGCGAGCGTCTGCCACAGGTCGATGTACCAGAACGGAACGAAGTCGCCCGGCCCTTCGCCCTGATCCTTGGTGCGCGTCGAGGTGGTGAACACGTAGTCGGGCGGATCCGCGCGCAGTTCCGCGAGCACGGCGGTCGACCACGTGTCGCACTCGATCGTCGGGGACTCCTCGACGAGCGGGGCGAGCGGATCGGACAACGGGCACCCCACCTTGAGATAGGTGTCGAGGCGGAAACCGTGTTCGATACCGAGCGCGTCGAGCGCGGCGAGCCAGTGCTCCGAATGCGACCCACCGGCGAGCACCATGCGGCGCGTCGCGAGCGGATCGCCGTAGGTGCAGGTCAACGGCGTGCGATTGGTGTGCTGGGCGATGCAGTTGTCGAGTGTCGCAGGAGGCAGGTCGCGATGGGCGACCAGTAGCGGTGGTTGCACCGGCTGCGGCTCGGTGGAGACGGCGGGATCGAAGACGGCGGCGCCCGGATACAGCTCCGCCGGCAACGCCGAGGTGCGCTCGACCGTCTCGGCCGAGCGGTCGACGTAGGTGTGCCAGAGATTGCCGGCCCCGACGAGCGCGACGGCCGCGACCGTCACGAGACCGAGCACGGCCGTCCGGGACGGCCGAGGAGGGGCGACGCGACGGAGAGGCTCCTCGAACCACCGGGTCGACGCCTCGGTGAGCAACAGCGACAGGACGATCACACCGAGCCCGCCCACGAGACCGACCGACGGGTGCCCGCGCACGATCAGGTAGCCGATGAGGAGCGGCCAGTGCCACAGGTACAGCGAGTAGGCGATCGCCCCCAGACGCACCATCGGTGCGGACGCCAGCAGTCGCGCCGACGGGGTGTCGTGGTCGGGACCGGAGCCGACTCCCGCCACGACGAGAGCCATCGCCGCGCCGACGGGCACGAGCGCCCACGGACCGGGGAACAGGGCGTTGCCGTCGAGGACGAAACCGCACGCGAGCAGCACGACGAGTGCGAGCCCACCGAGCACGATCCGCAGCACACGCGGAACCCGCAGCCACGGTGACAGGCACACGAGCAGTCCGCCGAGGGTCAACTCCCAGGCGCGGGCGGCACTGTCGTAGTACAGCCACGACTGCGCCCGGTCGGACAGCACCGCGTACGCCAGCGAGGATGCGGTGAGTGCCGTGAGCAGCACCGTCAGCGGGATACGCACCGGCATCGACATCCGGCGCAGCAGCCATGCGAAACCGAACACCACCACGAGCGCCGCGACGTAGAACTGGCCCTGCACCGCGATCGACCACAGGTGCTGGAGCGGGCTGACCATGGGATCCGCGGCCAGATAGTCACTGGCGGTGAGGGCGAGGTACCAGTTCTGGACGAAGAGCAGCGACGCCCCGGTCTGGTCGGCCACCGCGAGCCACTGTGTGAACGGCTGCAACACGACCGTGGCGACGGCGACGGCGCTGAGCACGAGGACGAGCGGGGGCAGCAGACGCCTGCCGATCCTCCGCAGGACGGGACGCGGGTCGAGCGGCGCCGGGGATTCGGCGGTCCGCAGCAGCGAGCCCACGAAGAAGAAGCCGGACAGTGCCAGGAAGACGTCGACCCCTCCCGAGACGCGGCCGAACCAGACGTGGAAGATCACCACGAGCGCGATCGCCAGTCCGCGCAGTCCGTCGAGATCGGCGCGCCGCGCGGGGCGGGTGCCCGCCGTCCGCGCGGCACTCTCGAGTTCTCGTCCCGAGGTGTGGACGGACATGTGACGGATACCCCCGGTGTCATGCGTGTTCGGCTGTACTGTCGCCCGGCGCCGATCGGTGCACCGGACGATTGCCGTGAGTGTTGTTCACGGCAACTCGGCAGACTACGCGGCTGCGGTGGGGGGCGGCCAACCGCCTACAGTCTGGGCGTGAGCAACTCCTCCCTCTCTCTCGAACGGATTCGCACTCTCGACAGCCGGCACCTGTGGCATCCCTACGGCGCGTTTCCGGCGCCCGCCGAATCGCTCGTGGTCGACCGCGCCCACGGTACCCGGCTCGTTCTCGCCGATGGACGCGAGCTGATCGACGGGATGAGTTCGTGGTGGGCGGCAGTGCACGGATATCGCCATCCGGTTCTCGACGCCGCGGTCCGGGACCAGCTCGAACGGATGAGTCACGTGATGTTCGGCGGCCTCACCCACGAGCCCGCCGCGCGGCTCGCGGAACTGCTCGTCGACATCACCCCCGAGGGTCTCGACACGGTCTTCCTCGCCGATTCGGGCTCGGTGGCGGTCGAGGTCGCCGTGAAGATGGCGGTGCAGTACCAGCGCGCTGTCGGCAGGCCCGGACGGCGTCGTCTGCTCACCTGGCGGGGCGGCTACCACGGCGACACCTTCGCCCCGATGAGCGTGTGCGATCCGGAGGGCGGCATGCATGCGCTGTGGACCGACATGCTGGCGCGGCAGATCTTCGCTCCCGCCCCACCGGCGCATTTCGATCCCGGCTACGTCGCGCAGTTCGAGGCGGTCCTGCTCGAGCACGCCGACGAGCTCGCGGCGATCGTCGTCGAACCGGTCGTCCAGGGCGCCGGCGGTATGCGCTTCCACGACCCGCTCTATCTGCGTGAGCTACGCAGGATGTGCGACGAGCACGGACTGGTGTTGATCTTCGACGAGATCGCGACCGGTTTCGGGCGCACCGGGGAACTGTTCGCGGCCGACCACGCGCAGGTGAGCCCGGACGTGATGTGCGTGGGCAAGGCGCTCACCGGCGGGTACATGACACTCGCCGCGACGCTGTGCACCCGGGCCGTCGCCGAAGCGATCAGCGCCGGCGAGGGCGGCGGCGTGATGCACGGCCCGACCTTCATGGGCAACCCGCTCGCGTGCGCCGTCGCGGTCGCGGCGGTCGAATTGCTGCTCTCCCGCGACTGGCGCGCCGAGGTGGGGGCACTGAACGCGGGCCTGACGGAGGGGCTCGTCCCGGCCCGCGAGCTGCCGGGGGTCACGGATGTTCGGGTACTCGGGGGTATCGGTGTGATCGAACTCACCGACCCGGTGGACATGCGTGCGGCGACCGACGCGACGGTCGCGGCCGGTGTGTGGCTTCGTCCGTTCCGCAATCTCGTCTACGCCATGCCTCCTTACGTGTGCTCCACCGCCGACGTCGCGGAGATCACGTCGGGGATGATCGCTGCGGCGGGCGCCCAGGTCGGGTAAGCCGCCGCGGGGGCATGCCGCGGGACGTTCGACGCGGCATCGACGCGGGCTGCCGCGCCGACTTGAACAGCGTTCAAGTATGGTTACCGTTCATGACCGCACATCCCGCCCTGGCGTGGCTCGACGACACCGCGGCGGCGCGACGCGCAGCGGGTCTGCACCGGGAACCCGTCGTCCGAACCCCCGGCTCGGCCGTCGTCGACCTCGCGTCCAACGACTATCTCGGTCTGTCCCGTCATCCGGAGGTCCTCGCGGGGGCCACCGCCGCACTGCGGCGCTGGGGAGCCGGTGCCACCGGATCGCGGCTGGTCACCGGCACCACCGCCGAACACGAACTGCTCGAACGCGAACTCGCCGACTTCGTCGGGGCGGACAGCGGTCTGGTGTTCTCGAGCGGATACGCCGCGAATCTCGGTGCTGTCGCCGCCCTCGGCGGCAAGGACGCGCTGATCGTCTCCGACGCCGGGGGGCACGCGTCGCTCGTCGACGCGTGCCGGCTGTCCCGCTCGAGAATCGTCGTCACTCCCCACAACGACGTCGGCGCGGTCGCGCACGCCCTCGCGACCCGCACCGAGGCGCGCGCGCTCGTCCTGACCGACTCGGTGTTCAGTACCGACGGAGACCTCGCCCCGTTGCGGCGGCTGCACCGCATCTGCCGCTCGCACGACGCGTTGCTCCTCGTCGACGAGGCCCACGGTGTGGGAGTCCGCGGCGCGGGGGGCCGCGGACTCGTCCACGAAATGGGTCTCGCCGGCGAACCCGACGTGGTCGTCACCGCGACGCTGTCGAAATCCCTTGCGTCCCAAGGAGGAGTGGTGCTGGCCGACCGGCGTGTGCGCGAACACCTCGTGGACACCGCCCGAACGTTCATCTTCGACACCGGCCTGGCACCGGCCGCGGTCGGTGCCGCCCGGGGAGCGTTGAAGGTGTTGCGCGCCGAACCCGCCCGTGCCGCGGCCGTACTCGAGCAGGCCGCGCACCTCGCGCGCGTCACGGGCGTCGACGCACCGCCGTCCGCGGTGGTGTCGGTGATCCTCGGCGACCCGCATGTCGCCGCCGATGCTGCTGCGCAGTGCCGCGAACGCGGTGTGCATGTCGGCTGCTTCCGGCCGCCGTCGGTACCGGCCGGCACCTCGCGGCTGCGGCTGACCGCCCGCGCGAACCTCACCACCGACGAACGCGCACTCGTCGACGAGGTGCTCACCGATGTCCTCGCGGGGGCCCGGGCGTGAGCATCCTCGTCGTCACCGGTACGTCGACCGATGTGGGAAAGACCGTCGCGACCGCCGCGCTGGCCGCGAGCGCCGTGGCGGCGGGGCTGCGGGTCGCGGTGTGCAAGCCCGCCCAGACCGGAGTGGCGGACGACGGCCCGGGCGACCTGCAGGAAGTCCGCCGGCTGGTCGGGGGCTCCGTCCACCTCGTCGAACTCGCTCGGTACCCCGACCCGCTCGCACCCGATACCGCCGCGCGGCGCAGTGGACGCCGGTTGCTCGACCTCGACGAGGTCGTCGACGCCGTCCGGAGTCTCGACGCCGGATACGACCTCACCCTCGTCGAAGGCGCCGGCGGCCTGCTCGTCCGCCTCGGCGCCGGGGGCTTCACTCTCGCCGACGTCGCTGCGGCGCTGGGCGCACCCGCGGTGGTCGTCGCGGCGGCAGGGCTGGGCACGCTCAACCACACGGCGCTCACCGTGGCCGCACTCCGCGCGGCGGGGATCGCCTGTCCGGGAGTGATCATCGGATCCTGGCCCGCCGCACCGGATCTGGCGGAGCAGTGCAATCTCGACGACCTCCCGGCCGTCACCGGCGTCCCCGTGGTCGGCAGGATCCCGGCCGGCAGCGGGGCGATCGACGCGGCCCGCTTCGCTGTCCGGGCCTCCGAGTGGCTGGCGCCGCCGCTCCGGACGAAACGGCATGCGAGCGAAGCTTCCGCTGTACTGTGATGGATGCCACACTGCAACGGCCTGTCCCATCGTGTCGGCCGGCGCGACATGCCGACCGCTCGGCCCGGAGGTACGGATGTCCACCAGCGAAGTGCAGGAACTCCAGCGCACCGCCGCCCACCTGCGCCACTGCCTCGGATCACTACGATCGCGCTACGGGGACGCAGCCCCCGTCCGGAGGCTGGCGAACGACTTCGAACGCCTCGACATCGACATACGCGACTTCGCCGAACATCCTCCACGCGAGGCCGTCAACAGTCTCGGTGAACGCATCCCGATCCCCGACACGCCGTACGACGACTCGTTGTTCCGCGGAACGGATACGGACGACGAAGGTCTCGGCGGGCTGCACGGCTCGCGGTGAGCACGTCCGAGGCGTCACCGGCGGCCCGCGGCACACCCGCGACCGGCGTGCGCTCCGCGGGCCGCGCACGGATCGCCGCACGTACGCTGCGGAACGACCGCTGGTGGCAGACCCCCGCACTCACCGTGCTCGGCCTCGGTGTGTTCGTGGTGTACGCGACGATCCGCTCGTTCGTGCGCAGCGCCTACTACGTCGAGGACTACCACTATCTGACGCCGTTCTACTCTCCGTGCGTGAGCGCGTCCTGCGTGGACGGTGCCCG
This sequence comes from Rhodococcus sp. As11, assembly GCF_048957735.1. NCBI lineage: Bacteria > Bacillati > Actinomycetota > Actinomycetes > Mycobacteriales > Nocardiaceae > Rhodococcus > Rhodococcus sp. As11. Next base: position 256,111 of record NZ_JARDJE010000004.1, read on the forward strand.
CCATTTCGGAACGTGGGTCGGCGAACTCCCGATGTGGATTCCGCTCGCGTTCCTGTCGCTCCCGCTTCTCCTCGGTTTCCGACTGACCTGCTATTACTACCGCAAGGCCTACTACCGCTCGTTCTGGTTGTCGCCGCCCGCGTGCGCGGTGGCCGAACCCCACCGGCGCTACACCGGCGAAACGCGGTTGCCGCTGATCCTGCAGAACTCGCACCGCTACTTCTTCTACGCCGGTTTCGTGGTGTCACTGATCAACACCTACGACATGATCGCGGCCTTTCGTAGTCCGAGCGGATTCGGCATCGGGCTCGGCAACCTCATCCTGCTGATCAACGTGATACTGCTCTGGGGATACACGCTCTCGTGCCATTCGTGTCGGCACGTCACCGGAGGGCGGCTGCGGCACTTTTCGAAACATCCTGTGCGGTACAGGATCTGGACGTTCCTGTCGAGGCTCAACGTCAGGCACATGCAGTTCGCGTGGATCACGCTGGGCACCCTGATCCTCACGGACTTCTACATCATGCTCGTGGCGAGCGAGACCATCACGGATCTCCGGTTCGTCGGCTGACGGACCCGAGCAGTACGGCGGAAGGGCAGGCGACCGGAAGAGGGGAAGCTCAGATGGTGGATGTCGAACGGCACAAGGTCGACGTCGTGGTGATCGGAGCGGGTGGCGCCGGACTCCGCGCGGTCATCGAGGCGCGGCAACGCGGTTTCTCCGTCGCCGTGGTGTGCAAGTCGCTGTTCGGTAAGGCCCACACCGTGATGGCCGAAGGCGGGTGCGCCGCCGCGATGGGCAACGCCAATCCCCGCGACTCCTGGCAGATCCACTTCCAGGACACGATGCGCGGCGGCAAGTTTCTCAACAACTGGCGGATGGCCGAACTGCACGCGCGCGAAGCGCCCGACCGGGTGTGGGAACTGGAAACCTACGGAGCCCTGTTCGACCGGACACCCGACGGACGGATCAGCCAGCGCAATTTCGGTGGCCACACCTATCCACGACTCGCCCACGTCGGCGATCGCACCGGACTCGAACTCATCCGCACGATGCAGCAGAAGATAGTGTCGCTGCAGCAGGAGGACCACGCCGAACACGGGGATTACGAGGCGCGGGTGCGGGTCTTCGCCGAATGCACCATCACCGAACTGGTGAAGGACGCGGAGGGTCGCATCGCCGGAGCGTTCGGATACTGGCGTGAGACCGGGCGATTCGTGTTGTTCGAGGCGCCCGCCGTCGTCATCGCCACCGGCGGCATCGGCAAGTCGTGGAAGGTGACGTCGAACTCGTGGGAGTACACGGGCGACGGTCATGCGCTCGCCCTGCGCGCCGGTGCCGCCCTGATCAACATGGAGTTCGTCCAGTTCCACCCCACCGGGATGATCTGGCCGCCCAGCGTCAAGGGCATCCTCGTCACGGAGGGCGTCCGCGGCGACGGCGGGGTGCTGAAGAACTCCGAGGGGGAGCGGTTCATGTTCTCCTACATCCCTCCGGTGTTCAAAGGCCAGTACGCCGAAACCGAGGAGGAGGCCGACCGCTGGTACGACGATCAGGAGAACAATCGCCGTACCCCCGATCTGCTCCCGCGCGACGAAGTGGCCCGCGCCATCAATTCGGAGGTCAAGGAGGGCCGCGGCACCCCGCACGGCGGAGTCTTTCTCGACATCGCCTCGCGGATGCCGGCCGCCGAGATCATGCGGCGGCTGCCGTCGATGCACCACCAGTTCAAGGAACTCGCCGACGTCGACATCACCGCCGAAGCGATGGAGGTCGGCCCGACCTGCCACTACGTGATGGGTGGAATCGAGGTCGACCCCGACACCGGCGCGGCCTCCGTGCCGGGACTGTTCGCGGCCGGGGAGTGCTCGGGCGGGATGCACGGGTCGAACCGCCTGGGCGGAAATTCGCTGTCGGACCTGCTGGTCTTCGGCCGCCGGGCCGGTATCGGCGCGGCCGACTACGTCCAGGGCCTGACGACGCGACCGGCCGTGATCGAAGCCGACGTCGACGCCGCGGCACGCGCGGCACTCGCTCCCTTCGATCCGGCCGAGGCCGACCGCGCCGAGAACCCGTACACCCTGCACACCGATCTGCAGCAGGTCATGCAGGATCTCGTGGGCATCATCCGCCGCGCGGACGAGGTCGAACGCGCGCTCGCCGAACTCGACGGGCTACGGTCCCGGATCCGAAACGTCGCAGTAGAGGGACACCGCCAGTTCAACCCGGGCTGGCATCTCGCCCTGGACCTGCGGAACATGCTGCTCGTGTGCGAATGCGTCGCACGAGCTGCGTTGCAGCGCACCGAGAGTCGCGGAGGGCACACCCGCGACGACTATCCGTCGATGGATGCGCAGTGGCGTCGCACACTGCTCACCTGCCGCCTCGACGGGGGCGACCCGTTCGTCCCGGACGTCTCGGTCACCGCCGAGCGGCAGGAGCCGATGCGCCCCGACCTGCTGGAACTGTTCGACATCGACGAACTCGGCAAGTACTACACCGACGAGGAACTCGCGGATCATCCCGGACGGAGGGGTTGAGATGGGATATCGGGCGGCGTTCAGGATCTGGCGGGGCGACGCCGACGGTGGACAGTTGCGCGACTACACCGTCGAGGTCAACGAGGGTGAGGTCGTCCTCGACATCCTGCACCGCCTGCAGGCCACCCAGGCACCGGATCTCGCCGTGCGCTGGAACTGCAAGGCGGGCAAGTGCGGATCCTGCTCGGCGGAGGTCGACGGCCGCCCGCGCCTGACGTGCATGACCCGCATGTCGCTGTTCGATCCCGACGCGACCGTCACGGTGACGCCGATGCGCACCTTCCCGATCATCCGCGATCTCGTCACCGACGTCTCGTTCAACTACCGGAAGGCACGCGAGATACCGGCCTTCGCGCCGCCCCCGGATCTCGCGCCGGGGGAGTACCGGATGCAGCAGGTCGATGTGCAGCGCTCTCAGGAGTTCCGCAAGTGCATCGAATGCTATCTGTGCCAGAACGTCTGCCACGTGGTGCGCGACCACGAGGAGAACAAGGAGGCCTTCGCCGGTCCCCGCTATCTCATGCGCATCGCGGAACTCGAGATGCACCCGCTCGACGTCGCCGATCGGCGCGACGTGGCGCAGGACGAGCACGGCCTGGGCATGTGCAACATCACCAAGTGCTGCACCGAGGTGTGCCCGGAGAACATCCACATCACCGACAACGCGCTGATCCCGATGAAGGAACGCGTCGCCGGCCGCCGCTACGACCCGATCGTCTGGCTCGGCAACAAGCTGTTCCGGCGCTGAGCCACAAGCAGAGAGGGGCTCAGTTCACGCGTTCGGCGACCAGCGGAACCAGCTCGTCGAGCGCGAACGGCACCGACAGCACCGAGTTCGTCGAGAACGCCGCAGAGATGTCGGAATCACTGTCGAGCACGAGGAACCGGCCGTCGCGCACCGCCGGGATCTGCCGGAAGACCGGATTGTCGGTCACCTCCGCCGCCGGTACGTAGATCGGCAGCACGATCAGTAGATCCGCATCGAGCAGGTTCAGGTTCTCGTCGGAGACGGTGATGAAGAAGTCGTCCGACGCCGCGGCCTGCACCTGCGGATTGTTCACGAAGCCGAGTTCGGTCATGAAGTCCACGCGCGAATCGCCGACGACGTAGGCGCCCCACCCCTCCGACGTGTACGAGGCGACGGTGACGGTCCTGCCCGCGAACTCGGGATTGTCGGCCGCGGCCTGCTCGAAATCCGCATCGATCTGCGACAGCAACTCGGCACCCTTGTCCGGGACACCGAGAGCCGCTGCCACGGTGGTCACCTGGTCGTCGAGCGACGTGAGGTAGGCGTCGCTGCCTTCCGGGCCGGCGACGGTCGGGGCGATCCCCGAGAGCGTCTCGTAGCGGGCCGGCTCACCGGAGCTCTTGGTGTCGAGGATCAGATCGGGCTCCTGTGCCGCGAGCAGCTCGAAGGACGGCTCGATCGTGCCGATGAGCTCCGGCGGCGAGTCGTACAGCCCCTGCGCCCACGGCCCGACGCCGTCGCCACCGAAGTCGAGCCAGTCGCTCGCGGCCACCGGCCGAACACCGAGTGCCAGTGCGGTTTCCGCGTCGCCCCAGCCCAGAGCCGCGACACGCTCGGGGGCGGACTCGACGGTGACCTCCCCGAACTTCGTGTCGACGGTGACGGGGAAGGCGCCGTCGGACGCGGCCGAGCCGGACTCCGTCTCCGTGTCGGACGATCCGCACGCGGTCAGCGCGATCGCGGTGGCCGTGAACAGGGCGGCGGAACGGAGCAGCGCGGCGGATCGGCGTGTCATCGGGGCCTCGAGTCTGTCGAACAATGAGTGAGGTGATCCTAACCCGGCAGGATGGGCAAGGTGAAAACCCGTCGGAAACCGCGCAGGACAGCGGCCCGAGCGCGCACTATGTGTCCGTGACCCCACCCGAGGACGGTCGTCCTGCGCAGGCGAGCCTGGTGCTGGCCTCGCTGATCCTCGTCGCCGCAGTGGCGAACCTGAACCTCGCCGTCGCGAACGTGGCGCTACCCGACATCGGGAAAGCGTTCGACGCGAGCCAGACCGAACTGAATCTCGTCGCGGTCGGCTATTCCGTCGGCCTCGCTGCGTCGGTGCTGTACTTCGGGGCCGTCGGCGACCGCTACGGGCGCAAGACGATGCTCCTTATCGGCATGGCGTTGTCGGTGCCCGCCTCGGCGGTCGCCGGGTTCGCACCGAACGTCGATGTACTGTTCGCCGCCCGGGTGCTCGGCGGCGTCTCCGCCGGTCTGGCGTTCCCCACCACCCTGGCGCTGATCACCGCGTTGTGGTCGGGCGCAGCACGGACCCGCGCGATCGCACTGTGGTCGTCGATCGGGGGTGGTCTCACCGCATTGGGCCCGCTCGTCGCCGGCACCCTGCTCGAACAGTTCTTCTGGGGATCGGTCTTCCTCGTGACGATCCCGCTGGCGTTGATCGCCCTTGTGTCGACCTGGGTGTTCGTGCCGAGTCACGTCAACGAGTCGACCGAGCCGGTCGATCATCTCGGCGGGATCGTCTCGGTGGTGCTCGTCGGCTCGCTCGTCCTGGGCATCAATTTCGTGCCCGTCGACGGGATGGAGACCATCGCGGTGTCCGCCCTCGTGATCGCTCTCGTCGCGGTGATCCTCTTCGTGATGCGCCAGCTGCGCGCGGCGAATCCCCTGTTCGACCTGCGCGTCGCGCGGCGCCGGGTGTTCTGGGTCGCGGCCGTGGCGGGCATCATCGTGTTCGGCACCCTCATGGGAACGATGTACATCAGCCAGCAGTACCTGCAGAACGTGCTCGGCTACTCGACGCTCGCGGCCGGATCGGCGGCGCTGCCCGCCGCATTCGTGATGGTGCTGGTGGCACCGCAGTCGGCGAAACTCGTCGGGTCTCGCGGTTCTCGTTTCACCCTGCTGTCGGGTTACGTCGCGATCGTGGCCGGACTCGTCGTCGCGCTGATTCTGTGGGACGAGGACGCGCACTACTGGGTGATCGCCCTCGGATACATGTGCCTGGGAGCCGGTGTCGGTCTCGCCGGTACCCCGGCCTCGCATTCGCTCACGGGATCGGTGCCGGTTTCCCGCGCCGGAATGGCCTCCGGCACGGCCGATCTGCAACGCGACCTCGGTGGAGCGATCGTCCAGTCGATCCTCGGCGCGCTGCTCACGGCCGGATACTCGGCCTCGCTCGCGGCGACGATCGCGGCGAGTCCGCAGGCCGCGTCGGTCGACGAGCAGACCGAGACCGCGTTGGAGAAGTCGTTCGCGGGCGCCGTCGGCATCAGCGAGCACTATCCGCAGTACGCGCCACAGATCATTGCGGCCGCCCGCACGGCGTTCCTCGACGGCGACACCCGCGCCTACACCGCCGCGATCGCCATCGTGCTGATCGGAGCGGCACTGGTGGCCTTCGCCTTCCCCTCCCACACGGCCGAGACGGCGCTGCTCGCCCGGTACGCCGAGGAGGACGGTGACGCGCAGGCCGATTCCTCCGGCGAACCGGCCCGCTGATCCCGGGCCGTCACGCCGTTCGGGGCCGGTCCGGCGTTCACCTCGACTGCGACCAGCGCCCGACGTCGCCCCGTTCGAGCGCGACGGCGAGCAGCTCCGGGAAACGGTCGGGTGTGCACGCGAAGACGGGCACGCCGAGTGCGGCGAGCGCCGCCGCGTTGTCGCGGTCGAAGGACGGCGCCCCGTCGTCGGACAGGGCCGGCAACACCACGACCTGCACACCTGCCCCGACCATCTCCCGGATACGGGAGAGCATCTCGGCGCGGATACCGCCCTCGTACAGATCGGAGATGAGCACGAACAGCGAATCGGCCGGCCGGGTGATCAGCGACCTGCTGTAGGCGATCGCCCGATTGATGTCGGTGCCGCCACCGAGCTGGGTGCCGAACAGCACATCCACCGGATCGGCGAGCATGTCGGTCAGATCCACCACGGAGGTGTCGAAGACGACCAGCGACGTGCGCAACGCCCGCATCGAGGCCAGGACCGCCGCGAACACCGACGCGTACACGACGCTCGACGCCATCGACCCGGACTGGTCCACCGCGAGCACCACATCGCGTTTCACCGCCCGGGAACGACGCCCGTAGCCCACCAGCTTCTCGGGCACCACCGTGCGATGCTCCGGCAGGTAGTGGGCGAGGTTCGCACGAATCGTGCGGTCCCAGTCGATGTCGCGCGGCTTCGGATTCGACGTCCGCGACGACCGGTCGAGTGCACCCGTGACGGCGGTACGGGTGTGCTGCTCGATGCGGGCCTCGATCTCACGCACGACCTTCTCGACGACCGTGCGTGCCGTCGCCTTGGTGGTCTCCGGCATCACACGGTTCAGGCTCAACAGCGTGCCCACCAGGTGCACGTCCGGTTCGACGGCCTCGAGCATCTCGGGTTCGAGGAGCAGCCGGGTCAACCCGAGCCGATCCACCGCGTCGCGCTGCATCACCTGGACGACGGACGTGGGGAAGTAGGTGCGGATGTCGCCGAGCCAGCGTGCCACCCGGGGCGCGGATGCGCCGAGACCGGCGGTGCGCGGCGCGGTGCCGTCGCCCGGCGCGGTGTCGTACAGGGCGGCGAGCGCGGCGTCCATGGCGGTGTCGTCGGCCGAGGACAGGGAGCCCGTGGAGTCCTCGGCGGCCTCACCGAGTGCGAGCCGCCATCGGCGCAGACGTTCGGTGTCTCCGGATTCGGTTGTCATGCCGACACTCCCAGGATCGACGCGGTGGCGGTCAGGGCGATCCGGCCGCGGTCCACCGCGGGCGGTGCCTCCGTGCGACGGGTGCGTTCGCCGCGCACCGTCTGCCCGAGCAGGCGTCGCTCCCCGAAGGCGAAGGACCCGAAGGTGCGTCGGAGGACGGGCAGGACGTCGACGAAATCGTCGTCGGTGAGTCCGCTGATCCAGCCGTCCACGAGATCGAACAGGGCGCCGTCGTGGACCAGCAGGAGCCCGCCGCCGCCGAGGAAACCGTCGATCCAGCGCGCTTTCGCGGGCGCGGGTGACCCCACGGACAACGCTCGCGCGACCCGCACGGCCGCATCGTGCTCGCCGAGCCGGCCGGCGTCGCGCAGCATCCGGGTGGTGCGGCCGACGAGCAGACCGTCGACGTCGTCGCGTTCGCTCACCGATGTCAGCGTGTCCAGCCACCGGACGGTCGCGGTCGGGTCCTCGCGCAACGCGAGCGCGAGATGCACGCCGTCGATCGCGGTGCGCAGCGCATCGGCGGCGTCGTGGTCGAGACCGGTGACCGCCGCCGGGAGGCCGGCGCAGACACGCGCGAGCAGAGCGTCGCAGACGTGGTCCAGGGAGGACAGATCGGTGCCCCGCACGTCGCCGTAACGGACGGTCCGCACGAGGGTCGGTAGTGCGCTCATCAGGTGCAGCACATCGTGATCGAGAGCGGCCGCCGCGTCGATCGCCCTCACCAGCGACGGGATCGTGGTGCGTAGGTCGGCGAGCAACGCCCGTTCGAGGAGTTCGGTGAGGTCGGCGAGCGCGATCCCGGAGCGAGCGGCACGGTCGGCCACCGTGGCACCCGCGGCGGATCCCACCGTCGTGCCCCACCGGGACGCCTCGACGATCGCCACCGACAACTCGGGCTCCCACCGCAACGTCCAGGTTTCGCGGAACGTGCCGGTCGAGCGCACCTCGCTCTGCGTGGGCGTACCCCAGTCGATCCCGAGCAGCGCCAGCCGGTGCAGCAGTCGCGACCGCGCAACGTCGATTTCCCGGCGCAGGTCCAGATCGAGGTTCTTCGCTTCGCTGGACCGCTTGAGACGCAACGACTTCGCCTGTCGCTGCAGGTCGGTGTCGAGCGGGACGGTGGGGGTGTCCTCGGAGACGGATCCGAGTGCCTCCCCGACGACGAGCCGCCGCGTGACGAGGTCGAGCAGGACGTCGTCGCCGTCGCACAGCACCGATCGGGTCGCTTCGACGACCTCGTCGAGTCCGGCCACCGCGCGACCGCGCAGCGCAGCGAGCGTGTCGGCGAGGCGCGTCGCCTCGATGACGTGGGCACTCGAGACGGGCAGATCCTCCTCGCGCAGAACACGGGCCACGCGGGTGAACCAGCGCGCGGTCGTGTCCGCGGGCTGGGTGAACAGGTGGTGGTACCAGCCGGGTGAGGTGATGCCGGCGCCGTAGCCCGACGACAACGACAACCGGGAGTGGCTCCACGGCACCCAGGTGAGGGTGGTCTTCACTTTGGGTAGGCCCTTGAGCAGACGCGCGTCGGGCGCGGCCGGCCCGAGCCGGCCGGTGAGTGCGGGGGCGTGCATCGCCCCGCACACCACAGCGATCGCGCGGGCCCCGGCCTTGACCGTCGCGCGCAGCACCTGCCGCATGTGCGCCTCGCGTCGCGCGGTGTGGTCGTCGATCCCGACGTCCTCTCGCAGCGTCCGCATCGCGTCGGTGATCTCGTCGAAGGCCTGTGCGGTGCCGTGCTCGACCACCGCGTCCCACCACTGCTCGAAGTCCGCGTAGCCGCCGGCGCGGGCGAGCATGCCGAGCAGATCGTCGGTCGCGCGGTCGCCGACCTCGCGTTCGGCGGCGAGCGACATCGCCGCCGGAAGGTCGCAGAACCGCACGTCCGCGTCGTGCAGATACGCCCAGCGCAACGCCTGCCACTCGGGCGAGAAGGCCGCGACCGGCCAGAACGCCGCCCGCGCCGGTTCGTCGCGAGCGTAGGCCAGCAGCGCGACCGGCGGAACCATGTCGTCGGCCGCGGCGAGCGCAAGTACCGGATCGGCGTCCGACGGACCCTCGATGAGGACGGTGTCGGGTTCGAACTCTGCGAGTGCCTGCAGGACCGCGCGCGCCGAACCCGGCCCGTGGTGCCGGATGCCGAAGACCCGGATCTCCGCGGGCGCATCCGCGCGGTCGAAGAGAGCGTCGGTCACCCGGTGATCTCCCGGCACGCCCGGTAGAAGTCGGTCCAGTCGCCGCGTTCCCGGACGACGGCCTCGAGATATTCGTTCCAGACGACGCGATCGGAGACCGGGTCCTTGACCACCGAACCGAGGATGCCGGCCGCGACATCGGACGGACGCAGCACGCCGTCGCCGAAGTGCGCCGACAGTGCCAGACCACCCGTCACGACCGAGATCGCCTCGGCGGTGGACAGCGTGCCCGACGGGGACTTCAGCTTGGTGCGGCCGTCGGTGGTGACGCCGCTGCGTAGCTCGCGGAACACCGTGACGACGCGGCGGATCTCCTCCGCGGCCGCGGGCACGGCGGGCAGTTCGAGTGCGGCGCCGAGTTGTTCGACGCGGCGGGTGACGATCGCGACCTCGTCCTCCTCACTCGCCGGCAACGGCAACACGACGGTGTTGAACCGTCGGCGCAGCGCGGACGACAGGTCGTTGACCCCGCGGTCGCGATCGTTGGCGGTGGCGATGACGTTGAACCCCTTCGTCGCCTGCACCTCGGTGCCGAGTTCGGGGACGGGCAGAGTCTTCTCCGACAGGATGGTGATCAGCGCGTCCTGCACGTCCGCGGGAATGCGGGTGAGTTCCTCGATACGTGCCACGGCGCCGTCGCGCATCGCGGTCATGACCGGGGAGGCGACCAGCGCGGCGGAGCTCGGCCCTTCGGCGAGCAGCCGCGCGTAGTTCCAGCCGTAGCGCACCGACTCCTCGGTCGTGCCTGCTGTTCCCTGCACGAGCCGGGTCGACGAACCGCTGATCGCGGCGGCGAGATGCTCCGACACCCAGGTCTTCGCGGTACCCGGCACACCGAGCAGCAACAGTGCCCGGTCGGTCGCCAGGGTCGCGACGGCGACCTCCATCAAACGGCGCGGGCCGACGTACTTCGGGGTGATGACGGTGCCGTCGGACAGTTCGCCGCCGAGCAGGTAGGTCACCACCGCCCACGGCGACAGCTGCCACGACGGCGGGCGCGGCCGGTCGTCGAGTCGCGCGAGCGCCGCGAGTTCGTGCGCGTACTGCTGCTCGGCGTGCGGGCGCAGCAGGGCGGTGCCGGATACGCCGGTTTCGGTGGTGTCGGGCACGTCGGTCCCGGACGTGCCGGTCTCGGGCGCCGGGGCCTCATCGGTGCCGACAACTGCGGGGGTCGACTCGGTGTCGGTCAACTCAGCTCCTCGTGGATCGTCTTGCGGAGGGTCAGGGTGTCGGCTGCGCTCGCGAACAGGTGCAGGCGACCGAGATCGTCGGTGCGGTTCGCGGCGTCGGCCAGCAGGTCGGCCAGCTCGAAGGGGGCCCGGTGGGCGAGCAGGATCAGGACGTCGCGGACGACACGGGTGGTCGTCGACTTCGTGTACAGCGCGGTGAGCACCTTCTCGGCGATATCACGCGGCCACGGCGCGGGGAGGGCAGCGAGCAGCGCGTCGTCGAGGATCGCGGACGCCGGCGCCTCGCGTAGGTGCGTGAGCAGGACGTCGAGGGGGACGACCCGCGCGAGGTCCGCGTCGACGCTGCCGTCGCGTCGCAGCAATGCTGCGGCCCACTCACCGTTGCGCTGCCGGACCGCCGCGCGGCCCCACGCGGCCGTCAACGCGGTGCGGAAGGTATCGTCGATGTCGAACTCCGGCAGCACCGTGTCTGCGGCGTGGTCGTTCCACACGGACAGCGGGGCTGCCGCGACGGCCGCGACCAGCAGCTCTCGGGCTCCACCGACCGGACTGTCGGCGAGACCGTCGCGGAGAGCGTTCTCGTCCGGCCGGTCGGGCACCGCGAGGGTGACGGTGGAGTCGTCGGCGAGCATCCACTGTCGCACCCGCTCGGCCATACGCTGCGCGAAGGCGGAATCCGGCAGGCGCGGAAGAAGCTCGAGCGCCACGGCGCGGACCTTGCGGCTGCGGTCGTCCAGTGCGCGTTCGAGCAGGGCTTCGTCGTGCGGGCCGAGCCTCACCGCGAGCAGGGCGAGCAACTCGGCTCGCTGGGCGGCGGTCTGCGCGCCCCACGATGCCGCGAGTGTCGCGGTGGCCGCCGCCGGGTCGTGCGTGCGGAGCGTCTCGAACCACCGGCGGCGCCGGGCGGGTGGGCCGGCGTGCCAGGGTGTGTCGTCGAGCGGGTCGGGAGGCAGCAGTTCGGCCCATTCCGGGTTGCGTGCGGCCACCCAGCGTCCCCGTGTGCCGGTGAGCGCGACGAGCCGGTCGCGGTGCACCGCGTCGGTGGTCGCGACGGTCAGCAGATCGACCACGACGTCGTGCGACGCGCGAAATCGGGCGGCCACCTCGAACCACTCGTCGAGCAGCGGGGAGCGGACGGCGAGCAGTGCGCGCAGGCGTTCGGCAGCGGCGCCGGGCAGGACGGGACGGTCGTCGTCCGGGGCCGGTGACGGCAGCTCGCGGACCACGGGCGCGGTCGCTGCGGTGAGGAAGGTCGCCTCCAGTGCGACAGCGGCGAGCAGTGTCGCCGCGGGGTCTCCGGCCAGTCGGCCCGCGGCGTCGGCCGTGTGCAGCGCGTCGAACTCGGGCGCGGAGCGTGCCGCGCCGAGAAGTGCTGCGGTCGTCAGCGATTCGGGCAACGCGGTCACCAGGTCAGCACCTGTCCTTCGGTGAACAGGGACACCGGGGTGAGAGTGGTTCCGTCCCAGTCGCCGCAGACCGTCACCGGACGGCCACCCGCGACCGTGTGCAGCCGCCAGCGGCTGTCGTCGTCTCCGGCCAGCGGCAGTGCCCGTCCGGACGGGTCGACGACGTACCAGCCGTCCTCGCTGGGGGTGGGAGTGACTGCGTCGAGCAACACGGGCCAGGTGCGCAACCACGGGTCGGACCCACGCATGCGGGCGTACTCGCCCAGCGCGGCGTCGAGTCCGGTGGCGGGCAGTGTCGTGAACGGCTCGGCCTCGCCGTGCTGCCGGCCGAGCATGGCACGCAGCGGGGCGGCGCCTGGGCAGAAGTGCAGATCGGCGTCGACGAGCGAACCCGGGAAGGGGATCGGTGTGCCGAAACGTGCTGTGCCGTGCGCGAAATCGAGAACCATGGCCCATCGGCCGCTCGATCGTCCGCGCAACCACGTCCTGCGGGTGAACATCCGGCTCTCCTCGGTGACACGCACCGCGAGGACCTGCCACCGGTCGCGCACGGCCGGTTCGGCACGCACCTCCTCGCTGCGGGTACCGAAACCGAGATGGGTCTGCAGCGAATACAGGAGCGGCCGGGGCAGTTCGTCGCGCCGCCGGTACGCGACGGCCATCAGGTGCAGACGCGCGTATTCGGTGAGCAATCTGGCGGGCCAATCCGTTTCGTCGGTCACGACGGTCGCCAGTGCGCGCAGCGCGGAGGCCGCACCGGGGGCCTGGGCATCGACCATGCGGGCGGCGATCGTCTCGTAGGTCTCGTAGCCGTGGTCGACCGCCCCGAGACCGTGCCTGATCCGGTCGGTCAGCCAGCGGTCGAGATCCTCGAGTCCTGCCGCGACCCGATCCGCGCGACGCTGGGCGGTCGCCGGGTCGGGGGTCCTGACCGGCTCGTCGTCCGCGGGGGCGCGCAGTGCGGTGGACGCGGCGCGGGAGGCGAGCCAGCGGGTGACGGAATCGGGCGCCTGCCCGGCGGGCACGGCGCCCTCCGACCAGCACACGAGCAACGACAGGGCGTGCTTGCAGGGCAGCTTCCGGCTCGGGCACGTGCACGAGTAGGCGGGAGCCCTCGGATCGATCGCGGTGCGGTACGGCGTCGTGCCACGGCCGCGGCACAGGCCCCACAGAGCTGCGTCGTCGTGACCGGTTTCGAGCCATGCGGAGGCGACGCCGCGCGCAGCCGTCATCGAGGACGGATCGGGTGCGACGGCGTTGATCTGCTGGAGGGTCCAGGGTGCGGTCACGAGCGTCGAAGATAGGAGACGGGTCCGACAGGAGTGGCGGGATCAGGATGTCGCACGGGTCTCCAGACGTGCGCGGATGCCGTCGACGAACAACTGAAGACCGAACTCGAACCGGACGGCGGGATCGCCGTCGAGCAGGTCGTCGTCGGCCTCGGCCGGCTGCTCGGTCGCGACATCGGGGGAGAGGGGAGCGCGGGTGAGCGCGCCGAGTTCCTCGAGCTGCGCGCGGGACTGCTCGTCGACGGTGTGGCCGAGCACGTAGTGCAGCAGCGCGTAGCCGGTGAGCTCGGCGTATGCCTGCGACAGGCCGGCACGTCCGGCGGTCCCCACGAAGGCGTCGCGGGCCCGGGAGGTGGTGAGCCGCGATGCGTAGCTCGACGCGACGAGTTCCGCGCCGTCGCGGTGAGCGAGCAGCGCGGCGCGGAAACGGTGCGCGAGTTCGGCGAGCGCGCCGTCCCAGGCGTCGCTTGCGGGAGGTTCGTCGACACCGTCGAGGATGCGGTCGGCCATAGCCCCGAGCAGGGTCTGCTTGTTCGGGAAGTGCCAGTACAGCGCGCCGGGCTGGACGCCGAGCGACGATGCGAGCTTGCGCATCGTCAGGTCGCCGAGTCCGTACTCGTCGAGGATCGCCATGGCGCCGTCGAGGACGTCGCCGCGTCGCAACTGCACTGCTTCTTCGCTCCTGATTCTCCTGCCGTCCGCGGCGGTACCGCTCCGCCGGGGATCCGAACCGATGGATTCGTGCCTTTGACACTATCGGACGGTTCGCTCTAACCTGAACGCTGTTCAATTGAACGATGTTCAAGTTCTCGCCACCCCAGGAGACGGCAGTGACCCAGGCGCCCGCCCGCACCGACATCCTCGACATCGCCCGCGACCAGGTGCTCGCCCGCGGAATCGGATTCGACCGCGACCAGACCCTCGAGGTCCTGCAGCTGCCCGACGATCGCATCGACGATCTTCTGGCGGTCGCCCACGACGTGCGCATGGCGTGGTGCGGACCGGAGGTGGAGGTCGAGGGGATCATCAGCCTCAAGACCGGCGGCTGCCCCGAGGACTGCCATTTCTGCTCACAGTCGGGCCTGTTCGCCTCCCCGGTGCGCGCCGCCCGGCTCGACATCCCGTCACTCGTCGAGGCCGCGAAGCAGACCGCGAAGACCGGAGCCACCGAATTCTGCATCGTCGCGGCCGTGCGCGGACCCGACGAACGACTCCTCGCGCAGGTCGCGGCCGGCATCGAAGCGATCCGCAACGAGGTCGACATCCAGATCGCGTGCTCGCTCGGCATGCTCACCCAGGATCAGGTCGACCGGCTCGTCGCGATGGGCGTGCACCGCTACAACCACAATCTCGAGACCGCCCGCTCACACTTCCCGAACGTCGTCACCACCCACACCTGGGAGGAGCGCTTCGAGACGTTGCGGATGGTGCGCGAGGCAGGTATGGAGGTGTGCTGCGGCGGCATTCTCGGGATGGGTGAAACCGTCGAGCAGCGAGCCGAATTCGCAGCCGACCTCGCGGCGCTCGAACCCGACGAGGTGCCGCTGAACTTCCTCAATCCGCGCCCCGGCACTCCTTTCGGGGACCTCGAGGTGCTGCCCGCCACCGAGGCGCTCAAGGCCGTGGCGGCCTTCCGGCTGGCGTTGCCGCGCACCATCCTCCGATTCGCCGGCGGCCGCGAGATCACGCTCGGCGACCTCGGCGCGCAGAGGGGGATCCTCGGCGGGATCAACGCCGTCATCGTCGGCAACTACCTCACCACGCTCGGCCGGCCCGCGGAGACCGACCTCGATCTGCTCGGCGAACTGAAGATGCCGATCAAGGCCCTGGGCGAGACGATCTGATGTTCGATCCGTTCACCGGCGAAACGATCGTCGACGGGGCGGTCCGAACCCGTTCCGCAGCAGTGCAGCTCGGCCTCGAACCGCCGCGGTTCTGCACGCAGTGCGGCCGGCGGATGATCGTGCAGATCGCACCGGACGGATGGTGGGCGCGGTGTTCGCGCCACGGGACCGTCGACTCCGTGATGAGCGAACAGCGGTGACGAGCGGCAGCGCTCACGAATCGTCGCCGGACTCCCCGGGGTAGGTGACCACGCCATCGGGACCCACCGAGGGCGTCGCACCCCACTGTCCCAGTTCGTGCGGGCGCGGTGTCGCGTTGTTGACGAGATGGACGACGGCCCATCCCCGCGCGGTGAGGGTGTTCGCAATCAACAGGCGGTGACAGCGCCAAGGCATCGGCTCACCGCACATGATGGCGACGTGCCGGTGCTCGGCCAGTTCGGTGAGGCGTCGCAGTCCGGCCTCGAAGTCGTCGGTGAGCGTGTAATCGGCGTAGTTCTTGAAACTCGCGTTCTTCCATCCCGCATTGATCGCCGGATCGACGTCCTTCTGTTTCGGCCGCCTGCCACCGAGTTCGGTGAGGTGCAGGTAGCCGATCCCGGCGCTGTCGAGCCAGGACGGCATCTCGTCGGCGTCGAACTGCGGGCTGCGGCGTGAGCCGGGCATCTTCCGTACGTCGACGACGACGTCGATGTCCGCCGAAGTCAGTGTGTCGAGCAGGACGGACTGCGGACACGTCCAGTGGCCGATGGTCCACAGGACACGGGAGTCGGCACTCATGGTGCCCATCGTCTCATCTCGTGTGCGTCACCCACGCGTAGTTTCTCGGCTCCGTCGCGCTCCGGTCGCGACCACCTGATCTGGGTCCGCCGGACACATGGTTCGCACATTCCGGATCGCGGATCGTTCCCCACTCACGGATTCCGGTGCCGGTACGGGGTCCTCCGCGGCCCGGCTCACCGATTCCCATTCGAGCCAGGTGTCGATCTTCTCCCGGGTGGCGGCCACGACCGCGTCCAGGACGGCGCTGCCCAGGACGATGCGTCGCGGCGGTCGGTCGGCGTCGACGACCGCGAGGAGTGCCCGCGCGGCCAGGGCGGGGTGGCTGTCGATGCTCGTGGACGCGCTCTGCTTCTCGATCTCGGCTCGCAGCGAGTCGTAGTCCGATCGGGGAGTGCTCACCGTCATGGTGGTATAGAGATCGGTCCAGTAGCCGCCCGGCTCGACGATCGTGACGTCGATGCCGAAATGCGCGGCCTCGACGGCCAGTGCTTCACTGAGTCCTTCGAGAGCGAACTTGCTCGCGCTGTAGAGCCCTGTGCCGGGTCCGCTCAGTACGCCCCCGATGCTCGAGATCTGCACGAGATGCCCGCGTCCTCGGCCCCGGAAGGCCGCCATGGCGGCCTGGCTGACCCACATCGCTCCGAAGAAGTTCGTCTCGAACTGCGCACGCGCCTGCTCCTCGGTGAACTCTTCGACGAATCCGTAGGCCATGGTGCCTGCGTTGTCGACGACGATGTCGAGGTCTCCGAAACGGTCGCGCGCCCTGTCGAAAGTGGCGAACACCGCCGTGCGGTCGGTGACGTCGGCCGGGAGCCGGAGGAGGCGCTCCGGATCCCGGGGGAGATCGGCCGACCCGATCGATCGTGAGACGGCCACGACGTTGTCACCTCTCGACAGCGCGGCGCGGACGAACTCCCTGCCGAGGCCGCGGCTCGCGCCGGTGATCAACCAGGTGCGGGGACGCGCAACGGGGTACGCGGTCGTCGGTCGGATGGTCATGCATACCTCCTGATCGATACGAGACGGTCCGTCTCGTTCACTTGAGAATGACTCTTCGAGGAATGCCTGTCAAGACGCAACGTCTCGTCTCGATGGGATATCGTCGACCCATGCCCGCGCGCCCCGAACCCGGAAACTCCCGGCGGAACCCCGCCTCGCGGAAAGCGATTCTCGATGCCGCTTTCGACTTGGTCGCCGAGGTCGGCTACTCGAAACTCGGTATCGAGGCGATCGCCGCCCGGGCCGGCGTGGGGAAGCAGACGATCTATCGCTGGTGGCCGTCGAAAGGAGCCGTGCTCCTCGATGCGTATCTGGCGCACACGCAGGGCGATGCCGGGGACGAGGCGGCGCTGCCCGACACCGGCGACCTCCGCGCGGACCTCATCGCGGTGCTGCAGGCGACCGTGGCGGAGCTGCAGAACCCGAAGTTCGCCGTCCCGCTGCGCGCATTGACCGTCGCGGTGCTCGAAGACCCCGAACTCGCAGCGGAATACGAACGCCGCCTCGACACGCCGATGCGGGAGATGAAGAAGGCCAGGCTCCGGGCTGCGCAGAGTGCGGGGCAACTGCCGGACGACCTCGATCTCGATGTCGCCGTGGACATGCTGTTCGCCCCTGTCGCCCAGAAATGGTCGGCCACCGGCGAACCCCCGTCGAACGACTACGTCCGCACTCTGGTCGAGACCGTCCTCTCCGGCCTGACGCGTCCGTCCGAGGGCATCCCGTCCGCGAGCATGTAACGCACGATTCCTCCTGTCCGACACACACGTCGGAATCACATGACGATCAGGGGAGGGACACCATGGGTTCGGTCGACGTTCTGGAATGGATCCGCGAAGGTTATCTGGCGGGCGATCCGCTGCGCTCGGCGTTGTTCGTCGGCTCGGCCTTCCTGACGATGCCGCTGCAGTTGCTCGAGGTCATCCTGGGCCGGCCTTTCTGACCTCCTCGGGGAGGTTCACACCGGTGGACGCAGGGCGGCGAATTCGTCCGTCACGCGCAGCCGGGAGTCGGTGAAGCGGTAGAGCGCCGGGGGCCGGCCTCCCGCTTTTCCGGAGGGTGCGGTGTTGCCGGTGCGGGTGAGCACGTTCCGCCGCGCCAGCACCCGCTGAAGATTGGTGGCATCCACTTCGTATCCCAGTGCCGCGCAATAGATGTCGCGCAGAGTCGACATGGAGAACTCCGCCGGCGCGAGGCCGAACGCGATGTTCGTGTACGACAGCTTCGCGGCCAGGCGCGCATGGGCGTTCGTCACCATCACTCCGTGGTCGAAGGACATGTCGGGAAGATCCGACACCGGATGCCAGGCGGTGTCGGACGGCAGTTGAGGATCCGAGGTCAGGGGGATCAGACCGAGATAGGTCGACGCGATGGTGCGCGGACCCGGCACGCGCGTCGGGTCGGAGAAGACCGACAACTGCTCGAGATGCGCGACCTTGCGGACGTCGACCTTCTCCGCCAGCTGGCGCCGGGCCGACGTCGTGAGGTCCTCGTCGCTGCGTAGTCGTCCGCCGGGGAGCGACCATGTGCCGGCCTGTGGATCGAGCGCCCGCTGCCACAGCAACACCCCGAGTTCGGGCTCGCCGCGGAAGGCTCCCGAGGCGTCCGGGAAGTGCCGAACCTGGAACACGGCGATGAGCACTTCGTGACGGGTGTTACCATGTGTCATGTTTTCGATCCTAAGTCGAAAACCTCGAACACGGAAATTCCGGTACAACCCGCCGGGATGACACCCTCGAAGGAGCAAGGCCATGACCACGACCGAGTGGGCGGGAGCCTCCACCATCGTCGACGGCCCCGGCGGTTACACGGGCGTCGAGGCGACGCCGGAGTGGGCCGAGGAGGTCCGTCGGTTGGCCCGTGAGCGCAACGCCACGCTGCTCGCGCACAACTACCAGCTTCCCGCGATCCAGGACGTCGCCGATCACGTCGGCGACTCGCTCGCGCTCTCGCGTATCGCCGCCGAGGCCGAGGAGGACACCATCGTCTTCTGCGGTGTGCACTTCATGGCCGAGACCGCGAAGATCCTCAGCCCGAACAAGACGGTGCTCATCCCGGACGAGCGAGCCGGCTGCTCGCTCGCCGACTCGATCACCGCCGACCAGCTGCGCGAGTGGAAGGCCGACCACCCCGACGCCGTGGTGGTCTCGTACGTCAACACCACCGCCGAGGTCAAAGGCCTGACCGACATCTGCTGCACCTCGTCGAACGCCGTCGACGTCGTGGCGTCCATCGACCCCGACCGCGAGGTGTTGTTCCTGCCCGACCAGTTCCTCGGCGCCCACGTCAAGCGCGTCACCGGTCGCGAGAACATGCACATCTGGGCCGGAGAGTGCCACGTGCACGCCGGCATCAACGGCGACGAACTCGCCGCCCAGGCCAAGGCGCACCCCGACGCCGACCTGTTCGTCCACCCCGAATGCGGCTGCGCGACATCGGCGCTCTACCTCGCCGGGGAGGGCTTCGTGCCCGACGACAAGGTCAAGATCCTGTCCACCGGCGGCATGATCGACGCCGCCCGTGAGACGGGGGCGAAGCAGGTCCTCGTCGCCACCGAGGTCGGCATGTTGCATCAGCTCCGCAAGGCCGCGCCCGGCATCGACTTCCAGGCCGTCAACGACCGCGCGTCGTGCCCCTACATGAAGATGATCACTCCCGCCGCGCTGCTGCGCTGCCTGCAGGAGGGACGCGACGAGGTCCACGTCGAGGCCGACGTCGCCGAGCGGGCCCGCCTGTCGGTGCAGCGCATGATCGCCATCGGCAACCCGGGCAGCGGCGAGTGACCACCTCCATCACGGTCGCGTGGGAGGACCACGCCGACCTGGTGGTCGTCGGGGGTGGTGTCGCCGGCCTCACGGCCGCGCGCGCCGCCTCCCGACGTGGCGCGCGTGTGCTCACGGTGAGCAAGGGTGGCCCCACCGACACGGCCACCCAGTACGCCCAGGGCGGTATCGCCGTGGTGGCGCCGGTGGGCGACAGCGTCGACGCCCACGTGGCCGACACCCTCGCCGCGGGCGGGGGGCTGTGCGAGGAGGACGCGGTGCGCTCGATCGTCACCGCCGGTCCCGATGCGGTCACCGCACTGCGCGATCTCGGTGCGGTCTTCGACACCGGGGGTGACGGCGACATCGCCCGCACCCGCGAGGGAGGGCACAGCACCCGCCGCATCATCCACGCCGGTGGCGACGCGACCGGCGCCGAGGTGCAGCGCGCCCTCGGCGCGGCGGCACAACGCGCTCTCGGCGCGGCGGGCCTGCCCGTCCTGTTCGGTGCCGCCGCTGCCCGCGTGCTCACCGACGACCGTGGTGTCACCGGACTTCTGGTCCTCGACGGCCGTGGCTTCGGCATCGTCCACGCGCCGGCCGTGCTCCTCGCGACCGGGGGCCTCGGGCAACTGTACGCGTGCAGTACGAATCCGCCCGGTGCCACCGCCGACGGTGTCGCGCTGGCCCTGACCGCCGGTGCCGGGGTCGCCGACCTCGAGTTCGTCCAGTTCCACCCGACCGTGCTGTTCGCCGAAGGCGGCACCGGACGGCGGCCGCTCATCAGCGAAGCGGTGCGCGGCGAGGGTGCACGCCTCGTCGACTCCCGCGGTCGCTCGATCACCGAGGGCGTGCACCCGCTCGGCGACCTCGCGCCTCGCGACGTCGTCTCGCGGGCCATCGCCGAGCGTCTCACCGCGCTCGGTGAGGATCACGTCTACCTCGACGCTCGTCACCTCGGCGGGTTCGCTAGCCGATTCCCGACCATCACGGCGATGTGCGCCGACGCAGGCCTCGATCCCGCCCGGGATCTGCTGCCCGTCGCTCCCGCCGCGCACTACTCGTGCGGGGGTGTCGTCACCGACGTGCACGGCCGCACCCGCATTCCCGGCTTGTACGCGGCGGGCGAAGTGGCGCGCACCGGCCTGCACGGCGCGAACCGGCTCGCCTCCAACAGCCTTCTCGAAGGACTCGTGCTCGGAGAGAGGGCGGGAGCGGCTGCGGCTCTCGAGCGGGCCGGGCTGCGCTCCGAGTCCACCGGCATTCCCGGTGTCGTCTCGGCCGTGTGCGACCGCGCGCGTCTGCAACACCTCATGACGCGGCACGCGCTCGTCGTGCGCGACGCCGACGGGCTGGCCACTGCCGCAGTCGAACTCGACGGCGCGAGCACGACCGGACCGTGCGCCGACGCGGATCGGCTCGAGGACGCGGCGCTCACCGTCACCGCGCGGGCACTGCTGCTCGCGGCTCGGCGCCGCACCGAGTCGCGGGGATGTCACACCCGCAGCGACCACCGGGACACCGACCCCGCGCAGGCCCGCAGCCTCGAACTACGCCTCGATGGAAACGGCGAGTTGTCCTTCACCACACCGGAACTGACAGGAGTCAACTGAGATGACCACCGTGCTGCCCGACGGACTCGACCTCGCCGAAACCCGCGAACTGGTCCGGAAGGCACTCGACGAGGACCTGCGCTACGGGCCGGACGTCACCACCGACGCCACCGTGCCCGCCGACGCCGTCGCCACCGCCTCGGTGGTCGCGCGGCAGGCCGGCACCCTCGCCGGTCTCGACGTCGGGCTGCTCGTCCTCGACGAGGTCATCGGCGCCGATCACTACCGCGTGCTCGACCGCAGGTCCGACGGTGAGCGGGTGTTGCCCGGGGATTCGGTCCTGACCGTCGAGGCGCCGACCCGTGGTCTGCTCACCGCCGAGCGCACGATGCTCAACCTCCTGTGTCACCTGTCGGGCATCGCCACGGCCACCTCGCACTGGGTCGATGCGGTGACGGGCACCGAAGCGAAGATCCGCGACAGCCGCAAGACCCTGCCGGGAATGCGTGCGCTGCAGAAGTACGCGGTACGGATGGGGGGCGGTGTCAACCATCGCATGGGACTCGGCGACGAGGCACTGATCAAGGACAACCACGTCGCCGCGGCGGGCTCGGTGGTCGCCGCGCTGCGCGCCGTCCGGGACCATGCTCCCGACATCGCGTGCGAAGTGGAGGTCGACACCCTCGAGCAGTTCGACGAGGTACTCGCCGAGAACGTCGAGTTGATCCTGCTCGACAACTTCCCCCTGTGGCAGACGCAGATCGCGGTGCAGCGGCGCAACACCCACGCGCCGAAGACGCGGCTCGAATCCTCCGGCGGCCTGTCCCTCGACGTCGCCGCGGACTATGCCCGCACCGGCGTCGACTACCTCGCGGTGGGCGCGCTCACCCATTCGGTGACCGTGCTCGACTTCGGGCTGGACATGTAGTGCGTAGATCGCGTGTCGCCGGACGGGTGACTCGGACGCGGCACCGGAATATTCGTCGGTGAGACGGTCCCCTTGCTCGCGTCTTCTGAGGTAGAACTGACACACATCGACGTGCCGGGACCGGTCACGTGGGGGCGGGCTCCGGTGGTGGCCGGTGCCGTGTGGGGGAGGAAGACAGAAACGCGATGCGGTTACCGATGGCACCGACCGACTCGATGTTCCTGCTCGGCGAGTCGCGCGATCACCCGATGCATGTCGGCGGTCTCCTGCTGTTCCAGCCGCCGGAAGGCAAGGACGCGAGCGACCTGCGATCGATGTTCGCCGAGGCGCTCGCCCGTGAGGAACCCGCCGGGCCGCTGTGGTGCAAGCGGCCCACCCGCTCGCTGTTCACCCTCGGGCAATGGGCCTGGGAGGACGATCCGCGTTTCTCGATCGACTACCACGTCCGGTTCAACGCGCTGCCGTCCCCGGGCACGATGGACGATCTGTGGGAACTCGTCTCCCGCCTGCACGCCTCGCTGCTCGACCGCACGCGCCCACTGTGGGAGATGCATCTGATCGAAGGGCTGGCAGACGGTCGCTACGCCCTGTACGTGAAGATCCACCACGCGCTCGCCGACGGGGTGGGGGCCATGCGTCTGATGCGCCGCGCGCTCAGCACCGACCCGGAACGCGCCGACATGCCGGCGCCGTGGGCGGTCGACGACGCCCGGTCGCCGAGCCGCTCGGCGATGGGTACCGCGATCGGGTTCCCCGGTGCGGTCGTCCGTGCGGCGACCGGCGTGGTGAACGACGCGGTGAACGTGGTGTCCGAGGCGATGGCTCTGGTCCCGGCGCTCGTCGGCACCGTCGACCGGGCACTGCACAATCGCGGGGGTTCGTTGTCGCTGGGCGCTCCGAACACCATCCTCAACCGTCAGATCTCCGGATCGCGCAGGTTCGCGGCCCGGTCGTGGCCGATCGAACGCCTGCGCATGGTGGCCAAGGCGGCCGACGCGACACTCAACGACGTCGTCCTCGAACTGTCGGGTGGGGCTCTGCGGGCGTTCCTCACCGAACGCGATGCGCTGCCGGACGATTCGCTGGTCGCCATGGTTCCGGTGTCGTTGCGCCAGAGCACGAACTCGTCGGGCAACGAGATCGGCATTCTCATGTGCACGCTCGGCACGCAGTGCGCCGACCCGGTGGAACGGCTTGCGCGCGTGCGGGGTTCGATGATCGAGGGCAAGCATGCGATGAATTCGATGTCGAAGCTCGGTCGTCTCGCGACGAGCGCGGTGGGCGTGGCACCCCTTGCGGTGGGGGTGCTCACCGGCAACCGGGCGCTCCCACGTCCGCCGTTCAACGTGATCGTCTCGAACGTGCCGGGACCCGATTCGCCGCTGTATTGGAACGGCGCCCGCGTCGACGCGTTGTATCCGCTGTCGGTGCCCGTCGACGGACAGGCGCTGAACATCACGTGCACGAGTACCGACGACGAGATCGCCTTCGGGCTGACGGCGTGCGGCCGCACGGTGCCGGACCTCGCCCGGCTGCTCGATCACCTCGACGACGAACTCGGGGCCCTGGAATCCGCTCTCGGAGTCCGGGTGGAGGTCGACGACGAGGGGAGCGGGAAGGGCGACGCCGGGAACGACTGACCGCCTCGTACGAACGAGGCAGGGCCGGCCGGGACGATGCTCCCGGCCGGCCCTGTTGCCCGCCCGGTGATTAGGCGTCGACCGGTTCGAGCGCCGAACGATCCTCGACGCGACGCACGAGCGGCGCCAGGACGACGGCGACGAGAGCGATGCATCCACCGACGACGAAAGCCGTCCGCACGCCGGAGGCCAGGGCACCGGCCTCGCTCGCGGTGTTCGCCTTCTCGGCGCCGATGGTCATGGCGGCGACGAGCACGGCGGTGCCGGCGGCACCGGCGAGCTGCTGCAGCGTGTTCATGATGGCGCTGCCGTGGCCGTACAGGCGCGGGGGCAGCGAACCGAGGGAGGCCGTCATGAGTGGGGTCATGAGCATCGCCATGCCGATGCAGAAGACGACGTGCATCGCTACGACGACACCGAGCGCGGTGTCGGTGCCCAGCTGCGTCAGCCACCACTGCCCGCCCGCGAGCAGCAGCGCACCCGGGATCACGAGGGGACGAGGTCCCACCTTGTCGTAGAGGCGACCGATGATCGGGGAGATCACGCCCTGCACGAGTCCGCCCGGCAGCAGGAGCATGCCGGTGGTGAGCACGGAGACCCCGAGAACCGACTGGAAGTAGATCGGCAGCACGATCACGGTGCCGAGCATCGTCGCCATGCACACGATGACGATGCCCACGGAGAGCCGGAAGGTGGGGACGGTGAACGGCTTCAGGTCGAGCAGGGCCGAGCCCTCCTGCACCAACTTCTGCTGACGCGTGACGAACAGCGCGAGTGCGAGCACGCCGACGACCAGCGACACCACCGGGGTGAGCGCACCGTCCGAGACGAGCGTGCCGATGTTCGCGAGACCGTACACGAGGCCGCCGAAGGCGAACACCGAGATCACGATGGACGCCACGTCCAACGGCGCCCTACGGGTGAGACTGCGGATATGGACGAAGGCGAAGCCCGCGGCGAAGACGACCGCGCCGAGCGCGAACATGATGCCGAACAACCAACGCCAACTGAGCGCGTCGACCACGACACCGGCAATCGTCGGACCGATCGCGGGCGCCACCGAGATGACCACGGAATTCAGGCCCATCACGGTGCCGCGATGCTGCACGGGCACCTCGGAGATCGTCGTGGTCATGAGCAACGGCAGGATGATGGCGGTGCCGGCGGCCTGGACGACACGCGCGAGCAGCATGAGTGCGAAGGTCGGGGCCACCACCGCGAGCGCCGTGCCCACGAGGAACAACACGATCGCGAGGAGGAACAGCGCGCGGGTCGTGAAGCGCTGCAGCATGAAGCCGGTGGTGGGGATGACCACGGCCATGATGAGCATGAAGCCGGTGGTCAGCCACTGCGCGGTGGACGCCGTGACCGAGAAGTCCCGCATCAGCTGTGGCAGCGCGACACTGAGCACCGTCTCGTTGAGGATCATGAGCAGTGCGGCGAGCACCAGCACACCGATCACCTTCGTGAGCGTGCGGGTGGAGGGGATGTTCCCACCCGCGTCACCGGCCGGGGGATCTTCCCGATGTCGGACGTCAGTCATCTGGACCTTTTTCTCGTGGGGATTGCGACCACGAGATGGTGTCACAATGTGACAACTTGTCGTAAGCTGACAATCAAACGATGTGTGCGAGATCGCACCGAACGAAGGGGACCCCATGGCCGCGACCGACGACCGCCCGCCCCGCGATCTCCGGGCGCGCCGACGCCGCGACACACGCAACGAGATCCACAGCGCCGCACTGGATCTGTTCGAGTCGCAAGGGGTGCGGGAAACGACCGTCGCGCAGATCGCCGACCTCGCGGGCGTTTCCTCACGCACCTTCTTCCGCTACTTCACCTCCAAGGAACAGGCCGCGCTCCCGGGGCAGTGGCGCCTGCTGACGATGATCGAAACCCTCGACATCGCCGGTTCGGAACCCGCCGCGATCCTGCGCGCGATCGAGCGCGCCACCGAGAAGGTCGTCGGGCGCGACAGCGACCCCGAACTCGAGGAACATCGTCGCGTCGCCCGCCTGCTCGCCGCCTACCCGGAACTACAGGCGCTGGCAGCGGCCCAGGAGACGTCACTCGTGGAGCGATTGCGAGAGAGGATCGCGGAGCAGACGGAGGAGGTGGATCCGACGACGGTGCGCCTGGTGGCCGAACTGGCCGTGACGGTGTGGCGCACGAGCTGGGACATGTGGGGCGAACTCGCCCTCGCCGGCGACGACCGCGATCCGGTCGAGGTGTATCGCGAGTGCCGAGAGTCGTTGCGGCGCATCGTCGAATGAGTCGTCAGCGGTCGCGACCGGGACCGACGCGCTCGTCGTCCGCCCCGATTGGTTACGCTCAGCGCCCGTGACCGACTTCGACAGCCAGGTGATGGCGGCTGTGACCGCTCACATGAACGACGACCACGCAGCCGACAGCCTGCTCATCGTGCGTGCCTTCGCCGAGCCCGGTGCCGTCGAGGCGCGGATGACCGGCGTCGACCGCGAGGCGGGGGAGTGGGTCGTCGTCATCGACGGTCGCGATCACACCGTGCGCATCCCCTGGCTCGAGCCGGTGACCGACCGGGCCGGACTCCGCACGGCCGTCGTCGATCTCTACAAGGCGGCGTGTACGCGCCTCGGGGTCGACACCCCGTCCTGATCGCTGTCCCGACCGCGCTACGGTCGGGACAGCGCGATCATGTCGACGCTGCCAGCCGTCGGGCGTGCGGCGTCCACACCTCAGTGAGTGCACGACGGCCGATGAACAGCCCGATGTGACCGGCATCGGCGACGGTGGCGGTGATCCTCTGCGGCGGGGTCGACACGTACTCCGCGAGCGCGGTGACCTGCCGGGGAGTCGCGATCGGGTCGGCGGAGCCGGCGATCAGATGGACCGGGCAGTCGACGGCCGCGAGATCGACGACGCGTCCCTCGGCCCTCAGTGTGCCGACGACGAGTTCGTTGCCCACGAACAGGTGGCGCATGATCCATGCGCGGAACGCCGAGGGGATCTCCTGTTTCCAGGCGAACCAGTGTCGTTCGGCTTCCCAGCGTGCGACCTCGTCGGGGTCGTCGAGCAGGCCGAGCAGCGTCATCGCACGCTCGATCTCGCCGATCGGGTCCGTGGTCGGCATCCCTACGGCCCGCGCCGCCCCGTACCAGAAGTCGATCGTCGAGGCCGCCGCCGTGCGGGGCGCATGGGCCAGCACCGACAGCGCGGGCTGGTCGACGTGGAAGTCGATCGGTGCCCCCGCCACGGTCAACGAGTGCACGGTCCCGGGGTGCAGCGCCGCGTAGACGGTGCCGAGCCACCCGCCCTGGCTGTCGCCGATCAGGTTCACCCTGCCGCCGAGATGAGCGACGGCGTCGGCCACGACGGCCAGATGCTCGTCGATCGAGCAATCGTCCGTGGCGGTGGTCGCGGGCGCCCAATCGAGACAGTGCAGACGGGTGAGACCGCCGGCTCTGAGGGCTTCGACCTGACTGCGGTCGGCGGAATGGTCGACGATGCACGAATGGGTGCCGGCCTGCGGCGGCAGCAGCAGCGTCGGGATCTCGTCGCGTGCGGGGTCGGAGGTGCTGCAATCACGCAGACCGCCGAGGGACCACCGGCGCACCACCGGCCAGTCCGTGCTCCAGCGTGGCAGCGTGGCCGAGGTCAGTGCCCGGCTGTACCGGTTCGCGTCGGAGACCAACGTGCACGGTGTGGCGCCGCGTCGTACGAGGCCGGCGAGATAGGCGCTCCAACCGGCGATCGCCGCGGTCCCGAGACGAATCGGGGCCGCGGCGATCCTGGCGGGTGTCAGTGACTGCATGCACTGCACCGGAGAACGCCCGCTGATGCGGTGTTCGGGTTCGACAACTGCATCGAGGGAGTCGTCGATTACTTGAGGAGGTCGCGAGCGGTGCTCGTGACGGTGGTGGTGAGCTCGCGAGCGAAGGAGACCTGAGCCTTGGTGAGCTCGGCGACCCACTCGACGGGGGTGGCCTCGGCGACCTTCTCCTGCAGATCCAGGATGCTCGAGACGGCCTTCTCGTAGGTGTCGACGCCGAGGTTCCCGCTCTGCTTCGCAGCGTCGATGAACTTCGCGTTGAACTCCTGGAAGCGCTCGGTGGCCTCGTCGACGGTCCTGGTGAACTCGGTGGCGGCCTTGTCGGCGACCGCGGCGGCCGTCGAGGTCAGCTTCTCGGCCGACTGCTGGGCCGTTGCGGTGGCCTCGGTGGCGGCCTTCGTGGCGGCTTCGGTGGCCTTGGTGCCGGCGTTCGCGGCGGTGGTCTTGGTCGGTGCGGTCATGATGTGTACCTTCCGTGGGCGCTCGTGACGGGAGCGGAACTTCCCCTGTGGGGTGCGCTCGGATCGGCGCTGTTAGCAGGTTAGCAAGACGATAGCTAACTCGCAATATCACTCGAAGACATAGGTTCCCGGCGCATCACACAGGGGCGGATGCTGCGCGCTGCCCATCGCCGGCGGCGCGACGAGGTCACCGGCACGCTTCGCCGACCACGCCGTCCAGTCCTCCCACCACGAACCGGGGGTGCGGGTGGTCCTCTCGGCCCAGACCTTCGGATCCTCGGGCAGCTTCGGCAGCTCGTCTGCGTCGGGGGTGCCGACGGCGTCGAACCACGCCTTCGGGCTCGGGGGATTGACCGCGCCGGCCACGTGGCCGCCGCTGGTCAGCACGTACCGGACCGAGCCACCGAGCAACCCCGTGGCCTTGTACGACGAGGTCCACGGCACGATGTGATCGTTGATCGCGCCGACCACGTAGGTATCGCACGTGATGTCCGAGAGGTCGAGGACCTCGCCGTCGAGCTCGTACACACCGCGCGCGAGCTCGTTGCGTCCGTACAGCGACCGCAGGTAATGCGAGTGCATCTTCGCCGGCATACGGGTGCTGTCCTCGTTCCACGCGAGGATGTCGAAGGCGGCGGGCTTCTCGCCCTTCATCCATCGCGATACCCAGTAATTGAAGATCAGATCCCGCGCGCGGATCATGTCGAAACTGCCGGCCATCTCGTTACCCGAGAGGAAGCCCTGCCTGCTCATCCGGAACTCGACGCGGTCGAGCGTCGCCGGGTCGGTGAGCAGTGCCAGCTCGCCGACCTCGCTGTAGTCGAGGAGCGTGTTGAGCATGGTGAACGCGCTGATCCGCTCGTCGCCGAGCTTGCCCATCCGGGCCGCCGTCATCGCCGCCATCGCGCCACCGAGGCAGATCGAGAGCACCTCGATTCGTGACGACCCGGTGATCTCCTCGACGACGTCGAGTGCCGCCGAAACACCCTGCCGGTAGTAGTCGTCCATCGTGATCTCGTGCATCGACTCGTCCGGGTTACGGTACGAGATCGCGAACACGGTGCGGTTGTGCTGCACGGCCCACTCGATGAGGCTGCGCTGCGGCGCGAGATCGAGGATGTAGTACTTGTTGATCCACGGCGGCGCGGCCAGGATCGGGATCTCGTGCACCTCGCCGGTCTGTGGCGCGTACTGGATGACCTCGATCAGGTCGTTGCGGAAGACGACCGTGCCCGGGGTCGCGGCCATGTTCTCGCCGAGAGTGAACGCCTCCCGGTCGACCTTGAGCGGCAGGCCCTTCCGGTGCACGACATCCTCGACGGCGTACTTCGCGCCGCGGAACAGGCTCGCTCCACCGGTGTCGAGCGCGCGCACGAGCACACCCGGGTTGATGAGGAAGTTCGACGGCGCGAGCGCGTCGAACATCAGATTCGCGAACTGGCGTGCCTTGCCGTCCTGGACCGGGTCACCTGCGCCGGCGTCGGCGAGATCCTCGACGTATTCGCGGGTGGCGAGATAACTCTGCAGTAGTGAGAAGTAGGCAGGATTCTCCTTCCACGCGGCGTCGGAGAACCGGCGATCCTTCGGATCCGGGGCGACCGGGGCCTGAGGATCGCGGGCACTCCACACGCGCGTCGCCGCCGCCGGGATGTTCGCCAGACGGTAGGCGTAGTCCGTGGTCGCCTCCGCCACGGCCCGCGGATTCTTCGCGGCGCGACCGGCGACCGAAGCGACGGCCGGGCCCCAGCCGATCGGGTCGAGCGAGGAAGTGAGCTTCTTCTGCAGATGGTTGAGCACCGAGCAACTCCAGAACTGGGTGGATGGTCCGGAGCCGAGATTGACACCGCCCGCGAGGGCGCGCACCTTACCCCCAGGTACGTGCTACCTGCATGTTCGTCGCACATGCCGCGAAATCGGGCTGACCTGGATTGCTGCGTGACGAACAGGCCTCGGCACTACTCGATGTGAAAATGCTCACTCTTGATCGGATTCGGGTCCTCCGCCACGCCGCCGGCGCGCGACGGTCACCTCCCGGAATGCCTCGTACATCTCCTCGAGCGAACGCCGCTGGGCGTTGGTGAGGTCGGGATCCTCGCGAATCGCCCGCAGGACCGCGGACTCCGCTCCGTCGTCGGCCTGCGCGTGGGCCGCGAGGGTGTCGGCGGACAGATGCAACTGGTCGGCGATCGCTTGCAGCACACGCTCGCTCGGCGCCCGCAGGTTCCGTTCGATCTGCGACAGGTACGGATTCGAGATGCCCACCATCGACGCGAGCTGACGCATGGGAAGTTCTGCGAGCTCACGCTGGCGGCGGATCAATTCGCCCAAGGTGCTCGGGCGTGACTCGTCCTCGTCCATGCCGACAGCATAAGCACGGTGATCCGTGTCGAGAGACATCCTCACCCGGGTGCAACTTCGAACGGCACCACCCGATGCGGGATAGTAGGGGGTGATCCCTGTTCTGCGAGAGAGGACACCTCATGCTTGCCCGCACCGACCTGCGCGGTCGTACTCCCACCACTGCTGAGCTCAGGGGCGCGCTGCCCCGTGGCGGAGTGGACGTGGACGCGGTGCTCCATCAGGTCCGTCCCGTCGTCGACGACATCCGCGCTCGCGGTGCCGAGGCCGCACTCGACTACTGCGAGAAGTTCGACGGGGTCCGCCCCGCCACGGTGCGCGTTCCCGCCGCGGAACTCGAACGCGCCCTCGCCGAACTCGAACCCGCGATCCGCGCCGCCCTCGAGGAGGCCGTCGAGCGCACGCGCGTCGTGCACGCGGCCCAGCGCCGCACCGATGTCACCACCGAGGTCGTCCCCGGCGGCACCGTCACAGAACGCTGGGTGCCGGTCGAACGTGTGGGCCTCTACGTGCCCGGCGGCAACGCGGTCTACCCGTCGTCGGTCGTGATGAACGTCGTTCCGGCGCAGGCCGCGGGCGTCGAATCGCTCGTCATCGCCTCGCCACCGCAGAAGAACTTCGGTGGACTGCCGCACCCGACCATCCTCGCCGCGGCCGCACTGCTCGGTGTCGACGAGGTGTGGGCCGTCGGCGGCGCCCAGGGCGTGGCGCTGCTGTCCTACGGCGGCACCGACACCGACGGCGCCGAACTCGCCCCGGTCGACATGATCACCGGCCCCGGCAACATCTACGTCACCGCCGCCAAGCGGCTGTGCCGTGCCGTGGTCGGCATCGACGCCGAGGCGGGCCCCACCGAGATCGCGATCCTCGCCGACGACACCGCCGACCCCGTGCACGTCGCCGCCGATCTCATCAGCCAGGCCGAACACGACGTCATGGCCGCCTCGGTGCTCGTCACCACCAGCACCGAACTGGCCGACGCCGTCGACACCGCGCTCGCCGCCCAGCTCGAACTCACCAAGCACCGCGAGCGTGTGACCACCGCGCTGTCCGGCAGCCAGTCCGGCATCGTCCTCGTCGACGACATCGAGCAGGGCCTGAAGGTCGTCGACGCTTACGCCGCCGAGCACCTCGAGATCCAGACCGAGAACGCCTCCGCGGTCGCCGCACGCGTGCGCTCGGCCGGCGCGATCTTCGTCGGGCCGTGGGCGCCGGTCTCTCTCGGCGATTACTGCGCCGGATCGAACCACGTGCTGCCCACCGCCGGTTGTGCCCGGCACTCGTCGGGCCTGAGCGTGCAGACCTTCCTGCGCGGCATCCACGTCGTCGAGTACACCGAGGCGGCCCTGAAGGACGTCTCCGGTCACGTCATCACTCTCGCGAACGCCGAGGACCTGCCCGCCCACGGTGAAGCCGTCCGTCTGCGATTCGAGGCGCTCAAGTGACCCGGATCCCCGGCGCCCGCATCACCCTCGGCGACCTGCCGCTGCGCGAGAACCTGCGCGGTAAGTCGCCCTACGGTGCGCCGCAACTGACGGTGCCGGTCCAGCTCAACACCAACGAGAACCCGCACCCCCCCACGCAGGCGCTCGTCGACGATGTCGCTGAGGCCGTGCGCGAGGCGGCCACGCAGCTGCACCGCTATCCCGACCGCGACGCGGTCGCGCTGCGCACCGATCTCGCCGCCTACCTCAGGCAGGCGTCCGGGGTCCCGATCGGAGTCGAGAACATTTGGGCCGCAAACGGTTCCAACGAGGTCCTGCAGCAGCTCCTGCAGGCGTTCGGTGGTCCCGGGCGCACCTCGATGGGTTTCGTGCCGTCGTACTCGATGCACCCGATCATCGCCGACGGCACGCAGACCGAGTGGCTGCCCACCTACCGGCGCGACGACTTCACCCTCGACGTCGACGCATCCGCGGCGGCCATCCGTGAGCGACGGCCCGATGTCGTCTTCGTCACCAGCCCCAACAATCCGACGGGACACAGCATCCCGCTCGACGAGTTGCGGGTGATCCTCGACGCCGCACCCGGCATCGTGATCGTCGACGAGGCGTACGTCGAGTTCTCCTCGCAGCCGAGCGCTCTGAGCCTGATCGACGAGTACCCGGCGAAGATCGTCGTCTCGCGGACGATGAGCAAGGCGTTCGCCTTCGCCGGCGGGCGCCTCGGCTATCTCGCCGCCGCCCCCGCGGTGATCGAGGCTCTGCTGCTCGTGCGCCTGCCCTACCACCTGTCGGTCGTCACCCAGGCCGCCGCGCGCGCGGCTCTGCGGCACGCCGACGACACCCTCGCGTCGGTCGCGGAACTGGCCGCCGAGCGCGACCGCGTCGCCGCCGAACTCGCCCGGTTCGGCTACGACGTGATCCCGTCCGACGCCAACTTCATCCTGTTCGGCCGCTTCGCCGATGCAGCTGCCACGTGGCAGCGGTATCTGGACGACGGGGTGCTCATCCGTGACGTCGGGATCCCCGGCTATCTGCGCACCACGATCGGCCTGGCCCACGAGAACGACGAGTTGCTGCGAGTGAGCGAGAAGCTCGCGGCCACGGAAATCGAGGAAACCCGATGAGCGACCGCACCGCACGCGTCGAACGCACCACCAAGGAATCGAGCATCACCGTCGAGATCGACCTCGACGGCACCGGTCGCACCGAGATCTCCACGGGGATCCCGTTCTACGACCACATGCTCACCGCGCTCGGCCAGCACGGTTCGTTCGACCTCACCGTGCAGGCGCAGGGCGACATCGAGATCGAGGCCCACCACACCGTCGAGGACACCGCGATCGTGCTCGGGCAGGCCTTCGGCCGGGCCCTCGGCGACAAGCGCGGCATCCGCCGTTTCGGCGACTGCTTCATCCCGATGGACGAAACCCTCGCGCACGCCTCCGTCGACGTCTCCGGCCGTCCCTACTGCGTGTTCACCGGCGAACCCGACTACATGGTGCACTCGGTGATCGGGGGATATCCCGGCGTGCCCTATTCGACGGTGATCAACCGGCACGTGTTCGAGTCGTTCGCCTTCCACGCCCGTATCGCACTGCACGTGCGGGTGCTCTACGGCCGCGATCCGCACCACATCACCGAAGCCGAGTTCAAGGCGGTCGCCCGCGCGCTGCGCGAGGCCGTCGAACCCGACCCGCGTGTGTCCGGCATCCCGTCGACGAAGGGCAGTCTCTGACACATGGATGTCGTCCTCACCTATCTGTGCTTCATCGTGGCCGGATTCGCCGCCGGCGGAACGTGGTCGATGTGGAAGGCACGCAACACGTTGTTCGCGGGTGTGCTGCTGGCTCTGACCGTGCTGGCAGCCGCCGCGGGCGTCTTCCGGTTGCTCTGACGTGGCGGAACAACAAGGGCTGTTCACCGTTCGTGGTCTGATCCCGGCATGGTCGACGTCCGCGGCGGCCTTCGGAGGCTTCTCGCTGCTGCTGCCGGTCGTGCCGTGGGCGATCGCCGAGGCCGGTGGCAGCGACACGCTCGCCGGATCGGTGACGGCGGTGTTCATGCTCACCACCGTTCTCACGCAACTCGCGATGCCGCGACTGCTGCGCGCGTTCGGTCACCGCGCGACACTCGCAGCCGGCTGCCTGTTCCTCGGGCCACCGTCGCTGCTGTTCCTCGTGTCGATCGCCCCGGCAGCGGTGCTCGGGATCTCCGGGCTCCGCGGTATCGGCTTCGGGATGATCACCGTGGCGTCGGCCGCGCTCGTCGGCGAACTGGCGCCGCCGAGGTTGCTCGGCCGTGCCACCGGCATGCTCGGCATCGCCATTGCCGCGTCGCAGACGATCGGCTTGCCCGCCGGGTTGGCGATCGCCGAGCGGTTCTCCACCACGCCGGTCTTCGTGCTCGGTGCGATCATCTCGTCCGCAGGTCTGCTCGCCGCGATCCGTCTGCCACGGCTGACCGCGAAGCAGGCCCGGACGGCGCGACGCGTGCCCCCGGTCGTGCTGCTGTTCCCGTTGGTCGCCGTGGGTGCGGGCGCGATCGCCTACGGTGGTCTCACCTCGCTGTTGCGCATCGCGGTCGCCGGCCTGCCCGTCGCGGCGGCCTTGGCCGTACTCAGCGCGTCTTCGCTGATCGGGCGGTATGCGGCAGGTTCCGTCGCGGATCGGATCGGCGCCGGCAAGCTGTTGCCCGTCGGTCTCGGCCTGGCGGGCCTGGCGATGATTCCCTTCGCCCTCGTCGCCGACGACCGAGGGGGAGCGGTCCTGCTGATCGTCGCCGCGATCGCCTTCGGTCTCGGATTCGGTGTCGTCCAGAACGAAGCACTGCTCGTCGCGTTCCGCCGTGCCGGTGCAGGCAACACCGGCTCCGCGAGCGCCGCCTGGAACATCGGTTTCGACGCCGGCACGGGTGCGGGGTCGTTCGCGCTCGGCGCGCTGGCAGCGGCGGCGGGATATCCCGTCGCCTTCACCGTGGCCGCAGTGCTGGTCCCGACGCTGCCCCTGCTCGCCCGGCTGGCCGGGCCGTCGGAACGTCCCCGTCCCACCACATAGAATCGACATCATGAGCGCAACCACGGTCGCCGTCCTCGACTACGGCTCGGGTAACCTCCACTCCGCCACGCGGGCAGTCGCCCGTACCGGCGTGCACGTGGAGGTCACCGCCGACCCGAAGATCGCGCTCGCCGCCGACGGGCTCGTCGTCCCCGGCGTCGGTGCCTTCGACGCGTGCATGAAGGGCCTGCGCAGCGTCGGCGGAGACAAGATCATCGGTACCCGCCTCGCCGGTGGACGCCCGGTGCTCGGCATCTGCGTCGGCATGCAGATCCTGTTCGAACGCGGCGTCGAGCACGGCATCGAGACCGAGGGCTGCGGCGAGTGGCCGGGCACGGTCGAGCGTCTGGACGCGGCGGTGTTGCCGCACATGGGCTGGAACACCGTCGAGGCCCCCGCCGATTCGGTGCTCTTCGCCGGCATGGACGCCGACACCCGTTTCTATTTCGTCCACACCTACGCCGCCCGCACGTGGGAACTGGATGCCCCCGAGCGCCTCGCCCCGCCGAAGGTGACCTGGGCCGAACACGGCAGCCGGTTCGTCGCCGCCGTCGAGAACGGTCCGCTCTCGGCCACCCAGTTCCATCCGGAGAAGTCCGGCGACGCCGGCGCGCAGCTGCTGCAGAATTGGGTCAGCTCGTTGTGACCGAGCCGCGGCGCGGCCGGTCGAGTGGAGACTTCTCCTTCGGCCGTCACGCCCTGATGTCCGTCGGCACGGCGACCGTCGTGCTGCTCGTCACCGCGATCGTCGTGGTGGCGGTCCGGCCCACGCCGGTCGTCGGGCTCGTCATCGCACTCGTCGGCATCGTGGTGGCCGTCGTGGCGATGGGTGTCGTGTCGACGCGGTCGGCCCGCCGCGCCTTCGGTCCCGGCGAGGACGACCGCCCCGGAAGCTGACGCGCCGAACCGGATTTCGCCCGGCGTGTTGCGGTAGCGAACCCCGGTCGGGCGCGCGAGGAGCTTCGTAACGCAGCTGTGCGGAACTCGAAATCGATCTGCCGCGCCCAGATTCACCTCGCGCCGTTCTCGGAGGGGACGACGGCGTCCTGCGCCGCCGCGCGCAGACGATCGGCGAACACCGCGCAGGCCCGGACGATCTCCGGGTCCGCGCGCATCCGGACGTCGGCGTCGAGGGTGGCGAGCGCGAGGACGAGCCACTGCCACGACTCGACCGCGAGGTGCACCTCGGTCCGGTCGTCACCCGTCGGCCGGATCTCGGCGTCTTGGTACTTCAGCGCGTCGGCGACGTGCGTGGCCGAGGCCGCCACGTCCAGGTGCACCGGTGTCCGCCCCTGCCGGAGTCCTTGCCGCAGGTATTCCGTGGCGGACCCGGCGGGAAGTCGGCGGGGTGCGAACCGTCGGCCGGTGCGGAGCAGGTCGCGCACACGATCGAGGCGGAAGACCCGCCAGTCCTCGCGATCGACGTCCCATCCGAGGAGGTACCACCGCAGCAGGTGGTGGACCTGCCGGTACGGCTCGACCCTGCGCGAGGTCGGCGAGCCCTGCGCGTCGACGTAGTCGAAGGTGAGCGTGTCACACCGCGCGATCGCCTCCGCCACGGAGCCGAGCAGCTCCGCCGACACGCTGGGCGCCTGCAGCGCACTCGTCTCCACCGCGCTGCGGACGGCCGCGACGCGCGGGCGCAGCCGCGCGGGCAGGAACTGGTCGAGCTTGCCGTAGGCGCGGGTGGCAGCGTCGTCCAGTCCGCCTTCGGCCGGCCCGGTCGCGGCGAGAGCGCCGAGCCCCAGCAGCACCGCGACGGCCTCGTCGTCGTCGAGCACCAGCGGCGGCATCGAACGTCCCGACGCGAGACGGTAGAAACCGCCGGGCCCGGAGCGGGTTTCGACGGGATATCCGTAGCCGCGCAGCCGGTCGACGTCGCGGCGGAGCGTCCGGCGGCTCACCTGCAGCCGCCGGGCCAGCTCGTCCCCGCCGATCGCGCGTCCGGTCTGCAGGATCGACAACAACGCGAGCATCCGCTCGGTGACGTCCGCCATGCCGTCATCCTCCCACCGGTTGCGGTCAGGATCCGGCCGCAACCGGTCGTAGCGTCGAATCCATGACCACCACCGTCACGACCACCGAGGCGGCAGTGCGAGGCCGCGCCATCACGATTCGTCGCGCCCGCACCCACAACCTGGCCGACGTCGATCTGACCGTTCCGCGCAACCGGCTCGTGGTGATCGTCGGGGTGTCCGGCTCCGGGAAGTCGTCGCTCGTCTTCGACACGATCGCCGCGGAGGCCGGCTACCAGCTCAACGAGACGTACCCGCCGTTCACGCGCAATCGGTTGCCGAAGTGGACACGACCCGACGTCGACCACATCGACGGTCTGACGCCGGTGATCGTCGTCGACCAGCGCCGCCTCGGCGGCAACGCCCGCTCGACGGTCGGCACCATCACCGACACCTGGACCTATCTGCGGCTGCTGTATTCCCGGGTGGGCACACCCGTCCTCGGGGAGTCGAACCGCTTCTCGTTCAACGACCCCACCGGGATGTGCCCGACCTGCTCCGGGCTCGGCGAGATCGTCGTCAGTGCCGTCGAGCGGTTCCTCGATCTCGACAGGTCCCTCGCCGAGGGCGCGATCCTGGTGCCCGGCTTCGGCAACGGTGGGTACTGGTACTCCCAGTACGCCGACATCGGTTCCTTCGACGCGGACACACCCCTGCGCGAGTGGAAGCCCGCCGAGCGGGAGGCACTGCTCTACGGCGGCGAGGCCGCAGCGGCGCTGGGCCACAAACCGCCGGACGGATACGAGGGCGTCGTCGAGAGGTTCGAGCGCATCCACCTGCACACCTCCGACAACCTCTCCGAACGCAAACAGGACGTCATCCGACGTTTCACCCGCGCCGAGACGTGCCCGGACTGCGCCGGAGAACGGCTGAACGCGGCCGCGCGGGCGGTCACCCTTCGCGGCCGCACGATCGGGGAGCTGTCCCGCCTCGAGATCATCGAGCTGCTCGAATTCGTGCGCACGATCGACGACTCGCGCGCCGCACCTGTGGTGTCCGCACTGGTGGGCCGTCTCGAGGCGATGGTGACGATCGGCCTCGGCTATCTCGCGCTCGCCCGGGCGACCACCACGCTCTCGGGCGGCGAATCGCAACGGATCAAGTTGGTCCGGCACCTCGGGTCGAGCCTGACGGAGATGACCTATGTCGTCGACGAACCAACGGTCGGTCTGCATCCCGCCGACGTGGAGACGATGATCGACCTCCTTGAACGGCTCCGCGACAGCGGCAACACCGTCCTCGTCGTCGAACACGACCCGAGCGTGATGGCCCGGGCCGACCAGGTGATCGAGATCGGTCCCGGTGCGGGCTCGTCCGGTGGTCGCCTCGTCTTCCAGGGCACTTTCGACCGGCTCCGAACGGCCGACACTCCCACCGGCCGATCGCTGCGGCGCGACATCGGCCGCGGTCACCCCGCCCGCGAGGCGACCGGTCGTCTCACGATCGCCGATGCGTGTCGCAACAACCTCCGCGACCTGACGGTGTGGATCCCCACCGGGGTGCTCACCGTGTTCACCGGCGTCGCCGGATCGGGAAAGTCCAGTCTCGCAGCCGAACTCGTCGACCAGTACGACGCCACGGTGATCGACCAGCGGCCGGTGAGCACCAATCGCCGCTCCACCCCGATCACCTACGCCGGCATCGCACCCGCCCTGCGGCGGATGTTCGCCGAACACAACGGTGTGCCGGCGAGCCTGTTCAGCGCGAACTCGGCGGGTGCGTGCCCGACCTGCACGGGGTCCGGTGTCGTGTACATCGACCTCGCCTTCATGGACGGACACGAGGTCGTCTGCGACACCTGCCATGGCCGCCGGTTCACCGCCGAGGTGCTCGGGCACACCGTGAACGGCCTGTCGATCGCCGATGTCGACGACCTCACTGTCGGTCGCGCCCTCGAGGAACTGCCGCACCCGGAGATCGCGCGCCGACTGAGTGCGCTCGCCGGGGTGGGTCTCGACTACCTCCGCCTCGGGCAGTCGCTCGACACGCTCTCGGGTGGCGAGTGCCAACGGGTGAAGATCGCCAAGGAACTCGGACGAGTGAAGACGCCGACCCTCTACGTCCTCGACGAGCCGACCACCGGCCTGCACGCCGAGGACGTCGGCACCCTCCTGCACGTCTTCGACGGCCTCGTCGACCGAGGGCACACGGTCGTCGTCATCGAGCACCACCTCGACGTGATGCGCCACGCCGACCACATCGTCGACCTCGGGCCGGGACCGGGACGGCACGGCGGCACCGTGCTGTACGAGGGGTCCGTCGACGAGTACACCGGCCGTCCGACCCCGACCTGCCGGGCCCTCGACGCAGCACGGTCGGCATGACGCACGGCGCTTTCCCGGCGTCCCGGCCACGCGTTTGGCGATGTCACAGGTACAGGCACTAATGTGTACGCAGTGAGCCTGGTCCTTTTGCCCGCAGTCGACGTCGTCAACGGTGAAGCAGTTCGCCTCGTTCAGGGAGAGGCGGGCAGCGAGACCGGCTACGGTTCGCCCCGCGACGCCGCCCTCGAATGGCAGAACGCCGGAGCCGAATGGGTGCACATGGTCGACCTCGACGCGGCGTTCGGTCGCGGCGACAACCGCGCCCTCCTCGCCGAGGTCATCGGCGAACTCGACGTGAAGGTCGAGCTGTCGGGCGGCATCCGCGACGACGAGACCCTCGCCGCCGCCCTCGCGACCGGCTGCGCCCGCGTCAACCTCGGCACCGCCGCGATCGAGAATCCCGAGTGGTGCTCGCGCGTCATCGGCGAGTTCGGCGACCGCATCGCCGTGGGCCTCGACGTCAAGCTCCTCGACGGCCAGTGGCGGCTGCGCGGCCGCGGCTGGGTCTCCGACGGCGGCGACCTGTGGGAGGTGCTCGAACGCCTCGAACGCGACGGCTGCTCGCGCTACGTCGTCACCGACGTCACCAAGGACGGCACCCTCTCCGGCCCCAATCTCGACCTGCTCCGCGAGGTGTGCGCGGCCACCGAATCGCCGGTCGTCGCCTCCGGTGGCGTCTCGACCGTCGACGACCTGCGTGCCATCGCGACGCTCGTCGACGAGGGTGTCGAAGGTGCCATCATCGGAAAGGCGCTGTACGCGGGCCGATTCACGCTGACCGAGGCGCTCGACGCCGTCTCGCGCTGACCGATGACCGATCCCGCAGACCTGAACCGGCTGCTCGCCGTCGCGAGCGGTGTACTCGACGAGGTCGCGGAACGGTTCGTCGCCGGGCACGGTGCGCCGCGTTCCGTCGACAAGGGGCC
Source organism: Rhodococcus sp. As11 (assembly GCF_048957735.1). Classification (NCBI taxonomy): domain Bacteria; kingdom Bacillati; phylum Actinomycetota; class Actinomycetes; order Mycobacteriales; family Nocardiaceae; genus Rhodococcus; species Rhodococcus sp. As11. Next base: position 296,307 of record NZ_JARDJE010000004.1, read on the forward strand.
GAACGACTTCGCGACCGACCTCGATCTCGAACTCGAGCGGCGGATCTCCGGTGCCCTCGCCGAGCGCACCGGTATCCCCGTGCACGGTGAGGAGTTCGGCGGCCCGTCCGCGGGGGAGGGCACCGTCTGGTTGCTCGATCCGATCGACGGCACGATCAACTACTCCGCCGGGTTGCCGATGGCCGGGATCCTCCTCGCGCTCGTCGAGAACGGGGAGCCGATCCTCGGACTCACGTGGCTGCCCCTCACGAAGCAGCATTTCGCGGGAATCGCCGAGGGGCCGCTGCTCGTGAACGGAACGCCCACCGAACCGCTGCAGCCGGCACGGCTCGAGGACGTGATGATCGCCGTCGGAAGTTTCGACATCGACAGTCGCGGTCGCGTTCCCGGCACCCGCCGCCTCGCCGTGATCACCGAGCTGAGCCGGCGGGTCGCACGGTTGCGGATGCACGGCTCCACGGGTGCCGACCTGGCATTCACAGCGGGAGGTGCGATCGGCGGTTCGGTCGTGTTCGGCCACCACCCGTGGGACAACGCGGCCGGTGTCGCGCTGGTGCGGGCGGCCGGTGGGATCGCCACCGACTTCGCGGGCGAACCGTGGCGGATCGGCTCCGGATCGGTGGTCGCCGCAGCGCCCGGAGTGCACGGCGAGATACTGGAGATTGTGCAGTCGGCGACGGAACGGTCCGTGGCCGAGCAGTCGGGTTCCGAAGGAGATCGAACATGACACTGGCCGTGCGGGTCATCCCGTGCCTCGACGTGGACGCGGGGCGGGTGGTCAAGGGTGTCAACTTCGAGAACCTGCGCGATGCGGGTGACCCGGTCGAACTCGCCGCGCTCTACAACGAGCAGGGTGCCGACGAACTGACCTTCCTCGACGTCACCGCGTCGAGCGGCGACCGGGGCACCATGCTCGACGTCGTCACGCGCACCGCCGAGCAGGTGTTCATCCCGCTCACCGTGGGAGGTGGCGTCCGCACCGTCGAGGACGTCGACCGGCTGCTGCGTGCCGGCGCCGACAAGGTCTCGGTCAACACCGCGGCCATCGCCCGGCCCGAGGTGCTGCGCGAGATGTCCGGGCGCTTCGGCTCGCAGTGCATCGTGCTGTCGGTCGACGCGCGCACCGTGCCCGCCGGTCAGGAACCGACGCCGAGCGGCTGGGAGGTCACCACGCACGGCGGTCGCCGCGGTACGGGGATCGACGCGGTCGAGTGGGCCCGGCGCGGCGAGGAACTCGGGGTCGGCGAGATCCTGCTCAACTCGATGGACGCCGACGGCACGAAGAACGGATTCGACCTGAAGATGATCGAGGCCGTGCGCGGGGCCGTGCACGTGCCCGTCATCGCTTCCGGGGGCGCCGGAGCCGTCGAGCATTTCGCGCCCGCCGTGCAGGCCGGTGCCGACGCGGTGCTCGCCGCGAGCGTCTTCCACTTCCGGGAGCTGACCATCGGCGAGGTCAAGGACGCGATGCGTGCGGAAGGGATCACGGTTCGATGAGCAGCGACATCCTGAATCCGGCGATCGCCGCCCGGCTGAAGCGCAACGACGACGGTCTGTTCGCCGCCGTCGTGCAGGAGCGGGCCACCGGCGCCGTGCTGATGATGGCGTGGATGGACGACGAGGCGCTCGCCCGCACCCTGGCGACCCGCAAGGCCACCTACTACTCGCGGTCGCGGCAGCAGTACTGGGTCAAGGGCGAGACGTCCGGGCACACCCAGTACGTGCACGAGGTGCGCCTCGACTGCGACGGCGACACGGTGTTGCTGGTCGTCGACCAGGTCGGTGCCGCCTGCCACACCGGCACGCACACCTGCTTCGACACCGACGTCCTGCTCGAAACGCCGCAGATCGCCGAATAGCCGGGACCGATCGGCGGGTCGTGCGGCGGGCTGCGACAATGCCCGCATGCCTCTCATCCAGATCAGTCAGACGCCGGGCCTGTCCGACGAGCAGAAGGCCGAGGTGATCTCCGCGGTGACCCGCGCGTACGCCGAGGCCTCGGGCAAGAATCCGTCGTCGGTGTGGGTGACGATCACCGAGGTGCCCCGCGAGAACTGGGGTGTGGGCGGAACTCCGCTCGGCTGAACACCATCGGTTACGAGGTCACCGACGCGAGCGGTGCCGTCCGGGACGAGCGCAGCCACGACCCGACCATGTCGTTCCGGGACGTACCGAGGAGCCGCCCCACCACGTGACGGTGGGACGGCTCAGGCCTTGCCGATACCGCCGGCGATTCCCTCGTCGATCTGCTCGACCAGAGCGGAACCGAGACGCGCGAGCGCGCGCACCTGCTGGTCGTCGAGACCGTCGAACACCAGCCTGCGCACGGCGTCGACATGGGTCGGCGCCGCCTCGGCGACGGTGTCGTAGCCGGCCTCGGTGAGCACGGCGTACGAACCGCGACTGCCCGGAACCGGTTCGCGTCGCACCCAGCCGCGCTTCTCGAGGCGGGTGACGACGTGGGACAGCCGCGACAGCGACGCGTTGGCCTCGGCGGCGAGGGCGTTGAGACGGAGCCTGCGCTCGGGGTGCTCGGAGAGCAGTGCGAGGACGAAGTACTCGAAGTGGGTCATGTCGGAGTCGCGCTGCATCTGGGTGTCGAGCGCTGCCGGCAATCGCGTGATGACGGAGACGAGTGCGCGCCAGGCGTTCTGCTGCGTCGGATCGAGCCACCGGGGGTCCTCGTTGCTCATGCGTTCTCCTCGCTCGTTCGGTCTCGCCGCCGCCCCCCGGGAACAGAATGCCCTCAGGGCGGGTTGTCCTTCATAATACTTGAAGCTTCAACCCGAAAGGGATGTCATGAGCACCGATTCCGCGACCACGCCCGCCCTGTTCCTCAGTCACGGCGCTCCGCCGCTCGTCGACAGCGAACTGTGGGTCTCGCAGCTGCAGCGCTGGGCGGCCGACCTGCCGCGCCCCACGGCGATCCTCGTGGTCTCGGCGCACTGGGAATCCGCACCGCTGACCATCGGCTCGACCACGCCGGGCACCCCGCTCGTGTACGACTTCGGGGGATTTCCGCGGCGCTTCTACGAGGTGACCTACACCAGTCCTGGGGCGCCCGATCTCGCCCGGCAGGTCGCGGCACTGATGCCCGACGACGAACCGGTGGTGCAGCAGCCGAACCGAGGACTCGACCACGGTGCCTACGTGCCCCTGACCGTCATGTACCCGGACGCCGACATTCCGGTGCTGCAGATCTCCCTGCCCACTCTCGATCCGGGACGGCTGCTGCACCTCGGCGCCCGGCTGCGCCCGCTGCGTGAGCAGGGCGTACTGATCATCGGCTCCGGGTTCACCACTCACGGTCTGCCCTTCCTGCGCGACCCGCGGCCCGAGGCCGCCGCGCCGGGCTGGTCGTCGGAGTTCGACCACTGGACCGCCGAGCAACTCGCCCGCGGCGACGTCGACGCGCTGCTCGATTTCCGGAACCGCGCACCGGGTATGCCGTACGCGCACCCGACCGTCGAACACTTCGCGCCACTGTTCGTCACCCTCGGTGCTTCGGAGACTCCGGATCGCGGCATCGACCAGGTCGTCGACGGGTTCTGGATGGGTCTGGCCAAGCGGTCGTTCCAGGTCGTCTGACCGCGGCTGCATCGCCGGACACCGCCCCTGGGATGATGGGGCGCATGTCCGGCGAGCCCACCACCATTCCCGCAGCCACAACCGACCCCTCCGGCGGCAGCCGGTCCGATTCGACGACCACCCGCGAGCAGTTCCGTCAGCTGGCCGCCGAGCACCGCGTGGTCCCGGTGACCCGCAAGGTGCTCGCGGACGCGGAGACCCCACTGTCGGCCTACCGTAAGCTCGCGGCCGACCGCCCCGGGACCTTCCTGCTCGAGTCGGCGGAGAACGGCCGGTCGTGGTCGCGGTGGTCGTTCATCGGCGCCGGGAGCCCGGCGGCGCTGACCGTCGTCGACGGCGGTGCGGCCTGGTACGGGCACGTTCCCGCCGGCGCCCCGACGGGCGGCAACCCCGTCGACGTCCTCGGTGAGACGCTGCAGCTGCTCCACACCGACCGCATCCACGGACTGCCGCCCCTGACCAGCGGCATGGTGGGTTACCTCGGCTACGACGCCGTCCGCTATCTCGAGAAGCTGCCGACGCTCGCCGAGGACGACCTGCAGATCCCCGAGATGGTGATGCTGCTGGCCACCGACCTCGCGGCCGTGGACCATCACGAGGGCATGATCTGGCTCATCGCCAACGCCGTGAACTGGGACGGCTCGGACGAGCGCGTCGACGAAGCCTACGACGACGCGGTGGCCCGTCTCGACCGCATGACCGAGGCGCTCGCCGCGCCTGCTCCGGCCACCGTCGCGACCTACTCGCGGCCCGAGCCCGACTACCGCCGTCAGCGCACCACCGAGTCGTTCTGCACGGACGTCCGCAAGCTGATCGGCGACATCGAGGCCGGTGAGGCCTTCCAGGTGGTGCTCTCGCAGCGATTCGAGATCGACTGCGAGGCAGCACCGATCGACGTGTACCGGATGCTCCGCGCGTCCAACCCCAGCCCGTACATGTTCCTGCTCCACATTCCCGGCCCGGACGGCGAGACGGCCTTCTCGATCGTCGGATCGAGTCCCGAAGCGCTCGTGACGGTCTCGGACGGGGTGGCCACCACCCATCCCATCGCCGGGACCCGGTGGCGCGGCGCGGACGAGGAGGAGGATCTCCTGCTCGAGAAGGACCTCGTCCACGACGAGAAGGAGAACGCCGAGCACCTCATGCTCGTCGACCTCGGCCGCAACGATCTCGGCCGGGTGTGCGCACCGGGCACCGTCGAAGTGCACGACTACCGGCACATCGAGCGGTACAGCCACGTGATGCACCTGGTCTCCACGGTCACCGGACGGCTCGCGGAGGGCAAGCACGCCCTCGACGCCGTCACCGCGTGTTTCCCCGCCGGCACCCTGTCGGGCGCGCCGAAGGTACGCGCGATGGAACTGATCGAGGAACTCGAACCCACCCGCCGCGGTATCTACGGCGGCATCGTCGGCTACCTCGATTTCGCAGGTGACGCCGACACCGCGATCGCGATCCGTTCCGCTCTCGTCAAGGACGGCATCGCCTACGTACAGGCAGGTGCGGGCATCGTCGCAGACTCCGATCCGGAGGCCGAGGACACCGAGGCCCGCAACAAGGCCATGTCCGCACTCGCTGCCGTGGCCGCCGCGTCCACACTCACCACCTACGGCGGTGACGCGCGGTGACCGAGAAGACGCCGGACGCCGGCTCCGCCCCCGTACGCCGGCGCAGACCGACGGTGATCGCCGCTCTGCTGCTCGGGCTCGGCGCCGCCCTGCTGTGGGCCTCGAGCCGGATGACATGGGTCACCGCGGTCTCGTCGGACGGTCTCGGCATCGACCGCGTCGACGACCTCGAGGGAGGCCGCTGGGCGGCGGCACTGACCCCGCTCGCTCTCGTGCTGCTCGCGGCGGTCGCCGCGGTCTTCGCCGTGCGCGGGTTCGCATTACGTCTCGTGTCGGTCGTGGTCGCGATCGTCGCCGTGGCAGCCGCGGTCCCCGCGGTACGGTTGCTGACCGGGGACCCCGACCCCGAGACGGCGGCCGGGGTGGCCGCGTTGCCGGACCGCGCGGAGGTGACCGGCATCGAGACGTATCCGCTGCCCGCGATCCTCGTGATCGTCGGTGCCGTCGCCGTCCTCGCCGCGGCGGTGACCCTCTGGCGCACCCCGCGCGAGCAGGCCGGACTGTCGTCGAAGTACGACGCCCCGGCGGCGCGCCGCGAGGCTGCGGCCCGGCGCGCCGAGAGCGACGAACCGCTGTCCGAACGCGGCCTGTGGGACGCGCTGGACGCAGGTGAGGATCCCACGGACGACGGTGGTGAGGGTGATACGGACACCCGCCGGTGACTGCTGTAAACCAGTTCACTACTCTTCTACACAGATCCGATGAGCTTGATCACATCGGGATTGAGCAGGGTGGGAAAGGACTCGAGCCACGATGACAGTTCTCGATTCGATTCTCGAAGGAGTGCGAGCCGACGTCGCCGCCCGTGAGGCGGCCCTCGATCTTGCCTCCGTGAAGGCTGCTGCTGCGAGTGCGCCCCCGCCGATCGACGCCAAGGCCGCGCTGCGCGAGCCCGGCATCGCGGTCATCGCCGAAGTGAAGCGTGCCAGTCCCTCGAAGGGTGCTCTCGCCGACATCGCCGATCCCGCCGAGCTCGCCGCGGCCTACGAGTCCGGAGGGGCTCGTGCCATCAGCGTCCTCACCGAGGAACGCCGGTTCCACGGCAGCCTGGCCGACCTCGACGCCGTGCGTCGTGCGGTCCGCATTCCGGTGCTGCGCAAGGACTTCGTGGTCGGTCCCTACCAGATCCACGAGGCGCGTGCGCACGGCGCCGACATCGTGCTCCTCATCGTCGCGGCCCTCGAACAGACCGTGCTGACGGCCCTGATCGACCGGGTCGAGTCGCTCGGGATGACGGCGCTGGTCGAGGCGCACACCGAGGAGGAGGCCGACCGCGCCCTCGAGGCCGGCGCGACCGTCATCGGGATCAACGCCCGCAACCTCAAGACCCTCGAGGTCGACAAGACGACATTCTCGCGCATCGCGCCGGGCCTGCCCAGCAACGTGCTCAAGATCGCCGAGTCCGGTGTCCGCGGGCCGGCCGATCTGCTCGCGTACGCGGGTGCCGGCGCCGACGCGGTGCTCGTCGGAGAGGGCCTGGTGACCAGTGGGGATCCGCGTCAGGCGGTCGCCGAGCTGGTGACGGTGGGTACGCATCCGTCGTGCCCCAAGCCTGCACGCTGACCGTGCCGGCCGGTCCGGACCCCCATGTGATCCGCGTCGCGTGGTGGGGCAGACTGGACGCGTGACTGCAGACGATTCCGCACTTTCCGCCAAGGGCCGGGGGCTTCCCTCGATGAGCGAAGCCCTCGCCACTCCGACCGCGCACGAACCCGACGTCCGCGGCCACTTCGGAGCCTTCGGTGGCCGCTATGTGCCCGAGGCGCTCATGGCGGTGATCGAGGAGGTCACCGCCGCCTACGAGAAGGAACGCGTCGACCCCGGCTTCCTCGCCGAACTCGATCGGCTGCAGCGCGAGTACACCGGTCGCCCGTCCCCGGTCTACGAGGCCACTCGTCTCAGCGAACACGCGGGAGGCGCGCGCATCTTCCTCAAGCGCGAGGATCTCAACCACACCGGCTCGCACAAGATCAACAATGTGCTCGGGCAGGTGCTGCTCGCCAAGCGCATGGGCAAGACCCGCGTGATCGCCGAGACCGGCGCCGGCCAGCACGGCGTCGCCACCGCGACCGCGTGCGCCCTGTTCGGTCTCGAATGCCGGGTCTACATGGGCGAGGTCGACACCGAGCGGCAGGCGCTCAACGTCGCGCGCATGCGTCTGCTCGGCGCCGAGGTCATCGCTGCCAAGACCGGCTCGCGCACCCTCAAGGACGCGATCAACGAAGCGATGCGCGACTGGGTCACCAACGCCGACAACACCTATTACTGCTTCGGCACCGCCGCCGGTCCGCATCCCTTCCCGGCGATGGTCCGCGACTTCCAGCGCATCATCGGCCTCGAGGCACGCGCCCAGATCCGCGAGCTCACCGGTCGTCTGCCCGACGCCGTCGTCGCCTGCGTCGGCGGAGGGTCGAACGCGATCGGCATCTTCCATCCGTTCATCGACGACCCGTCCGTCAAGCTCGTCGGCTGCGAGGCCGGGGGAGACGGGGTCGAGACCGGACGTCACGCCGCCACCATCGGCGGCGGCACCCACGGTGCTCTGCACGGCGCGTACTCGTACCTGTTGCAGAACGAGGACGGCCAGACCATCGAATCGCATTCGATCTCCGCGGGGCTCGACTATCCCGGCGTCGGCCCCGAGCACGCCTGGCTCGCCGACACCGGCCGGGCCGAGTACCGCGCCGTCACCGACAGCGAGGCGATGGACGCCTTCGCGTTGCTGTGCCGCACCGAGGGCATCATCCCCGCTATCGAGTCGGCCCACGCCGTCGCCGGTGCCGTGAAGCTCGGCCCCGAACTCGGCAAGGGCGCCATCGTCCTCGTCAACCTGTCCGGTCGCGGAGACAAGGACGTCGACACCGCCGCCAAGTGGTTCGGTTACCTGCCGACCGACGAGTCCGCCGACAAGACCGGCCCCGAAGGAGCAGCCCAGTGAGCGCCCCGCACGAACGCCTGACCGAGATCTTCGCGACCTGCCGCGCCGAGAACCGCGCCGCGCTGGTCGGCTACCTCCCGGTCGGCTATCCGACCGTCGAGCGTTCCGTCGAGGCGATGAAGGTCCTCGTCGAGGGTGGCTGCGACCTCGTCGAGGTCGGCATCCCGTACAGCGACCCCGTCATGGACGGCACCACCATCCAGAACGCTGCGTTCGAGGCGATCGCCAACGGCGTCCGGGTCCGCGACGTCTTCCCCGCGGTCGAAGCGATCACCGCCGCCGGTGGCGCCGCAGTCGTGATGACCTACTGGAATCTCGTGAGCAAGTACGGCGTCGAGAACTTCGCGCGCGACCTCGCGGCGGCGGGCGGACTCGGCATCATCACACCGGATCTCGTGCCGGACGAGGCCGAGGAGTGGATCGCCGCCGCCGACAAGTACGGGCTCGGCCGGATCTTCCTGGTCGCACCGTCGTCGACCAACGAACGCCTCGCGATCACCCTCGACAAGTGCCGTGGCTTCGTCTACGCCACGTCGACGATGGGTGTCACCGGCGCTCGCGACAGTGTCGACAACCGCGCGCCGGAGATCGTCGCCCGGGTGCGCACGCACTCCGACATCCCGGTCGGCGTCGGCCTCGGTGTGCGCAACGGTGCACAGGCCGCGGAGATCGCGGGTTACGCCGACGGCGTGATCGTCGGTTCGGCGCTGGTCTCCGCAGTCGCGGAGGGACACGACGCGCTGCTCGCCCTCACACAGGATCTCGCGAAGGGCGTTCGCTCCGCTAACGTGCACTCGTGACATCCACTGCGTCTGTTCTGGCATATCTGCCGAGTCCGCCGCAGGGCGTCTGGTACCTCGGGCCCTTCGCCCTCCGTGCCTACGCCCTGTGCATCATCGTCGGGATCGTCGTAGCGATCTGGTGGGGCGACCGCCGCTGGGTCGCACGCGGCGGGCAGGCGGGCACCGTCCTCGACATCGCTGTGTGGGCGGTGCCCTTCGGCCTGATCGGCGGGCGGCTCTATCACGTCGCCACCGATTGGCAGAAATACTTCGGAGCCGGGGCGGACCCGGTCGACGCCCTGAAGATCTGGGAGGGCGGCCTCGGTATCTGGGGCGCCGTCGCGTTCGGTGCGCTGGGTGCGTGGATCGGGTGCCGCCGGCGCGGGATCCCGCTGCCCGCCTTCGGGGACGCGCTCGCCCCGGCGATCCTGCTGGCGCAGGCCATCGGGCGCCTCGGCAACTGGTTCAACCAGGAACTCTACGGCCGCGAGACCACGGTCCCGTGGGGACTCGAGATCTACGAGCGGCGCAACGGCGCGGGACAGGTCGCTCCCGGGCTGGTCGACGGTGTGTCCACGGGTGAGGTGGCCTTCGTCGTGCACCCGACCTTCCTCTACGAACTGCTGTGGAACCTCGCCGTGGTGCTGTTGCTGGTGCTCGTCGACCGGAAGTTCACGATCGGCCACGGACGACTGTTCGCCCTCTACGTGGCCGGGTACTGCGCGGGCCGGTTCTGGATCGAACTCATGCGCACGGACGCCGCCACCGAGATCGCGGGCATCCGGATCAACACGTTCACCTCGGGCATCGTGTTCGTGCTCGCGGTCGCGTACTTCGTCCTCGCGCGCAAGGGTCGCGAGGAGCCTTCGACACTGAATCCGGGGGCGGCAGCGCACGCGGCCGACCCGGCGGCCGAGGACGAGACGGCCGGGACCTCGCCTGCCGCCGGCACCGCCGGCCCCTCGCCTGCCGCCGGTAGAGTCGACGAGGCGACGTCCGGAGACAACAAGGGGGATCACTCGTGACCACACAGGACCCGGGAGCTGCGGGAGCACCCGATTCGGAGCCTGCCAAGCCGGACCTGACGAAGCGGACCGGGTCCGGACCCGGCGCGGACGCCCCGGATCGGTCGGAGAGCGACCAGACGCCGCCGCCCGATCTCGGGCGCGCCTTCGACTACGACGCCACCGCGCAGGCCTCGCTGTCGGCGCAACCGCCCACCCTCGACTCCCTCGGTGGTGCCACCGGCACTCCGGGGCCCGGATGGGACACCTATTCCGGTGTCGGCAACGGACCGGGTTGGGGCAACACCCCGAGTTACCCGCCGCCGGCCGAGCACCAGTCCGACTATCCGCCCCCGGGCGACTACCCCTACGGCGAGCATCCGGGCCGGACCGAGTCCGGGGCCGGGCCGGTCTACGGGACACCCGATCCGCACTTTCCGATCGGGTCCCCGCAACAGGACCCTTCGCAGGGCGGGTACACCGGTCCGCAGGGATCGCACCAGGCGCAGGGATACGGTCCGCCGCAGGGTGGGTACACCGGTCCGCAGGGATCGCACCAGGCGCAGAGTTACGGCCCGCCGCAGGGTGGACAGGGATACGGCCCGCCGCCCGGTTACGGGGTGATGCCCGCCTACGGCTACCCCGACCCGTCGAACCCGTACGGTCGCGACGCCGCAGCGCCCTTCGGACGCGATCCCTACACCGGCGAGCCGTACTCCGACAAGAGCAAGGTCACCGCGGGCGTGCTCGAGATCCTGCTCGGTGCCTTCGGTGCCGGACGCTTCTATCTCGACCAGCCGGGCGTGGCGGTCGCGCAGATCGCCGTCACCTGGCTCACCTGTGGTATCGGTGGCATCTGGCCGTTGATCGACGGCATCCTGATGCTCACCGGCAAGGTCCGCGACAAGAACGGACGTCAACTTCGTCCGTGATGCCCCGGCATCGCCCGTCTCACGGGCACCCCGGCGACACGCGCCGGGGTGCTGAGATGGAGGGTCCGGGCGTCGAGGGCTAGGCTCGAACCGTGACCCGACGCACCAAGATCGTTTGCACTATGGGGCCGGCCACCGCCGACCCCGATGTCCTGCGGAATCTCGTCGACGCCGGAATGGACGTCGCCCGCCTGAATTTCAGCCACGGCGAACACGCCGACCACGAGGGCCACTACAACCGGGTCCGCGCTGCGTCGGAGGCCTCCGGGCACGCCGTAGGCATCCTCGCCGATCTCCAAGGGCCGAAGATCCGGCTCGGACGATTCGCAGAGGACCGCACCGTATGGGAGCACGGTGAGGTCGTCCGCATCACCGTCGACGACGTGATGGGCGACCACGACCGCGTCTCGACCACCTACAAGGAACTCGCGCAGGACGCCGTCGCCGGCGACCGGCTGCTCGTCGACGACGGCAAGGTCGGATTGGTCGTCGAGGCCGTCGAAGGCAACGACGTCGTCTGCCGGGTCATCGAGGGCGGACCGGTCAGCAACAACAAGGGTGTCTCCCTGCCGGGGATGAATGTTTCCGTTCCGGCCATGTCGGAGAAGGACATCGAGGATCTCGAGTTCGCGCTCCGTCTCGGTGTCGACTTCATCGCCCTGTCGTTCGTGCGGTCCCCGGCCGACGTCGAACTCGTCCACGAGGTGATGGACCGGGTCGGCCGGCACGTGCCGGTGATCGCCAAGCTCGAGAAGCCCGAGGCCGTCGAGAACCTCGAGGCCGTGGTCCTCGCCTTCGACGCGGTCATGGTGGCGCGCGGCGATCTCGGCGTCGAGCTGCCGCTCGAGGAGGTCCCGCTCGTGCAGAAGCGCGCAATCCAGATTGCGCGCGAGAACGCCAAGCCCGTCATCGTCGCGACGCAGATGCTCGAGTCGATGATCGAGAACTCGCGTCCCACCCGCGCCGAGGCCTCCGATGTCGCGAACGCGGTGCTCGACGGCGCCGACGCTGTGATGCTCTCGGGTGAGACCTCCGTCGGGAAGTTCCCGGTCGAAACGGTCCGCACGATGGCGCGCATCATCACCGCCGTCGAATCCGATTCGACGGAAGTGCCTGCGCTGACGCACGTTCCGCGTACCAAGCGCGGTGTCATCTCGTACGCCGCCCGCGACATCGGCGAGCGTCTCGACGCCAAGGCGCTCGTCGCCTTCACCCAGTCCGGCGACACCGTGCGCCGACTGGCGCGTCTGCACACGCCGCTGCCGCTGCTCGCCTTCACGCCCGCCCCGCACATCCGTAACCAGCTGGCACTGACGTGGGGCACCGAGACCTTCTCGGTCGAACCGGTCGACACCACCGATCAGATGGTCGAACAGGTCGACGCCGCCTTGTTGTCGCTGGGCCGGTACCAGCGCGGCGACCTCGTCGTGATCGTCGCCGGTGCGCCCCCCGGACGTTCGGGTTCGACCAACCTCATCCACGTGCACCGGCTGGGTGAGAAAGACACCCGGTGACGCGTTCGGGCACAAGGGATCTCGATGTTCTCCTCGGCCTGCTCGATCTGGAGCAGGTCGAGGAGAACGTCTTCCGGGGCGGGCATCCGGCGCAGGTCGGCAGCCGCACCTTCGGCGGACAGCTCGTCGCGCAGGCGCTCGTCGCGGCCGGGCGGACCGTGGGTGATCGTCCCGTGCACGCGGTCAACGCCCACTTCATCCGGGGCGGCGACGTCAAGCGACCCATCGACTACCACGTCGTCACCCACCGGGACGGCCGGGATTTCGCCAACCGGATGGTCACCGCCTGTCAGGACGAGCAGGAACTGTTCGTCATGCTCGCCGCTTTCCAGCGATGGGGCAAGGGACTCGAACATTCGGTGACCGTCCCCGAAGTTCCACTGCCCGAAGCGCTTCCACCGATCGGCGAACGTCTGCGCGGCTTCGAGGACCAGCTGCCGCATTTCGTCGGCGCCCTCAAGCCGATCGACATGCGTTACGCGAACGACCCCGCATGGGTGCTGCGGGGAGCGGGGGAGAAGCTCGGTCACAACCGCGTATGGATGCGCGCCGACGGGCAGTTGCCCGACGATCCGCTGCTCCACGTCGCCACGCTGGCCTATGCGTCCGACACGACCATCCTCGATTCGATTCTCACCACCCACGGTCTGTCGTGGGGACTCGACCGGATCGTGGCCGCGACGGTCAACCATTCGATCTGGTTCCACCGTCCGCTCCGCTTCGACGAGTGGCATCTGTACGCCACGGAATCGCCGGTGGCCGCGGGTTCCCGAGGGATGGCGACGGGCCGTTACTTCACGATCGAGGGTGAGCTGGTGGCGACGGTCGTGCAGGAAGGGCTCATCCGTCACTATCCGCCGCGTCGTCCGCCGGGGAGCTGATCGGCCGATCGGTCGACCGCGGCGGACAGTGCGCGCATGCCTTGCCCGATCGTCATCGGGGCTTCGACGCCGGTCTCGTCGCACGGTGCACGTGCAGCGTCGGCATGGGTCGGACCGATCGCGGAGACCGCGCCGAGCAGGTCCGTCTCGCGGTGCCCCGTCACGACCCGGATGTCATGAGCTCGTAATAGCCTCGCGGGTCGCGCTCACCGTAGAGGGCGTACCAGGCGTCGAGGACACGCGGTTCGTACATGTCGAGCCGCGCGAAGATCGCGCGGGCGAAGTCGACCGGGGCGATGCCGCTCGCGGTGATGAGATCACCGTCCGTGACCGCGGGCTCGTCCCGGTACAGCCCCGCGCCGCCGTAGCCGACATGCTGCAGGAACTCGAGGGCGTTGCTCGTATGGGGCCGCTCGTCGAGCAGTCCGGCGGCGGCGAGCGCACCGGTCGCGCCGCAGACCGCGGCCACCGGTACACCGGCGTCGAGGAACTGCCGGGCCTTCTCGACGAAGGGGGCGTAGGCGTCGGTCGGCCAGATGTCGTTGCCCGCGAGGATCAGCATCGCGCTGTCCTCCGGCGTCACATCCGCGAGCACGGTGTCCGGGACTATCCGCAGTCCGCCCTTCGTCGTGACCGGCTCGGCGGAGCCGCCCACCGTGCGGACGCGGTACCGTCCGGGATTCCGCTGCCATTCGGGATCCGCGAGGTGCGCCGTGACGTATCCGATCTCCCAGTCCGCCAGGGTGTCGTACACGGCGACGTGAACCGTTTCCACCATGACAGTATGCTGGCAGGAACGTGATGTGCCGGCAATGGGCCTCGTTGCCCGTCGGGGGTGATTTGCCCGGTGGTCGCGGAGGCGATTAGCCTTGATCAGGACCACGTCGTGGCGCCACTGTCGTCGAAGGTCGCGCGCGGCCTCATCGGAGGAGAACATGGGCAACACTCACACGCAGACTGTGAGCACACGCGCTCGGGGCGCCGTGGCTCCTGCGTGTTGTCGTTGCCGCTGATCTCCCTGCCCGGGCAGCTCGTCCTGCCCTCACGATTTCCCTGAGTCCGCCGCGACCGACGGTCCGGCAAGCGACCGGGAATCCTCGCATCCGATGCGGTTCGAAAGGCACATCATGTCCGATTCGGCGGTATTACCCGTCGTCGATCTGTCCGATCTCGACGGCGACGACACAACACGTACTGCTCTGCTCGATCGTCTCCGGGTCGCCACCCACGAGATCGGGTTCTTCCATCTCGCCGGCCACGGGATCGACACCGTGCTCGCGGACGACCTCGTCGCCGCGGCCCGCGAGTTCTTCGCCCTTCCCGAGGCGGACAAGCTCGCCGTCGAGAACATTTACTCGCCTCACTTCCGCGGCTACACCCGCGTCGGTGGCGAGCGCACCCAGGGCAACGTCGACTGGCGCGAACAACTCGACATCGGTCCGGAGCGCGACGCCGTCGCCGAGATCGGCCCCGACCGTCCCTGGGAGGTGCTGCACGGCCCCAATCTGTGGCCGGAGCGGATCCCGCGACTGCGCGAACTGGCACTGCGCTGGATCGACGAGGCCGGCAACGTCGGACGCCGGCTGCTCGGTGCCTGGGCCGAATCGCTCGGCGCCCCGGCCGATCACTTCGAGAAGGCCTTTGCCGATCCCGACCCGCTGCTCAAGATCGCGCGCTATCCCGGGCACGACCGGTCGGTCACCGACCAGGGAGTAGGCAGTCACAAGGACGTCGGTGCGTTGACGCTGCTGTATCCCGAACCCGGCAGCACCGGATTCCAGGTCGAACTCGACGGTAGCTGGGTCGACATCGACCCGCTCCCAGGGCATTTCATCGTCAATATCGGGGAACTCCTCGAGGTCGCCACCGGTGGCTACCTCCAGGCGACGGTCCATCGGGTGCTGCCCCCGCCCGCGGGCACGGACCGCGTGTCGTTGCCGTTCTTCCTCAATCCCGGCCTCGACCGGGCACTCCCGCCGGTGGAGTTGCCCGCAGAACTCGCAGCAGCCGCCCGCGGTGTCGGTCCCGACGCGCACGGCGGTACCCTGCACGCCGTCTACGGCCTCAACGCACTCAAATCCCGCCTCCGGGCACACCCGAACGTGGCGGAGCGTTTTCACGCGGATCTCCTCGCCCGCTTCGCTGCACCCCGATAATCGATTCTGTCCGTCCCGCTATCCCTACGGAAGGTATCCACCCGATGTCACTGCGTCGTATCGTCGTCGCCTCCGCTGCGCTCACCCTCGCGGTGGGTCTCGCGGCCTGCTCGTCGTCCGAAGAGGACGGCACCACCCTCCGGATCTCTGCATCGTCCACTCCGCACGTCGAGATCCTCGACCACGTCGTGAGCACCGGGGCGCTGGGCGACTACACGCTCGACATCGTCGAGATCACCGGTGAGGTCGATCCCAACGAATTGCTCGAGGCCGGCGACGTCGACGCGAACTATTTCCAGCACGAGCCCTACCTGACGGACTGGCAGAAGCAGAAGGGTGTCGACGATCTCGTCGCGGTCGCCGACGTGCACCTCGAGCCGATCGGCCTGTACTCGAACAAGATCGGCTCGCTCGACGAGCTGAAGGACGGCGACACCGTCGCCGTGCCGCGCGACACCACCAACTACGCCCGCGCGCTGTACCTGCTCGAATCGGCCGGGCTGATCGAGATGGACGTGCCCTTCGAGGACGCCGACCTGTCGGTGGTCACCGAATCGAACATCACCGCCAACCCGAAGAACCTGAACCTCGTCGGCATCGAGCGTCCGCAGCTCGCCCGTCAGCTCGACGACGCGCAGATCACCGCCGCCGTGATCAACTCCAACTACGCGCTCGAAGCCGGCCTCGATCCGGCCGACGACGCCATCGTCACCGAGAAGGTGGAGAACAACCCCTTCTCCAACCTGCTCGTCGTGCGGGCCGAGAACGAGAACGACCCGGCCGTCACCGCTCTCGCCGAGGCTCTCGAATCGCCCGAGACGGCTGCCTGGATCGAGGAGACCTACTCCGGCGCCGTGCTTCCGGTTCACCCGACGAACTGATGATCGTCGTCGAGAACCTCGTCAAGACCTTCCCCGGAGCCGGGCGCTCCGGGGAGGTCGCGGCGCTGCGAGGGGTGTCGCTCGAGATCCCGGACGGCGAGATCTACGGCATCGTGGGCCCGTCCGGATCCGGCAAGTCCACCCTGTTGCGCTGCCTGAACCTGCTCGAGCGGCCCACCTCGGGACGGATCCTGCTCGGCAAGGACGATCTGTCGACGTTGTCCGGCGCCGATCTGCGTGCGGCCCGTCGCCGGATCGGGACGGTCTTCCAGCAGTTCAACCTGCTGCATTCGCGCACGGTGATCCGGAACGTGGAGTTCCCGCTCGAGGTAGCCGGGGTGAGCAAGGAGCAGCGACGGAAACGAGCCCTGGAACTGCTCGATCTCGTCGGCCTGGTGGGCAAGGGGGAGAGCTTCCCGTCGCAGCTGTCCGGTGGTCAGCAACAGCGTGTGGGTATCGCCCGCGCACTCGCGGCCGAACCGGAGGTACTGCTGTGCGACGAGGCCACGAGCGCCCTGGACCCCGACACCACCGATCAGGTTCTCGATCTCGTCGCCGAGGTGAACAGACGACTGGGTGTCACGGTCGTGGTGATCACGCACGAACTCGGGGTGCTGCGCCGGATCTGCACCTCGGCCGCACGTCTCGCCGCAGGGCAGGTCGTCGAGACCGGCCGGATCGTCGATCTCGTCGCCGATCCCGAATCGGCACTCGGGCACGCACTCGTCCCGGTCGGCACCGACCCGTCGGCGGGATCGGGTGCGGACACGGCTCTGGTCACCGCAATCGGCGATGCCGCACACGGACCGTGGCTCGCGGAGATGATCCGTGCCCTCGACACCGATGTCGCAGTGGTCGGTGGCCGGGTCGAACAGGTCGGCAGCGTCACCGTGGGCCGGATGCGCCTGCGGTTCACGGCGGGCACCGACCGGGCACGCATCGAGGGATTCGTGGCCGAACGCCCGTACCTGAGCCTGGCCTGGGGGACGGAAGGCGAACTGGAGGGACTCACGGAATGACGGTGCAGGCGCGATGAACAAGCTGCAGTGGTACGACGCCTTCCCGGAAGTGTGGGAAGCCACCCTCGAGACGCTCTACATGGTTGCCGTGTCGTTCCTGCTCACCATCGTCGGTGGTGTGCTGGTCGGGATCGTATTGCAGTTGACCTCACCGTCCGGACTGTGGCCCCGCAGGACGCTCAACACCGTTCTCGGTGTGATCGTCAACCTGTTCCGGTCGCTGCCCTTCCTCATTCTGCTGATCGCCCTGATCGGGTTCACCCGCTTCGTCGTGGGCACCGCGATCGGGCCCACTGCGGCGATCGTGCCGCTCACCATCGGCGCGATCCCGTTCTTCGGCCGGATCGTCGAATCCGCGTTGCGGGAGGTGCCGCGCGGCCGGGTCGAGGCGGCCCAGGCGATGGGAGCCACGAACCTCCAGATCGTGCGCAAGGTGCTGCTGCCGGAGGCGTTGTCGCCGCTGATCGCCGGAGCCACCCTCACGCTCGTGCTGCTGGTGGGCTACTCGGCGATGGCCGGCGTCATCGGTGGTGGCGGTCTCGGCGACTTCGCGATCGTCTACGGCTACCAGCGGTTCAACACGCCGGTGCTGCTGGTCGCGGTGGTCGTTCTCATCGTGATGGTGCAGATCATGCAGTCCATCGGTGATCTGATGATCCGCAGGCTCGCGCACCGGCGGTGACACCCGGGAGCCGGGCGCACCACCGGTGGCGTCCGGCTCAGCGGTCGAGCTTCGCGAGCGCCTCGTCGATGAGCGGGATGTAGCGGTCGATCGCCCACGGCACGGTGAGCGGATTGATGATCGACGAGCCGGTGACGAAAGGTTGTTCCTTCGGCGCGACCAGCGACCCGCGGGCGACCGCCGGGATCTGCCGGTAGACCGGCTGGGCTTCGATCTCGGCGCGGTTCGCCGGGTCGGAGTAGAAGGTGAAGATCAGGTCCGATTCGGACAGCAGGCCGGCGTTCTCGAGACCGATGACCGCGGAGTCGGTGCCCTCGGTCTCCTCGAGCGTCTCCGCGACCGGGTCGACCGTCAATCCGAGTCCGCGGACCATCGCCACCCGTTGTTCATCGGGCATGAACACCCCGAGCGTGCCGGGGCCGGTGTTGTAGATGTAGGAGAACGTCACGTCGGTGTACTCGGGATGGGCAGCCGCGGCGGCCTCGAAGGTGTCCTCGATCTCGGTGATCAGGCCGAGGGACTCCTCGTGCCGGCCGAGGGCGGTGCCGATGGTCTCGATCTGGTCCTGCCAGGTGATCGTCCACGGCAGTTCGGGATAGGCGACGGTCGGGGCGATCGCGGACAACAGGTCGTACTGTTCCTGCGTGATCCCGGACCACGGAGCAAGGATGACGTCCGGCGCGAGTCGGGCGATCGCCTCGACGTCCACCTCGGCTCCGCCGGTGAACTGTTCGGGCAGCGGCTCGTCACGCTCGGTCAATTCCTCGTGGATCCAGGGCAGATATCCCGTTTCGTCGCTGCCCCAGGGATATTCCTCCACACCGATCGGGGTGACACCCAATGCGATCGCCGTCTCGGCCGAGCCCATCCCGAGCGTGACGACCCGTTCGGGTTGCGCGTCGATCTCGGCGGTCCCCAGTGCGTGTTCGATCACGACGGGCTCGAATTCGCCGGTGGGTGAGTCGTTCGGCTCGATGTCGGCTCCGGACGAGCAGGCCGTGAGGGCGACGGCGGCGGCGACCAGCACGGCGGTCGCGCGCGGAATGCGCATCAGGGCTACCGGGCGAGGCTCGCGGCCGGGGCGCAGGGATCGGAGTTTCATGGGTACCTCTCGGCGATGGGGGCAGATCAAGAGGTGAGCCTAACCTTCTTTCGAGCCCGTCGGTGACCGGCAGATTTCAGGGTGCCTGTCGGATTAGTGATGCCCCACAAACAGATCACGAGACGCATGTCACATTTGATAGTATTCTGTTATCGAAACCGCTCACGGCCCGAGCGGAGAAGGGAATGGCCGTAACCGGCTCCTGCGGGGGTCCGCTCGTCACCGACAATTCGTCGACAGGGATGGTGAGTGGACGCGGGAGTGCGGGAGGGGTCGTTCCGGGGAGGAACGGAGATGCTCATGGTTGCATCCACAGGCAAGAGGCCCGATTCGATACCACGCTCGAGTCGGCGAATTCTCGCGATCATCGCGCTCACGGGAATGCTCACGATCGGTTTCCTGGCGGCGGTGTTCACCGGGTCCTATCTGATCGGCGGTGCGTTCGCCATGCTGACCGGTGCGTGCATCGTCCTGGCGCACCTGATGATCGCGCCCGCCTCGATCATCCACGACGACGAGGCGGAGACGGCTGCCCGTTCCGATGTCCGGGGGCGGTGGCATCTTCTCGGAAGCGGATCCTGATCTCGGGCTCCGTCTCCGTACCGCCCCGCGACACGCGGGTTCCCCGGGCGAACCACCGGCCTCGGCTAGCATCGTGCCCGTGACCGACTCGCTGCGCATCCTCGTCTACAGCGACGATGCGACCGTGCGGCAGCAGGTTCGTGATGCCCTCGGTACCCGCCTGCACCCGGATCTGCCCCCGCTCGACTATGTGGAGGTCGCGACACCACCGGTCGTCGTCGAACGCATGCATGCCGGCGACATCGATCTCGCCGTGCTCGACGGTGAATCCGCTCCGGCCGGCGGAATGGGGATCGCGAAGCAGCTCGAGGACGAACTCGACTCGTGTCCGCCGATCGTCGTCCTGATCGCCCGCGCCGACGATGAATGGCTGGCCCGCTGGTCGGGCGCCGAGGTGGCGCTGCGGCATCCGGTCGACCCGATCCGGCTCGGCCGGCAGGTCCTTGCTCTGCTCACCTCCCGCCACTCCTGACCCTTCGGGCGCGGCCGGCAGACCGCGAACCTGTATGAGGGGAGGGGAATCTACCCTCCTTCCCGGTGCGGAGCAGCCCGACACGCCGCCCCGAATCGGGGGTGTGAAATCGCGACAAGTCCGACGCGAACACCACTAGTGTGTGCCGTAACTCACATGCCCGCCCTGGGGCGAGGACCCCGGTGCACGGCGGAGTGGGTGCGCGGGCGACGAGAAGGCCCGCGGCCGGATTCGCGCGAGGAACCGGAGGTGGCATGAACGCCTATGTACCGATCCTGGTACTCGGTGGCATCGCGCTGGCCTTCGCGGTTTTCTCCGTCGCGGTGGCGAGCCTCGCGGGTCCGAGCCGATACAACCGTGCCAAACTCGACGCCTACGAGTGCGGCATCGACCCGACGCCCCAGCCGGTGGGTGGTGGCCGCTTCCCGGTGAAGTACTACCTCACCGCGATGCTGTTCATCATCTTCGACATCGAGATCGTCTTCCTGTACCCGTGGGCGGTCCACTTCGACGCGCTCGGCGTCTTCGGTCTGGCAGCGATGGCGCTGTTCATGTTCAACGTCTTCGTCGCCTACGCCTACGAGTGGAAACGAGGAGGCCTGACATGGGACTGACGCCCCACATGCACGCCCGGACCTGTTGTACCCGAAGCGGTTACGCGACCCGTCCGGCGGTCGTCCGGTCCGTCCGACTCCGGGGGGAGTGACAGGTCATGGGCATCGAGGAGAAGGTTCCCAGCGGTTTCCTGCTCAGCACCGTCGAGACACTCGCCGGGTTCGCACGCAAGGGTTCACTGTGGCCCGCCTCCTTCGGGCTCGCGTGCTGTGCCATCGAGATGATGGCCACCGCGGGCGGACGCTACGACATCGCCCGATTCGGCATGGAAGCGTTCCGGGCCTCGCCGCGGCAGGCCGACGTGATGATCGTCGCCGGGCGCGTCAGCCAGAAGATGGCCCCCGCGCTGCGCCGCGTCTACGACCAGATGGTCGAACCGAAGTGGGTGCTCGCAATGGGGGTGTGCGCCTCGTCCGGCGGGATGTTCAACAACTACGCGATCGTCCAGGGTGTCGACCACGTCGTCCCCGTCGACATCTATCTCCCGGGCTGTCCGCCCCGGCCCGAGATGCTCCTCCACGCGATCCTGACACTGCACGAGAAGATCGCACAGATGCCTCTCGGCGTGAACCGGGCCGAGGCGATCCGCGCCGCGGAGGAAGCCGCCCTGGCCCAGCGTCCGCTCATCGAACTGACGGTGCCGCCGCGATGACCGATCTCGAACGGACCGGATCCGACCACGACGACCGCGCCGACGAGGTGATCGCGGTCCGCCGCGGCATGTTCGGGGTGCGTGGATCCGGTGACACCAGCGGCTACGGACGCCTCGTGCGCCGGGTGACGCTGCCCGGCAGCACCGACCGTCCCTACGGCGGGTACCTCGACGACCTCGTCGACACCCTCGAGGACGTACTCGACGAACGCTCCGGCGACACCGCGGTGGGTTACGCCGACGCGGTGGAGAAGATCGTCGTGCACCGCCACCAACTGACCGCCTTCGTCCGCCGCGAGCAGCTGCCCCTCGTGGCCGGCACCCTGCGCGACCATCCCGCGCTCCGATTCGAGCTGTGCCTCGGGGTGTCGGGCGTGCACTATCCGCAGGAGACGGGCCGGGAACTGCACGCGGTGTATCCACTCGTCTCGATCACCCACAACCGCCGCATGCGTCTCGAGGTCGCGATCCCCGACAGCGACCCGCACGTCCCGTCGCTGTACCGCATCTACCCGACGAACGACTGGCACGAACGCGAGACCTACGACTTCTTCGGGATCGTCTTCGACGGTCATCCCGCGCTCACGCGCATCGAGATGCCCGACGACTGGCGCGGGCACCCCCAGCGCAAGGACTACCCTCTCGGCGGAATCCCCGTGGAGTACAAGGGAGCCCGGATCCCGCCACCCGACGAACGGAGGGCGTACACGTGATGAGCGAACTCGCCGGCGAGACCGTCTTCGACGCCGTCGGACGCGACTGGGACGACATCGCCGCCGCCGTGCGCGACAGCGGTGAGGACCACATCGTCGTCAACATGGGACCCCAGCACCCGTCCACCCACGGCGTCCTGCGCCTGATCCTCGAGATCGACGGCGAGACGGTCACCGAGGCGCGTTGCGGAATCGGGTATCTCCACACCGGAATCGAGAAGAATCTCGAATACCGCAACTGGACCCAGGGCGTCACCTTCGTCACGCGCATGGACTACCTCGCGCCGTTCCACAACGAGACCGCCTACTGCCTCGGTGTCGAGAAACTCCTCGGCATCGAGGATCTCGTCCCCGAACGCGCGCAGGTCGTGCGGGTGATGCTGATGGAACTCAACCGCATCTCCTCGCATCTGGTGGCGCTGGCCACCGGCGGCATGGAACTCGGTGCGACGACACCGATGCTGTTCGGATTCCGCGAGCGCGAACTGATCCTCGACGTCTTCGAGACGATCACCGGACTGCGGATGAACCACTCCTACATCCGGCCCGGCGGACTCTCCCAGGACCTGCCCGACGAGGCCGTGCCGATGATCCGCGACCTGCTCGCCGCGCTGCCCGCCCGGCTCGCCGATCTCGAAGCGTTGTTCACCGACAATCCGATCTTCATCTCGCGCACCCGAGACATCGGCTGCCTCGATCTCACCGGATGCATGGCCCTCGGCGTCACCGGCCCGATCCTCCGATCCACCGGACTGCCCTACGACCTGCGCCGCGCCGAACCCTATTGCGGTTACGAGACCTACGAGTTCGACATCGTCACCGCCGAGGGATCCGACTGCTACGCGCGCTATCTCGTGCGGATCGGGGAGATGCGCGAATCGTTGAAGATCGTCGAGCAGTGCCTCGACCGGCTCCGTCCCGGCCCGGTGATGGTGCAGGACGGCAAGATCGCCTGGCCGTCGAAACTGCAGCTCGGACCGGACGGACTCGGCAACTCGCCCGACCACATCCGCCACATCATGGGCGAGTCGATGGAGGGCCTGATCCACCACTTCAAACTCGTCACAGAGGGCATCCGCGTCCCGGCGGGACAGGTCTACATCGGCGTCGAATCGCCACGCGGCGAACTCGGCGTCCACCTGGTCAGCGACGGCGGCACGCGGCCCTACCGCGTGCACTACCGCGATCCGTCGTTCACGAATCTGCAGGCCGTCGCGGCGATGTGCGAAGGCGGCATGGTCTCCGACGTCATCGCCGCCGTCGCCAGCATCGACCCGGTGATGGGGGGAGTGGACCGATGAGCACCGAATTCGTGCGCGCCGCGGGCGCGGAGACCGTCGGCACCGCGGCCACGAGCGAGACCACCGCCGCCGTGCCGATGACCGAACCCGCTGCGCGCGAACCCGTCCTCGTCCCGCTCGGACCGCGACCCGACGAGGACACCTATCTCACCCCACCCGACGCGCCGCGCCGCTATCCCGACGACGTGCGCGCCCGTCTCGACGCCGACGCCGACCGGATCGTCGCGCGCTACCCGCAGCCACGATCGGCGCTGCTACCGCTGCTGCATCTGGTGCAGGCGGAGGACGGCTACATCACGCCCGCCGGGATCGAGTTCTGTGCCCGGCGGCTGGGGCTCACCGGCGCCGAGGTCGCCGCCGTCTCGACCTTCTACACCATGTACCGCCGCTCGCCGACGGGCCGCCACCACGTGGGGGTGTGTACGAACGCGCTGTGCGCGACGATGGGCGGCGACGAGATCTTCTCCGCGCTGTGCACCCGGCTCGGCATCGGACACGACGAGACCACCGCCGACGGCGCGATCACCCTCGAACACATCGAGTGCAACGCGGCGTGCGACTACGCCCCGGTGATGACCGTCGACTGGGAGCTGTTCGACAACCGCACCGTCGACTCCGCGGTCGAGCTCGTCGACGAACTGCTCTCCGGCGGCACGCCCACACCGACGCGCGGCGCACCGCTGCGCAGCTTCCGCGACACCGCACGCCTGCTGGCCGGTTTCCCCGACCGCCGGCCCGGCGCGCTCGACGCCGCCGGCACCGCCGGACCGGCCTCCCTGGCCGGACTCGGGGTCGCCCGCGAGCACGACATGCGGGCACCGGAACCGCCGGAGAAGGACGAGGCCGTCGTCACCGTCGGGAAATCCCCGACGGGTCTGACCCCTGTGCTCACCCGTTACTGGGACGAGGAGCGGGCGTGGACCCTCGACGCCTACCGGCGGCACGGCGGCTACGAGGCCCTGCCCATCGCGCTCGGTACGGATCCGGACGCCGTCATCGCCGCGGTGAAGGACTCCGGGATCCGCGGCCGCGGCGGTGCCGGATTCTCCACCGGCACCAAGTGGTCGTTCATCCCGCAGGGCGACGACAAGCCGCACTACCTCGTCGTCAACGCCGACGAATCCGAACCGGGAACCTGCAAGGACATCCCGTTCATGCTGGCCACCCCGCACGCCCTCGTCGAAGGCGTCATCATCGCCGCCTACGCGATCCGCGCCCGGCACGCGTTCATCTATCTGCGCGGGGAGGCCGTCCCGGTGCTGCGGCGCCTGCACGCCGCGGTCGCCGAGGCCTACGAGGCCGGCTATCTAGGACGCGACATCCTCGGTTCCGGATACGACCTCGAACTCGTCGTCCACGCCGGTGCGGGCGCGTACATCTGCGGTGAGGAGACGGCCCTGCTCGACTCCCTCGAGGGCCGACGCGGCCAGCCTCGTCTGCGCCCACCCTTTCCCGCCGTCGCCGGCCTGTACGCGTGCCCGACCGTCGTCAACAACGTCGAATCCATCGCGAACGTCCCGCTCGTCGTCCGCAACGGTGTGGACTGGTACCGCTCGATGGGCACCGAGAAATCACCGGGCTTCGCGATGTTCTCCCTGTCCGGGCACGTCACCGCCCCCGGCCAGTACGAGGCTCCGCTCGGCATCACACTGCGGGAGCTGCTCGGCTACGCCGGGGGTGTGCGCGCCGGCCACCGGCTCAAGTTCTGGACACCCGGCGGTTCGTCGACCCCGATCTTCACCGACGAACATCTCGACGTCCCTCTGGACTACGAGAACGTCGCCGCCGCCGGGTCGATGCTCGGGACCCGGGCCCTGCAGATCTTCGACGAGACCACCTGCGTCGTCCGCACGGTGCTGCGCTGGACGGAGTTCTACGCCCACGAATCGTGTGGCAAGTGCACCCCCTGCCGCGAGGGCACCTGGTGGCTCGTGCAGATCCTCGACCGGCTCGAACACGGTCGGGGTACCGAAGCCGACCTGGAGAAGCTGCTCGACATCTCCGACAACATCCTCGGCCGGGCATTCTGCGCGCTCGGTGACGGTGCGACCAGCCCGATCACCTCCTCGGTGAAGTACTTCCGCGACGAGTATCTCGCCCACTTCGAGCACGGCGGCTGCCCGTTCGACCCGCACCTGTCGACGCTCGCCGCCGATACCCCCGCGGAAGGAGGCGAGCGATGACCGCCGTGTCCGGTGCCGGTGCGGAGAAGTCCGAGACCACCGACCTCGTGAACGTCACCATCGACGACACCGGGATCGCCGTGCCGAAGGGCACTCTCGTGATCCGCGCCGCCGAACTGATCGGGGTGCAGATCCCGCGGTTCTGCGACCACCCACTGCTCGAGCCGGTCGGCGCGTGCCGCCAGTGCCTCGTCGAGGTCGAGGGCCAGCGCAAACCGCTCGCCTCGTGCACCTCGGTGGTCACCGACGGGATGGTCGTGCGCACCCAGTTCACCTCGCCGGTGGCCGACAAGGCACAGCGCGGCGTGATGGAACTGCTGCTCATCAACCATCCGCTCGACTGCCCGGTGTGCGACAAGGGTGGCGAGTGCCCGCTGCAGAACCAGGCGATGTCCAACGGCCGCGCCGAGTCCCGCTTCGAGGACACCAAACGCACCTATCCGAAACCCATCGCGATCTCCTCACAGGTGCTCCTCGACCGCGAACGGTGCGTGCTGTGCGCCCGATGTACCCGCTTCGCCGATCAGGTCGCGGGCGACCGGTTCGTCGACATGCTCGACCGCGGAGCGCTGCAGCAGGTCGGCATCTACACCGAGGAACCCTTCGAGTCGTATTTCTCCGGCAACACCGTCCAGATCTGCCCGGTCGGTGCCCTCACGGGCGCCGCCTACCGGTTCCGCGCCCGCCCGTTCGACCTGGTCTCCACACCGAGCGTGTGCGAACACTGCGCGAGCGGTTGCGCCCAACGCACCGACCACCGTCGCGGAGCCGTGCTGCGTCGCCTCGCCGGAGACGACCCCGAGGTCAACGAGGAATGGAATTGCGACAAGGGACGCTGGGCGTTCACCTACGCCACCGCCGACGACCGCCTCACCACGCCCCTCGTCCGCGACCACACGGGAGCGCTCGTCCCTGCCTCGTGGATCGAGGCGCTCGGGGTCGCCGCCCGCGGGCTGGCGGCGGCACGTGGCAGGGCCGCAGTCCTGACCGGCGGCCGGCTCACCGTCGAGGACGCCTACGCCTACGCGAAATTCGCGCGTACGGCGCTCGGCACCAACGACATCGACTTCCGCAGCCGCGCCTTGTCGGACGAGGAGACGGCCTTCCTCGCCGCACGGGTCGCCGGACGGCACCTCGAGGTCACCTACCGCGACCTCGACCGCGCGCCGGCGGTGCTGCTCGTCGGATGCGAACCCGAGGAGGAATCGCCGATCGTCTTCCTGCGGCTGCGCAAGGCGGTCCGGCGGAACAGGCTGCAGGTCTTCACGATCGCGCCGTTCACCTCGCGCGGCGTGCACAAACTGTCGGGGCGACTCGAGCAGTGCGTACCGGGCGACGAGGCGCGTGCACTCGACGCGATCCGCACCGGATCGTCCTCCGACGCGGCCGCCGCGCTGCGAACTCCCGGTGCGATCGTGCTGGTGGGGGAGCGCGCTGCAGTGTCGCCCGGTGCACTGTCCGCCGCGGCGGCCCTCGCCGATGAGACCGGAGCCCGCCTGGCGTGGATCCCGCGGCGCGCCGGTGATCGCGGCGCCCTCGAAGCGGGTGCGTTCCCGACCCTGCTGCCCGGGGGCCGCCCGGTCGACGACCCGCAGGCCCGTCGCGACATCGAGTCGGCCTGGGGTCTTGCGGCCGACACCCTGCCGTCCCGGCCGGGTCGCGACACCGCGGCGATCCTGGCCGCAGCCACCGAGGGCGCGCTGGGCGCGCTCGTGGTCGCCGGGTTCGAACCCGCCGACCTGCCCGATCCCGATGCCGTACATGCCGGCCTCGACGGCGCCGGGTTCGTCGTGAGTCTGGAAGTGCGGCGCAGCGCGGTGACCGACCGCGCCGACGTGGTCTTTCCCGTCGCGCCGGTAGCCGAGAAGGCCGGGAGCTTCCTCGACTGGGAAGGGCGCGAGCGGGTGTTCCCGATCGCGCTCCGCGACACCGGGGCACTGCCCGATCACCGGGTGCTCGCGGCGATCGCCGATGCTCTGGATCTCGATCCCGGCCTCGACGGTCCCGGCTCCCACGACGTCGACACTCTGCGCCGCGAACTCGCGGCCCTCGGGCGATGGACGGGCGCCGTCCCCGAGACACCGGTGACGTCTCCGCGACCTGCACCACGTCCCGTTCTCGGGGAGGCGGTCCTCGCCACCTGGCGGATGCTCCTCGACGCGGGCCGGTCGCAGGACGACGAACCCCACCTCGCCGGGACGGCGCACGAACCCGTCGCCCGCCTGTCGGCCGCGACAGCAGCGGAGATCGGGGCGGCCGACCACCGTTCGCTCACCGTCTCCACCGGACGCGGGTCGATCACGCTTCCGCTGGTGATCGACGAGCTGCCCGACCGTGTCGTCTGGTTGCCCACCGCCTCGCCGGGTTCGATGGTGCACCTCGATCTCGGCGTCACCGCCGGTGATGTGGTGCGGATCCGAGCCGCCGCGACGACGAGCACGGGATCGGCCGAGGAGGATCCGCGATGAGCGTCACCGCCCAGCAGTCCGTGGACCTGTCGATGTTCGGTATCGATCCGTGGTGGCTCGTCGTCGTGAAGGCCCTCGCGATCTTCGCGTTCCTGGTTCTGACCACGCTCGTGATGATCCTCGCCGAACGCAAGATCATGGCCTGGATGCAGATGCGGGTCGGACCCGACCGGGTGGGACCGAAAGGACTGTTCCAGACCGTCGCCGACGGCCTGAAACTCGCTCTCAAGGAAGGCATCATCCCGACCGGGGTGGACAAGCCGATCTATCTGCTCGCCCCGATCATCGCGACGGCCCCGGCGTTCATGGCGTTCGCGGTCGTCCCGTTCGGACCGGAGGTGTCGATCTTCGGAACTCGAACGCCGCTGCAGCTCACGGATCTTCCCGTCGCGGTCCTCTACGTTCTGGCGATCACCTCCGTCGGCGTCTACGGCATCGTGCTCGCCGGCTGGGCCTCCGGCTCGACCTACCCCCTGCTCGGTGGCCTCCGCTCCACCGCGCAGGTCATCTCCTACGAGATTGCGATGGGACTCGCGTTCGCCGCGGTCTTCCTGCAGGCGGGCACGATGTCGACCTCGGGGATCGTCGCCGCGCAGAACGACCTGTGGTTCGTCGTGCTGCTGCTCCCGTCGTTCCTGGTGTACTCGGTGTCGATGGTGGGGGAGACCAACCGCGCTCCCTTCGATCTTCCCGAAGCCGAAGGCGAACTCGTGGGCGGCTTCCACACCGAGTACTCGTCGCTGCGGTTCGCGATGTTCATGCTCGCGGAGTACGTCAACATGGTCACTGTCTCCGCGCTCGCGACCACCTTGTTCCTCGGCGGCTGGCACGCGCCGTGGCCGCTGACGCTGTGGAGCGGCGCGAACTCGGGCTGGTGGCCGCTGCTGTGGTTCGTGATCAAGGTGTGGGTCGTGCTGTTCGTCTTCGTCTGGCTGCGCAGCACTCTGCCGAGGCTGCGATACGACCAGTTCATGGCCCTGGGCTGGAAACTGCTCATCCCCGTCTCGGTGGTGTGGGTGATGGTCGTGGCCGTGCTGCGCCTCCTCGACGGCCACGACGTGCTTCCCGGCACCGCGAGTCTCATCGTCGCCGGTGTGCTGTCCACGGCGCTGCTGTTCGGCTACCTGTCCCTGCGCGCGCGGCGGACCCGGCGTACCGCACAGGCGATCGAGCTGCCCGGACCCGACGAGGAATTCGACGCCATGGCCGGTGGATTCCCCGTGCCGCCACTACCTGCCCGGTCGGGCACCCGACCGAGCCCGCCCGCTTCGGCGGGTCGTCTCCCAGGAGGATCGTGATGGTCGAATTCCGCGGACCGCTGGCCGGTTTCGGTGTGACGCTCACGACGATGTTCAAGAAGCCCAACACCGAGCAGTATCCGGAGCAGAAGAGACCCACCGCACCCCGCTATCACGGACGCCACCAGCTCAACCGGTATCCGGACGGGCTCGAGAAATGCATCGGCTGCGAACTGTGCGCGTGGGCGTGCCCGGCCGACGCCATCCACGTCGAGGGCGCCGACAACACCGATCAGGAGCGGTACTCGCCCGGGGAACGGTACGGACGTGTCTACCAGATCAACTACCTGCGGTGCATCGGCTGCGGACTGTGCATCGAGGCGTGCCCGACCCGCGCGCTGACGATGACGAACGAGTACGAGATGGCCGCGGACAACCGCACCGACATGATCTACGAGAAGGACCGGTTGCTCGCCCCCCTCGAATCCGGGATGCAGCCACCTCCGCATCCCATGGCGCCCGGCGCCACCGACGAGGACTACTACCGGGGCACGATCCCGGTGCCCGAGCACGTGTCCGCCGCCGACGGGGAGGAACACCGGTGACCACCGTCCTGCTCGCCGCCGAACTCGTCACGACCTCCACCGGGGAGGCCGTGCAGTTCTGGATCCTCGGCGCCGTCGCGGTGCTCGGGGCGCTCGGCGTCGTCGTCGCCCCGAAAGCCGTGTACTCGGCGCTGTTCCTCGCCATGACGATGATCGTGCTCGCCGTCTTCTACATCGCGCAGGACGCCGTGTTCCTCGGTGTGGTGCAGGTCGTGGTCTACACCGGCGCGGTCATGATGCTGTTCCTGTTCGTGCTCATGCTCGTCGGCATCGACTCGTCCGATTCCCTCGTCGAAACCATCAAGGGCCAGCGCGTTCTCGCGATCGTCGTGGCGATCGGATTCGCGGTGATGCTCATCGGCGGCATCGGGAACACCGCTGTGTCCGGATTCGCGGGACTCGACGCCGCCAACGCCGGCGGCAACGTCGAGGGTCTGGCGGTGTTGCTGTTCATCGACTACGTCTGGGCGTTCGAACTCACCGGGGCGCTGCTCATCACCGCCACCGTGGGTGCGATGGTGCTCGCCCACCGGGAACGATCGGAGCCCAGGAAGACCCAACGCGAACTCGCCGCACGCCGGTTCCGAGAAGGAGAACGGGTCACTCCGCTGCCGGCTGCGGGTGTCTACGCCCGCCACAACGCCGCCGACGTTCCGGCCCTGCTCCCGGACGGCTCGTTCTCCGAACTGTCGGTCGGTGAGCTGCTCGGCCGCATCGGCCGCGACTGGGACCACACCGAGCTCGGCCTGCGCGAACCCGGCGGTGACGACGCGAGGAAGGATCGGCGATGAACCCCGAGAACTACCTCTACCTGTCGGCACTGCTGTTCACCATCGGCGCAGTGGGAGTTCTCGTCCGCCGCAACGCCATCGTCGTGTTCATGTGCGTCGAACTGATGCTCAACGCCGCCAACCTGGCCTTCGTCACCTTCGCGCGGATGCACGGCAACCTCCACGGCCAGGTGTTCGCCTTCTTCACGATGGTCGTCGCGGCCGCCGAGGTCGTCGTCGGTCTCGCCATCATCGTGACGATCTTCCGGACGAGGCGATCCGCCTCCGTCGACAACGCAGACCTGCTCAAGTACTGACAACCCACGAGGACGGTGAGTGTGAGAGCCCACGACGAACCGAGAGGACACGCGACATGACGTCGTTCCTGAACTCGGCGCTGTGGACGATACCGGCACTGCCCTTGGCCGGCGCGTTCGTACTGCTGCTCCTCGGGCGGCGCAGCGACAGCTGGGGACATCTGCTCGGATGTGCCACTGCGATCGCCTCGTTCGTCGTCTGCGCCGTCATGTTCGCCGGGTTGCTCGGACTCGACGCGAACGCCCGGCTCGCACAGCAGACCGTCTTCGCCTGGGTGCCGGTCGGCGAGCTGCAGGTCGATCTCGGCCTCCGGCTCGACGCGCTGTCGATCTGCTTCGTGCTGCTCGTCACGGGCGTGGGATCGCTGATCCATCTCTACTCGATCGGGTACATGGCACACGATCCGGAACGCCGGAAGTTCTTCGCCTATCTCAACCTGTTCCTCGCGGCGATGCTGGTGCTCGTCCTCGCCGACAACTTCCTCGTCCTGTATCTCGGGTGGGAGGGGGTCGGTCTCGCCTCCTACCTGCTCATCGGCTTCTGGCAGTACAAGCCCGCTGCCGCGACCGCCGCGAAGAAGGCGTTCGTCGTCAACCGCGTCGGCGACATGGGGCTGCTCATCGCTCTCATGATCATGTTCGCGATCTTCGGCAGCCTCGACTACGACACGGTCTTCGCCTCGGTCCCCGCCGCGACCGAAGGCACGGTGACGGCGATCGGCCTGTGTCTGCTCCTGGCCGCGTGCGCGAAATCCGCTCAGCTGCCGCTGCAGTCGTGGCTCGGCGACGCGATGGAGGGTCCCACCCCGGTCTCGGCGCTCATCCACGCCGCGACCATGGTCACCGCCGGCGTCTATCTCGTCGTCCGGGCGAACGCGATCTTCGACGCCGCACCGGCCGCACGACTCGCGGTGGTGATCGTCGGTGCCGCGACCTTGCTCTTCGGCGCGATCATCGGCTGCGCCAAGGACGACATCAAGAAGGCGCTCGCGGCGTCGACGATGAGCCAGATCGGCTACATGGTGCTTGCCGCCGGACTCGGTCCCGCCGGGTACGCCTTCGCGATCCTGCACCTGCTCACCCACGGCTTCTTCAAGGCCGGGTTGTTCCTCGGCGCCGGCTCGGTGATGCACGCGATGAACGACGAAACCGACATGCGCCGCTTCGGCGGTCTCCGCGCGGTCATGCCGATCACCTTCGCCACCTTCGGGCTGGGGTATCTCGCCATCATCGGCATCCCGCCGTTCGCGGGCTTCTTCTCCAAGGACAAGATCATCGAGGTCGCCTTCGCCGCGGGTGGCGTCGAAGGAGCCGTGCTCGGTCTCGTAGCGCTGCTCGGCGCGGGGCTGACCGCCTTCTACATGACCCGCGTGATGATCCTGACCTTCTTCGGCGACCGGCGATGGGCGTCCGGCGCCACCCCGCACGAGTCGCCGGCCTCGATGACCTGGCCGATGATCGCTCTCGCCGTGGGCTCCGTCGGCGCCGGCGGGCTGCTGGTGCTCGGCGGCGCGCTGCAGCACTGGCTCGAACCCGTCGTCGGATACGACCACCACGAGGGCGGCCTGCCCGTCCTGCTCGTGACCACCCTCACTCTGGCGGTCGTGCTCGCCGGTGTCGCCGTCGCCTACCGGCAGTACGTGCGCGAACCTGTGCCCGAGACGGCACCGGAGGCGGTGTCGGCGCTGACCGTCGCCGCGCGCCGCGACCTGTACGGCGACGCGGTGAACGAAGCGGTGCTCATGCGTCCCGGCCAGGGCATGGTGCGCGCCCTGGACGCCGTCGAGTCGACCGGGATCGACGGCTCCGTCACCGGTGCGGCCACCGGGATCGGTGCGCTCTCGCGCGGACTGCGCCGATTGCAGACCGGCTTCGTCCGTTCGTACGCGTTGTACATGTTCGCCGGCGCGACCGTCGTGGTCGGCGCGCTCGTCCTGGTGACGCTGTGATGGGGGTGTACCGGTGACCACCGTTCCCTGGTTGACGATCCTGTGGGTGCTGCCGCTGCTCGGCGCCGCCGTGATCGCGGCTCTGCCCGCACGACATAGCTCCGCCGTCAGGGCGCTCGCCCTCGCGGTATCGATCGCCGTCCTGGTGGTCGCGGTGATCGTCGCCGTCGGGTTCGACCGCGCGGGCGAGCGTTTCCAGTTCGTCGAGTCGCACGACTGGATCCCGTCGTTCGGTGCCGGTTACCGGCTCGGCGTCGACGGGATCGCCCTGGTGCTCGTCCTGCTCACCGCCGCACTCGTGCCGTTGCTCCTGGCCGCCGGGTGGCACGACCACCGCGCCGCCGACGAGGAGGCCGGTTCGGCGCGCCCCCGATCCGCCCACACCTATGTGGCCTTGATCCTGCTCGTCGAGTCGATGGTGCTCGTGTCGTTCACCGCCCTCGACATCCTGCTGTTCTACGTCTTCTTCGAAGCGATGCTCGTCCCGATGTACTTCCTCATCGGCGGATTCGGCTCCCCGGGAACACCGCGAGCCGACCGGGCGCGCGCCGCCGTGAAGTTCCTGCTGTACAACCTGCTCGGCGGGTTGGTGATGCTCGCCGCGCTGATCGGCTTGTACGTGGTCACCGCCCGATCCGGGTTGGGGGAGACCGCGGGTGTCGGCACCTTCGACGTCCGGACCGTCACCGCGGCGGCCGTCGCCGGCGATCTCGACGCGACCCCCGCCGTGCTCGGCGCCCTGTGTTTCGGTTTCCTCGTCGCCTTCGCGGTGAAGGCCCCGCTGTGGCCGCTGCACGGATGGTTGCCCGACGCGGCGGTGCGGACCACCCCGGTCGCCGCGGTGCTCATGATGGCCGTGGTGGACAAGGTCGGCACGTTCGGGATGCTGCGCTACTGCCTGCAGCTCTTTCCCGACGCCTCGGTGACCTTCGCGCCGGTCGTGGCGACCCTCGCCGTCATCGGCATCGTCTACGGCGCCATGCTCGCGATCGGCCAGACCGACATCATGCGCCTGATCGCCTACACATCCATCTCACACTTCGGATTCATCGTCCTCGGTATCTTCGCGCTGACGGCGCAGGGGCAGGCCGGCTCCACCCTGTACATGGTCAACCACGGGATCTCCACGGCCGCACTGTTCCTCATCGCCGGATTCCTCGTCTCGCGGCACGGCGACCGCACGATCGCGGCGTACGGCGGCGTACAGAAGATCGCGCCGGTCCTCGCCGGAACCTTCCTCGTCGCCGGGCTGGCGACCCTGTCCCTGCCCGGACTCGCCCCGTTCGTCAGCGAATTCCTCGTCTTCGTCGGCACCTATCCCCGCTATCGGGTGGCGGCGGTGATCGCGACGCTCGCGCTCGTGCTGTCCGCGCTCTACGTGCTGTGGCTCTATCAGCGCATGATGGGAGGCCCCGTGCGCCTACCCGGCCGGGACCACGACGGGGACGACGGCGCCGAGCACACACGCAGGCTCTCCGATCTCGTGCCGCGGGAGATCGCGGTGGTCGCGCCGCTGCTCGCGTTGCTGCTCGTACTGGGGATCTATCCGAAACCGGCGCTCGATGTCATCACCCCCGCAGTCGACGACACGCTCGTCTCGATCGACATCTCCCGGCCGGAGCCGGTGGTGCCAGCCGAGCGTCCGATCGCCGAGAGTGACGTTCCGGACCACGGTTCCGAGGAAGGTGAAGCCGAATGAACCCCTCCGAGGGCATCGTCGTTCTTGCCGCGTCCCTCCCCGCCCCGGCGATCGACTACGGCCTGATCGCGCCCATCCTGATCGTGTTCGCCGCCGCCGTCGCCGGCGTACTCGTCGAATCCTTCGTGCCGGCCTCGGCGCGCTATCTCGCCCACGTGGTCCTGACGACGGTCGCGCTCGTGGCGGCGTTCGTCGCGGTCCTGATGCTCGCCGGAACCCGCGCGACCACCCTGTCGGGGGCGGTCGTGATCGACGGCCCGGCGCTGTTCCTGCAGGGATCGGTCCTGATCGTGTCGTTGCTGTCGGTCGCGCTGGTCGCGGAACGCAGCATCGAACCGGCTCGTGCACACGCCGTTCCCCGCACGGCGGTCGGTGCGCATCTCGACGCGTTCGCACCTCAGGCGTCGGCGATCCCGGGTACCGCCGCCGAACGACAGGCACTCGCGGCGGGCGGCGCACGGACCGAGGTCTTCCCGCTCCTGCTGTTCGCGGTGGGTGGGATGCTCGTGTTCCCCGCCTCGAACGACCTGCTGACGATGTTCGTCGCACTCGAAGTGCTGTCGCTGCCGCTGTACCTTCTGTGCGGGCTCGCGCGGCGCCGACGGTTGCTCTCGCAGGAAGCCGCGCTGAAGTACTTCCTGCTGGGAGCGTTCTCGTCGGCGTTCTTCCTGTACGGGGTGGCGATGCTCTACGGCTACGCCGGCACTGTTCACCTCGGAGGTATCGCCGTAGCGATCGACACGGGTGCGGGCAACGAGACCATAGCGCTCGTCGGGGTGGGTCTGCTGGCCGTCGGCCTGCTGTTCAAAGTCGGAGCGGTGCCCTTCCACTCGTGGACCCCGGACGTCTACCAGGGGGCCCCGACCCCCGTCACCGCGTTCATGGCCGCCGCGACGAAGATCGCCGCGTTCGGCGCCCTGCTGCGCGTGCTCTATGTCGCGGTCCCCGGTTCCGCCGACCAGTGGCGGCCGATCCTGTGGGCCGTCGCGATCGCGACGATGGTCGTCGGCGCAGTCCTGGCGGTGACGCAGAACGACATCAAGCGCATGCTCGCGTATTCGGCGATCAGCCACACCGGATTCGTGCTCACCGGCGTCGTCGCCGGCACGGCGTCCGGAGTGTCCTCGACGCTGTTCTATCTGCTCGTCTACGGCATCGGGACGGTCGGTGTGTTCGCCGTGGTGACGCTCGTCCGCGACCCGGACGGCGAGGCGTGGGAGTTGTCGCGGTGGGCCGGCGTCGGACGGCGCTCGCCGCTGCTCGGAGGGGCGTTCGCACTGTTCCTGTTGTCACTGGCGGGCATTCCGCTCACCAGCGGGTTCATCGCCAAGTTCGCGGTCTTCGGTGCCGCGATCGCGGGAGGCGCGGCTCCACTCGTGATCGTCGGTGTGCTCGTCAGCGCGGTCGCGGCGTACTTCTACGTGCGGGTGATCGTGCTGATGTTCTTCACCGAGCCGACCGCCGACGTCCCGCAGCTCGCGACCTCCACCGTGGCGACGAGCGCCGCGATCGCGTTCGCGGCGGTGGCGACGGTGCTGCTCGGCATTCTGCCGCAACCCGTCCTCGACCTCGCCGGGCGGGCGGCGGTGTTCGTGCTCTGACCACGAACAGGGTGCGGGCCGGGAATGCCGCGACCCTCGTATCGGTTCCACTTCCCGAGGAGGCGTAATGACCGATACACGCACGGCGATTCTGGCAGGCGGATGCTTCTGGGGCATGGAGGAGCTGATCCGGCGGCAGCCCGGGGTGGTGTCGACACGGGTCGGTTACACCGGTGGGCAGAACGATCACCCCACCTACCGCCACCATCCGGAGCACGCAGAGTCTGTCGAGATCGTCTACGACCCCGCACGCACCGACTACCGGGCACTGCTCGAGTTCTTCTTCCGGATCCACGATCCGACCACCGTGAACCGGCAGGGAAACGACGTCGGAGCATCCTACCGTTCGGCCGTCTTCTATCTCGACGACGAGCAGAAGCAGGTCGCGCTGGACACCATCGCCGACGTCGAGGCGTCCGGTCTGTGGCCCGGCACGGTGGTCACCGAAGTGACTCCCGCGAGCACCTTCTGGGAAGCCGAACCCGAGCACCAGGACTATCTCCAGCGCTACCCGAACGGGTACACCTGCCACTTCCCGCGGCCGGGCTGGAAGCTGCCGAACAGCCGCATCGTCGACGCACCGAACTGAATCGCGCGCACGGGCAGTTCCACGGGAACTGCCCGTGTCGCCGACGGCGACTACTCCTCGGCGTTCCCGCATCCGTATCGTGGAAGTAGCAGTTCTGATGACACACGGAGGAGTGCTCGATGGGAATGTTCGGTAAGGCTATGAAGAGCGCCGCCGCGGTCAAGGCGATCCAGGTCGTCCGGCGTGAGGCGGCCAAGCCGGAGAATCAGCGCAAGGCCAAGGAGATGCTCGCGAAGGTGCAGCAGAAGCGTCGCGGTTCCCACTGAGCTGCCGCTCGACATGTGAGACCCGCCGGACAGGCGGAGAGAAGGTGAACCGTGCTGCGGTTCTTCCTCGTCGGTTTCCTGGGCCTGACTCTGGTTCTGGTCGGTGTGATCGCCGCAGTCGGAGGGTGGGGCTGGTGGGTGCTGGTCGCCCTTCTGACGTTCCTGTCGGTGGTCGGAATCTACGATCTCGTGCAGCGCCGGCATTCGGTGCTGCGCAACTATCCGGTGCTCGGCCACATGCGGTATCTGCTCGAGAGTGTGCGCCCGGAGTTCCAGCAGTACTTCGTCGAGCGGAATTTCGACGGCCGCCCCTTCGACAGGGACGTGCGCACCGTCGTCTACGAACGGGCGAAGGGAATTCACGGCGAGTTGTCGTTCGGCACCGAACGCGACGTCTACGAGGTCGGGTACGAGTATCTCGTTCACTCGACAGTGCCGGCGGCCGAACCCGACGAACCACCGCGGGTGGACATCGGAGGGCCCGACTGCAGCCGGCCGTATTCGATGTCGCTGCTGAACGTTTCATCGATGAGTTTCGGCGCTCTGTCCGCCAACGCGATCCGGGCGTTGAATCGTGGGGCGGCCCGAGGTGGGTTCGCCCACGACACCGGCGAAGGCGGGCTGACACCGTATCACCTCGACGGTGGTGGTGACCTGGTGTGGGAGATCGGATCCGGGTACTTCGGGACGCGCGACCGCGACGGACGATTCGACCCCGCAGAGTTCGCCGACAAGTCGGCTCACGACCACGTGAAGGCGATCTCCCTCAAACTCAGCCA
The DNA here is from genome assembly GCF_048957735.1 of Rhodococcus sp. As11. Lineage (NCBI taxonomy): Bacteria > Bacillati > Actinomycetota > Actinomycetes > Mycobacteriales > Nocardiaceae > Rhodococcus > Rhodococcus sp. As11. The sequence continues at coordinate 334,213 of NZ_JARDJE010000004.1, forward strand.
GGGGGCGAAACCCGGCGTGGGTGGCGTGCTCCCGGCGGCGAAGGTGAGTGAGGAGATCGCACGCTATCGTGGCGTTCCGGCCCACGAGAAGTGCGTCAGTCCCGCAGCGCACACGGCCTTCACGACACCGCGCGAACTGATCCGCTTCCTCGTCGACCTTCGGGAACTGTCCGGAGGAAAACCCGTAGGTGTCAAGCTCTGCGTCGGTTCCCGCGTCGATGTGCTCGCGATCTGCAAAGCCATGCTCGCCGAAGGGACGACACCCGATTTCGTCATCGTCGACGGGGCCGAAGGTGGCACCGCCGCGGCACCCCTCGAATACGAGGACAACATGGGGCTTCCGCTCACCGACGGGCTGATGACGGTCCACAACGCCCTCGTGGGTACCGGATTGCGGGGCCGCATCAGGATCGGCGCGAGCGGCAAGGTCGCGACCGGAAACGACATGGTGAAGCGGCTGATCCACGGTGCGGACTACACCAATTCGGCACGGGCGATGATGATGGCGCTCGGATGCATCCAGGCGCAGCGATGCCACACGAACAGGTGTCCGGTCGGAGTGACGACCCAGGACCCGAAACGAGCGCGGGCGCTCGATGTGGCGGACAAGGCATTACGAGTGCAGCGGTACCACGCGAGCACGGTGCGTCAGGCGGTTCGACTCATGGCGTCGATGGGCGTCGACGAACCCGGCGGGCTCACGACGGACATGCTTCGGAAGAAGGTGTCGCCGACCACCGTTCGCTCCTACACGGAACTCTACGAATGGCTCGCTCCGGGCGAACTCCTCACCGATCCACCGCCCATGTGGTCAGCGGATTGGCGTGCAGCCACGCCGGATTCGTTCCGCCCCCGGTCTCGCTCGTGACAGATCCTCATGATCGCTGTCGCTGCTTCACGAGGGTGAACTGCTGGACGTCGACGAGGCGCCGTCGGAAGTTCGCGGCGCAACCGGTCAGATACCTGATGTATCGCTGGTAGACCTCGTCGGAGGCCATCCGGACCGCATCGTCGCGACGCGACTCGAGGGCCTGCGCCCACAGGTCGAGTGTGCGGGCGTAATGGGGTTGCAGCGACTCGATGTTCTGCACCCAGAAACTGTTGCGTTGCGCGCCGGTGATGACCAGGTCCCGGTCGGGTAGCTGCCCTCCGGGGAAGATCTCCCGCATGATGAATCGCAGGAACAGGGCGTCCTCCCGGGTGACCGGCACCTTCATCGCCTCGAGTTGGGCGCGGGAATGACCGACGATGGTGTGCAGCAACATCCGGCCGTCGTCGGGCAGGATGCGCGAGGTGCGTTCGAAGAAGGTGTCGTACCGCTGCCGGCGGAAATGCTCGAACGCCCCGATGCTGACGATGCGGTCCACAGGCTCGTCGAATTCCTCCCACCCCTGCAGGCGAACCTCGGCGGTACGGCCGCCGGCCGACATTCCCGAGAGCAGACCGGACACGTGCTCGTACTGGTTGCGGCTCAACGTCAAGCCGATGACGTGCACGTCGTATCGCTGCGTCGCCCGCACCATCGTCGAGCCCCACCCGCAACCGATGTCCAACAGCGTCATTCCGGGCCGGAGATCGCACTTGCGGAGAGCAAGGTCGACCTTCGCGATCTGCGCTTCCTCGAGGCTCATGCCGTCGCGCTCGAAATAGGCGCAACTGTACGTGCGGGTGGGGTCGAGAAACAGTTCGAAGAAGTCGTCGGACAGGTCGTAGTGGGTCTGGACCTTTTCGTAGAACGGCGTCAGCTTCTGCATTCGGACCTACTCTCCGCGAGGAGTGGGACGAGAGTTCCGGTGTCGGCGTCGATGCCTCCCGACGGACACACCGCTCTCGGTCGATAGTGCTCCCGCAGAGCGCCTTCGCACACGGGAACGGCGATTCCTGGGGCAGTTGTCCGACTCGGTCACACGAGTGTGTTACCGCTACTCCGTGACGTCAGCCTGCACGGACGGATGGCTCGTCGTCGTCCGGCTCGATGCCGAGGGCGTCCTCGAGTGCTTCGAGGGCCGCGTCGAAGTGGTCGAGCAGCGGCTGCAGTTGCGGCAGGCTGCGACTGCACGAGGTCAGGCCGAAGGCGATGGCGTCGTCGGTGCTCGTGCACGTGATGTTCAGCGCCTGGCCGTCGACGGGCACGGACAGCGGATACACCGCGTCCACCCGAGCACCGTTCCAGTACAACGGATCCGGGGATCCCGGCACGTTCGAGACGATGACGTTGAAGGGCGGGCGGGGGAGTGCGCGATTGCGGGTGAGGATGCCTACCGCCAGTGGCGCGACGCCGAGCGCGCTGGTCGCCAACCGCGACAGGGTGGACATGCCCTGCATGGAGGCCTTGCCCTCCGTGGTCGACGCCGACACCCGGGCCAGCCGGTCGGCCGGATCGGCCAGGTCCGTACCCAGATCGCACATCAGGACGCCGAGTTCGTTTCCTGCGCAGTCCTTGTCGGGCCGGAGGCAGACGGGGACCATGGCTACGAGCGACTTGTCGGGCAGCGCTTTCTGCTCCGTGAGAAGAGCGCGCAGTGCTCCCGACGACATGGCCAGCACGACATCGTTGACGGTCGCGTCGGCCGCCCTCGCCACGGTGCGCAGACGGGCGAGCGGCCACGACCGCGCAGCGAACCGGCGCGTGCCCGAGATGGGGACGTTGATCACGGTGTTCGGTGCGGCGAGCGACAGCGATCCGCCCCCACCGCGCAGTGCCCTGTTCACGGTGCCGGCCAGCGCGGGCACGAAGCCTGTGACCTCGGCGGTTGCGGTCCGCACCGCCTGCATCGCGGCGTCGGGGAGACCGAGCGCCGTCCCGGGCGAGTGGGGGCGGCCCGGCGTGTCGAACGGGGCCCACGGCGCCGGCATGTCGGTGCGCTCGGAGTCCGGGCTCAGGGCGCGGCGCAGCAACTTCATCGCACCCACGCCGTCGGCGAGGGCGTGGTGGATCTTGGTGTAGACGGCCAGTCGGCCGTCCGTGAGACCCTCGATGACGTGCATCTGCCACAGGGGCCTGCTCCGGTCGAGCAGCGTGCTGTGCAAACGGGAGACGAGATCCCACAGTTCGTCGAGGCCGCCGGGTTGCGGCAGCGCGTTGCGCCGGACGTGGTACTCCAGGTCGAAGTCCACGTCCTGCTCCCATGCCCACTGTCCGAAGGTGCCCAGGGAACGGGCCGCGCGCTTACGCCACAGCGGGGCGACCTCGCCGTTCTCTGCGGCGGCGGTGAACAGGGCCCCGAGATCCGCGGCGGTTGCTCCGTCCCGGGGACTCAGAAGGATCAATCCGCCCACATGCATCGGATGATCACGGGACTCCCCGAGAAGGAACATCGAATCGGTGGGCGACATGGGTAGACGCATAAGAACGTTTCCTCAGCTCGGAACACCGAGCAGTTCGTGGCGAGACCCCCTGCTGTCCCGTCGGCATGTGCGTCAAACCATGACCCCCGTCACAGATTTATGACGCGACACAACTAATACGCGATCCCGGACCATGTCGCCAAGTCCGGGAGTCCGTTTTCGTACCAGAACGACAATTGTTGTCCGATTTGCGAACTCCGGGCCGAGTTCTGGGACGCGGTCGTGGGAGGCGTCGAGAGTTCTGCGATGTCCGACGCCGACGATCGTGGCGATCAAGACCGGGACGCCGAATCGCGTAGGTCTCGGTCCCGTGATCGGTCACTCCTCGCCCCCACGATTGCGACGACGCCACTGCACGGCGGCCGTGAGCAATCTGATCCCGACAGCCAGGAAGATCAGATTTGCGACCATCTGCACCGACACGACGGCTCGCGCGGTCTCGGATACGGCGGCGATGTCCCCGAATCCCACCGTGGAGAAGACCGTCAGACAGAAGTACAGGGCATCGACGCGGGACAGTGGTTCGGTGAAGTGGTCCGGATGCGCCACGGACATGCGGAGATAGATGGTAGCGAAGACCACGAGATAGGTGGACACGATCGTGGTGAGTGCCTCGACGGCCTGGACCGCCGGGTACTCGGAGGCGAGAATCCTGCGGATCTGCCACCAGCCGACCATCAGGACCGCAGTGCCGCCACCGATGAGGGTCAGGGCCTCGGAGGTGCTACGGATATGCTCGACCGGAATCACGAAGTAGACGCTGACCAGCACGAAGGCGGTGAGCGTCGGACGCGCTATCGCAGTCAGGATCAGCCGTCTCCGCTCCCGCGGGTCCGGTATTCGCGGAGAATCGACCATGACGATGCCCGTTCCGGAATGGTGACTTTCGCCCCTACGGTATCGACCGGGTCGAGGCGACGATGGGAAGACCGAGGATCCGATCCGGCCCGAAAGGTCGACGCGGGGCGGCGAAGCGTGGGGAGTCACCGATGACCGAACACAACCTGTGGGTTCGACCGATCGGCGAAGTAGGCGCCACCGACGCGCCGACGGTGGGCGGTAAGTCCGCGAACCTGGGGGAACTGACCCGCGCCGGGTTCCCTGTCCCCGCCGCCTTCGCCGTCACCACCGACGCCTACCTCGATGCGATGGAGGCTGCCGGGACACGAACCGAGCTGGCCGCCGAGGCGGTGCCCGCACCGGACATCGACGACGCCACGCTCATCCGCACGTCTGCCGCCCTCGCCGCCCTGGTGACCGATTCGACCGTTCCGGACGAGATGCGTGCGGCGATCGTCTCCGCCTACGAACGTCTCGGACCCGATGTCCCCGTGGCGGTGCGGTCGTCGGCCCCGGCGGAGGATGCCTCCGACACGTCGTTCGCCGGGATCCACGAGTCCTACACGAACATCATCGGCGCCGCTTCGGTGGTCCGCGCGGTGCAGGCGTGCTGGGCCTCGTTGTGGTCCGAACGCGCCCGCACCTATCGCGGACTGCGCGGAGTCACCGACGAACCGTCCATCGCGGTGGTCGTCCAGGTCATGGTGAAATCCGAGTCCTCCGGTGTGGCATTCACCGCGGACCCCCGCACCGGCGACCTCGACCGCATCGTGATCGAAGCGGCGCTCGGTCTCGGCGAGGTCGTCGTCGGCGGGCAGGTGGAGCCCGACACCTACGTCGTCGCCAAGGACACCTTCGAGGTGCTCGACGTGCATCTCGGTCACCAGGAGTTCCGGATCGCCTCGACCGACACCGGGGACAGTCGTGTCGCGGTCGATCCGACTCGCAGCACCCGGGTGCTCGACGACGATCAGCTCGACCGCGTCGCGCGGCTGGCCGCCGGAGTCGAACAACACTACGGTCGGCCCCAGGATCTCGAATTCGCATTCGCGAACAACGAGCTGTGGATCGTGCAGACCCGCCCCATCACCACCCTCGATCAGCCGGCTCCTGCCGCCTCGACCGGCAACGGCCAAGCACGACCGTTGCTGACCGGCCTCGGCGCCGGCCCCGGGGCGGCGACCGGGCGTGTACGGGTGCTGCACGAACTCGTCGACGGGAAACGTCTGAGCGACGGCGAGATCATCGTGGCGCCCATGACCCGGCCGGACTGGCTGCCGATCCTGCGGCGCGCCGGTGGCATCGTCACCGACGGCGGCGGCATCACCTGCCATGCCGCCATCGTCGGACGGGAACTGGGCAAGCCCGTCGTGGTCGGTGCCCGGACCGCCACCACCGATCTGCGCGACGGACAGTTGATCACGGTGGACGGCAACGCCGGGGCGGTGTTCGACGGGGCGGTCCACACCGCCGAGCGGCCCGCGGCGACGACATCCGCACCGGCGACGTCGCCTGCCGGAGCTGCGACCGTCACGGCCACAGCGGTATACGTCAATCTCGCCACTCCGGACGCGGCAGAGGCGGTCGCCGCCACCGATGTCGACGGCGTCGGCCTGCTCCGCGCGGAATTCATGATCACGGAGGCGCTCGCGGGGGAGCACCCGTCGCACATGATCGCGCAGGGCCGTCGCGACGAGTACGTGGAGAAGATGGCGGAAGGCGTCGCGACGATCGCGGCGGCGTTCGCGCCACGTCCGGTGGTCTATCGCGCAATCGATCTGCGCAGCAACGAGTTCGCCGATCTCGAAGGAGGCGAGATCGAGCCCCACGAGGAGAACCCCATGATCGGCTACCGCGGATGCTTCCGGTACGTGCGGGATCCTGAACTGTTCTCGCTCGATCTCGATGTGCTGCACCGCGTTCGGAGTGCACATCCGAACGTGCACCTGATGATCCCGTTCGTGCGCACCCGCTGGGAACTCCGGGACTGCCTCGCCCAACTCGACCGGCATCCACTCGGATCCGACCAGCGCATGCTGCGCTGGATCATGGCCGAAGTCCCTTCCGTCGTCTACTGGCTGCCGGAGTACGCGAAACTCGGAATCCATGGGGTGTCGATCGGCAGCAACGACCTCACACAATTGATGCTCGGGGTCGACCGGGACTCCGAGGTGTGCAAGGACCTGTTCGACACCCTCGACCCGGCCGTGCTCGACGCGATCGACCACGTCATCGAACGAGCCTCGGCCGCGGGACTGACGACGTCGTTGTGCGGGCAGGCCGTGTCGACCAGCACCGACCTCGCCGAGCATCTCGTGCGGCGCGGTATCACCTCGGTGTCGGTCACACCCGACGCCGCAACGCAGACGAGACGGACCGTGGCGCGAGCGGAACAGCGCATTCTGCTCGACCGCGCCCGCACCTCGGAGACGTGAGTGAAATATCGACGCCCGCTACCCGGTGGGCCTCTCGACAGGGCGTCGATAGGTCGGATCCCCTGTCTCGGATCCGACACGATCTGTTCCCACCGTCGTTTTCGATCTCCCGCTGCAGGTCGCCGAGACTCGCGCTCAGTCCCGGAGCCCCTCTCCTGTGGTGGTTCGGCTCCCATCCCCGAGGCACTCGGAATCGTCCGAACGAGCCGGGGCACCTGTGCGCCTCCACCCCCACAGGGGCGCTGCGGCAGCGAGTTCCGCCGGAGTGGCGCTGCGGAACAGAGCCGCAGCGACCGGAGGAGCCTGACGGCCCCGGCCGCGGGTGACGTACAAGCTCGCAGCGATGGAGGCCCCGATGATCGTGGTCACCACGGCCAACGAGATCGTGGTGGGGATGTAGAACACGTCGATCTTCAACGCCATCTTGAATCCCACCCAGACGAGCACCAGCGCCAGGCCGACCTTCAGGTAGACGAAGCGGTGGATCAGATCGGCGAGAAGGAAATACATCGCCCGCAGACCCAGGATGGCGAACGCGTTGGCCGTGAACACCAGGAACGGAACGTCGGTGACCGCGAAGATCGCCGGGATGGAGTCGACGGCGAAGACGATGTCGGTGACCTCCACCAGTACCAGCACCGCCAGCAGCGGAGTGGCCAGCACCGTGCCACCGATCCGAACGAAGAACTTCTGCTCGTAGAAGGCGTCGGTCATCGGCACGTAGCGGCGGAACAGGCGTAACGTACGCGAGCGCTCCGGATCGAGGTGCTCGTCGCGGCCGCGCAGCATCCGGCAGCCCGTGAGGATCAGCAAGGCCGCGAACAGATACAGGATCGCTCCGAAACTCGCGATCAGCACGGAACCGGCAGCGATGAACAGGCCACGGAAGACCAACGCTCCGAGTACCCCGAGGAAGAGCACCCGGTGCTGCAACCGGCGGGGCACTGCGAAGTATGTGAAGATGATCGCCCACACGAAGACGTTGTCCACTGCGAGGGATTTCTCGATCAGGTACCCCGCGAAATACTGCCGGCCGAACTCCGCGCCGGCATTGAGCCAGATCAGAACGCCGAACCCGATCCCGAAGCCGACCCAGACGGCGGACCAGACCGCCGCCTCACGCACCCCGATCACATCGGCGCGGCGGTGGGCGAACAGGTCGATCGCGAGCATCACCACGATGAATCCCAGCACCGCGGCCCAGGCCCAGAACGGAACAGTCATCGACACACCTCCGGTTCGTGATCAACCGGAGGTCTTTCCCGCCCGCCGAGACAGGCCCGCTCGCCGGGTCCGGATCGTCGGACCGTCGTGACGACGAGACGGTTGGGGGATACTCCCCTCCATCGGAAACCAGTGAAACCGATCCAGCGGAGTTCTGCAAGGAATTTCGCCGAGTGCGCTCACGGTCGTCCCCGTCGAGATTCCGAGGACTCCGCGACTCGTGGGACGGACGGGGTCTGTCGCCTGAGCAGGACCGACATGGTCGCGCCCGTCACCGCGGCCATGGCGAGCGCCATACCCACGCCCGCGACGAGTCCGATCGCCACGACGAGCACCGGGGGCTGGCCGGGGTGCCAGAACGGTGGAGCTACTGCGAAGAAGACGGCGAGACCGACGAGCCAGCCGAGAGCCGTTCCGAGTATCCACCAGGTCGCACCGGAGAGATGACGGCGTAGTTCGAGCCATTGAGCGAGACCGATCGACGTCAGGAGGGCGACAGCACCCGCTCCGAAGAAGAGCACCTGCGCGATCAGTGGCCAACTCGTCCACCGGGCGGCGAGTGCGGAAGGCAGGAGACCGATCGCGTACGCCGCCGTCGCCGCTGCCGCTGTGAGTGCCACCCATCTCCGTCTCGACAGTTGCGGCAACCGCCGGTGCAGTACCGCTGCCTGCGAGATTCCCAGGATCGCACCTTCCACGGCACCCGCGGCCAGAAGCAACGGAAATGCCGATGGGGAATCCCTCGTGAGGACGCCGACTGCGGCGGGCGCAGCGAAACCCGCCGCTTCTCCTGCCGCCACCACCACGATCCACGTCGTGAGCCAGCGTCGCGTCGGTTGCTCGTTCATCCGTGCTGCGCTCCGTTCCCAGTCCGACGCCACCATCGGAACAACTCGTCGCATCCCCACACGATGACCGGTAAGGGAAGCAACAGGGTCAGCAGCCAGATGTCCGGGACTGCGGTACCGAAGACGGTCTGCAGCGGGGGAAGGGTCACGACCGCTGCCGCAAAGACGATCTCGAAGGCGATGCCCCACAACAGCATCCGATTCGTGGTGAATCCGATTCGGGCGAGTGGACTGCGGCTGGTGCGGGCCGCCATGGCGGTGCCGATCTGACAGGCGACGATGCCGAGAAAGGTCATCGTCGTCGCCTGCTGCCAGGTGTGGTGCAGTTCTCCGGTGCTGGTGTCGGCCCCGAAGGTCCATCCGCCGTCGAGGAGGGTGAGCAGGAACAGTCCCATCACGAGGACGGCCGAAACGCCACCGAGCAGGCCCCATGAGCGGGCGAGCATAGGGCCGTCGATCACCGACTGTGTACGCGGCCGAGGCGGACGCCGCATCAGATCCGGTTCGGCGTTCTCACGACCGAGTGCCAGGGCGGGAAGTGTCTCGGTGCCGAGATCCACGGCCAGGATCTGCATGATGGTCAGCGGCAGAGGGATCGCGCCGCTGGTGAGTGCGTACGCGAGGAACGGCACGACCTCCGGTGTGGCGTGCGCGAAGATGTAGACGATGAATTTGCGGACGTTGTCGTAGACGCGCCGGCCCGCTTCGATGGCGCCGACGATCGTGGCGAAATTGTCGTCGACGAGGACCATGACGGCGGCTTCGCGCGCGACGTCCGTGCCCGAACGCCCCATTGCCACTCCGATGTCGGCCTGGCGCAACGCCGGTGCGTCGTTGGCTCCGTCCCCGGTCATGGCGACGATATGGCCCGATTCCTGCAAGGCGTCGGTGATGCGCAGTTTCGTCTCCGGTGAACTACGGGCGAAGACGATCTCGTCGTGTCCTGCGAGTGCCGCGTCGAGTTCACGATCCGACATGGCGTCCGCCTCGTCCCCGCCGATGACGCGCAGACCCCTTTCCCCGATGTGCACACTCTCGGCGATCCCCCGGGCAGTGAGCGCGTGGTCGCCGGTGACGACGATCAGTCGGATCCCCGCCGAGTGGCAGCGGTCCACGGCTTCGGGTACCTCGTGGCGGGGTGGATCGATCATGGCGGTGATACCGAGCAGTGTCGAGCCCTGTTCCGCCTGTTCGCGGGTGAGGTTCGCGGGGATCTCGGACGACGGGAGGGTGCGTTCGGCGATCGCGAGCAGACGCCGGCCTCGCCGCGCCCAGTCGGCGATGACCGCGTCGACCGTGGCACGATCCTCATCCGTCAACGGTCTGGTCGAGGTCTCCTCGGCGATGTGCGTACAGCGTGCGAGGACTTCCTCGGGTGCGCCTTTGGTGTGCACGACGACGGATGTGCCGACGCGGTCCACCGTCGACATTCGTCGCAGAGCGGGATCGAAGTGGAACTGCGCCAGCCTGTCGTCCTTGCTGCGATGGGGGTCGATGCCGACCTGCGCGGCGGCCTGGAGGAGAGCGAGTTCGGTCGGGTCGCCGATGCCGGTCTTCGCGGCATGTTCACCATCGGGTCGGATCGTGTCCGGAGCTTCGGCCGGTTCGGAATTGTTGCACCATACCGCCGCGGTCATCAGCCGGTGCGAGACCGAACGTGCGGCGGGCGGATCCGGGAGGGCTTCGAAGTCGACGACTCCGTCGCTCGTCCACGCCGTCGTGACGGTCATCCGGTTCACGGTCAGCGTGCCGGTCTTGTCGGTGCAGATGACGCTCGTCGACCCGAGTGTCTCGACGGCCGAGATCCGCTTGACCAGGGCGCCCTGTCGGGCGAGCAGGCGTACCCCGACGGCGAGAGCGAGGGTGATGGTGGGAAGCAGTCCCTCGGGAACGTTGGCAACGATCAATCCGATCGCGAAGGTCACGGAGTCTGCCAGGGACAGTCCGGCCAGCAATGTGCCGAGTGGTATGAATGCGGCGCCCATCCCGACGGCGACGACGGCGATCAGCCGCGCAACCCGTTTGACCTGCTTTTCGAGGGGACTTTCCTGATGTCCGCCGCCTTGGGACAACGCCGCGATCCGTCCGAGCTCGGTGTGCATGCCGGTGGCGAAGACCACGGCTGTCGCTTCGCCGGTGACACAGGTGGTGCCGCTGAACACGACGTCCCGCGCGTGGATCAGAGGCACGTGGCTGTCGGCGCTGTCGGCGGTCACCCGCACCGGCATCGATTCTCCGGTGAGAGCCGAGGCGTCGATTTCCGCCACGCCGTCGAGCAGTCGTGCATCGGCGGAGACCCGATCCCCCTCGGAGACCACGACGACGTCACCCGGCACCAGCTCCCGGGCGTCGATTTCCCCGTCGGTGTCGTCACGCAGGACTCGGGCACGTTGGGGCAGGTACGCGGCGAGAGCTTCGACCGCCTGGTCGGCGTGGCGTTCCTGCACGAACGCGAACGCGGCGTTGAGGGCGATGACGACGACGATCGCAACGGCGAGAGGAACGGAGGACGACAGCGCCGCAAGGAGAGCCGCGACCCAGAGCAACAGCGCGAGCGGGTGCACGAGTTGCCGGCTCAGGGCGCGCAACCAGCCTTCGCTGCGGCGACGGACCAGTTCGTTGTAGCCCGACACGCCCAGGCGCCGCTGCGCTTCGCGGGTGGACAGGCCGGTACGGGACGAACGCAGGTCCCGTAGCAGGCGGTCGAGGGATTCGAGGGGATCGACGGGCGGATCGTGCTCGGCGGTGTCGGTCGTGAAGTGACTCATGAGGTCTCATTCCTGCCGCATCGCACAGGGTCTCGGTGGCGGGGCACGGGGAACCGGTGTCCGGTGCGGCCTTCGATGAGGTGGACGGGCCGGACGGTCGAGCACGCGGCGGCCGACCCGAGACAGGCGGCTCCGCCGCGTCCGACGACCAGAAGGATCTGTTCCGCGACAGCGCCGGCGGTCACTTCTGCAGAATAGGCCTGCACGGTCGGTCGAGCAGCGGCCTCGCCGTCTACGGCATCTTTCGGCCCGGCGGGCTCGACGGCCGTTCGGAGGCCGGCCGTCCGGCTCATCGGTGCCGAGCGGCGATCATCAGGCACGGTCGAGCCGGGGAAAGAGAACTTCCTGAGCGATCAGGTGCACGGCCGCGGCGAAAGGAATCGCGACCAGTGCTCCCACCAGACCCAGCAGGGCGCCGCCGATCAGGACTGCGATCAAGGTGCTGAGAGCCGGCACCTCCACCGATCGCCCGATGATCTTGGGAACGAGCAGGTAGTCCTCACCGAGTCGGAAGGCGACGAAGAACACGATCGTGGCCACACACACCGGCACCGAGACCGTCAATGCCACGGCAGCCACCGCAATCCCCGCGATCGTCGATCCGATGAGCGGCACCAGATCGAGTAGAGCGACGAACACCCCCAGCAACAGTGCGTAGGGCACGGAGAACACGGAGAGCCACACGAAGGTCGCTGTGCCGGCGATCACCGAGATCAGGATGTTGCCGAGCACGTAGGAACCCACTTTTGCGAAGATCTCGTCGCCGAGCAGGATCGCCCGTGGACGCCGTGAGCTCGGCACGAACCGATAGAGGGTGGCGCGCAAACGGGGCAGATCGGCAAGGAAGTAGATGGTCAGCACCGTGACGACGAGGGTGTCGGTCAAGGCGGTGAACACGGCCTGACCCGCGGTGACGATCTCTCCGAGCACCGACGTGCCGGTACCACCCCAGAACTGGGTCAACCGGTGCTGCAGGTCGAACCGGGCATCGAGACGACCGACCCATGACGACGGTTCGGTGAGTTGCTCGAAGTAGTGAGGGGCGGCTGCGATCAACGCCGACGCCTGGTCGGTCAACGGAGGAATCGCCGCAGCGACCAGTGCCGCCAGGGCGACACCGCCGACAACGAAGACGCCGGTGACCGCCACCCACCGAGGGACCCGTCGGGTGGTCGTCCACCGCACGAGCGGTTCGAGTCCGAGCGCGAGGAAGAACGCGACACCGATCAGGATCAGGATCGACTCCACGGCTCGTGCCGCCAGCACGACCCCGACGGTGGTGAGTGCACCGGCCGCGGCAGTCATTCCGGTGAAGAAGGGGGAGTGGCGATCGAATCGGGGACCGAGTGTGCCGCGAGGGAAACGGTCCGTGCTCGATGCTGCCGCAGCCCGTTCGGCGGCCGCGATCGGGTCGATATCCGGGGTTCGCTCGGGATCCGCGCCGGCCGGTGGTTCACGGTCCGAACCGGTCACGATCGATCCTGGTGTCCGCTGTCGTCGCGGTTTCGGGCCGGGACGACCATCGAATGGACGAGCAGCGCGTGAACCGGTAGGCCGCCGATGGTCGACATGATTCCAGTATTGGAGGACGTGTCACTCCGGTGGCGGGTTCGGGGGAATTCCCCCGGCACGCCATATGAAGCGACTGCGAATCAGGGGGACGATGGAGGTGGCAAGGGGGTGAGCGTTTCCGCTTCCCCGACTCGGGAAAGGCAGGTGGCGGCAATGAACATGATGACGATGATGGACCAGGCGCATATGGTGCTGCACCAGTTCATGATGTGTCTTCACCAGCTGGGCGTGATGCCGATGATGCACATGCCGATGTAGATCCGGAGGCGGACGCGGTCGACGAAGCAGGTGACTCCCGGTGGGTGGTTCAGGAGGTCACCGCGCAGCGGGACGGTGGGTGCCGACAGGGCAACCGGAGAGGTGCCGTGCGGTGTTGACCAACGCGACATGGCTGAAGGCCTGGGGAACGTTGCCGAGTTGGCGACGCGCGTCCGGGTCGTACTCTTCGGCGAACAACCCGACGTCGTTGCGCACGGACAACAATCGATCGAACAACTCGCGGGCATCACGGACGCGGCCGGCGCCGTACAGTGCGTCGGCGAGCCAGAAGCTGCAGGCCACGAATGTTGCCTCGGGTTCGGCGATGCCGTCGACCTGCTCGAGTTCGGGTCGGTAGCGGACGAGAAAGCCGTCCCGGCTCAGCTCACGCTCGATCGCCGACACGGTGCCGGTAACGCGGGGATCGTCCCACGGCAGAAAGCCGGTGCGGGGTATGAGCAGCAGCGCCGCGTCCACCCCTCGGCTGCCGTAGAACTGGGTGAAGGTGCCGCGGCGTGCGTCGAATCCTTCCTGCAGGATCTCGGCATGGATCTGTTGGCGCAGAGCGCGCCACCGATCGACCGGACCGGGTAGGCCGAACCGCTCGACGGCTCGGACGCCGCGGTCCACACCTGCCCAGGCCATCACCTTGGAATGAACGAACGGACGCGGCCGACCGCGTATCTCCCACAAACCGTTGTCGGGTTCCCGCCAGTGACCTTCCAGGAAATCGAGCAGGGCCACCTCGATGTCCCACGCCGGGTCGCCGCGCAGACCGCTCTCGCGGGCCAGATGCAGACAGTCGAGTACCTCGCCCCACACATCGAGCTGGAACTGTCCGGCAGCGGCATTGCCGACGCGCACGGGTACCGAACCGTCGTAGCCGGACAGCCACGGCAGGGCGAATTCCGGTACTCGTCGAGCTCCGTCGAGTCGGTACACCATCTGCAGGTCGGCGGGGTCTCCCGCCACTGCCCGTACCAGCCAGTTGCGCCACGCCTCGGCCTCGGCGACGAATCCGCACCCGAGCAGGGCTTGCAACGTGAAGGCGGCGTCGCGTAACCAGCAATATCGATAGTCCCAGTTGCGGCTGCCGCCGATCTGTTCGGGCAGCGAGGTGGTGGCCGCAGCCACGATGCCCCCGGTCGGGCGATAGGTCAGCGCCTCGAGGGTGATGAGCGAACGATGTACCGCATCGGTGTGCTCCCCGGTGTAATCGCAGGACTCGATCCAGTCGGTCCAGTATCTGTCCGTGTCGGAGATCGCCTGCCCCGCATCGAGCGGCCTGGGAGCGTGTTCATAGGACAGGCCGTAGGTGAGCACGAACGGAACGGTGTCTCCGGCGTGGATCTCGAACTGTCCGGTGGTTCGCATGTCGTGCCCGCGTAGAGGCACCGGAGTGCGGAGCCGGACGGCATCCGGACCGGCGACGGCGGTCAGGCATCCCGGGACGCGGCGGACCCACGGGACGATGTGCCCGTAATCGAACCGCAGTCGAAGCTCGGTCTGCATCCTCACCGATCCGGTCACGCCCTCGACCACACGGACGACGTCGGCGGTCTGTCGCCGCACCGGCATGCAGTCGGTGACCCGCACCGACCCTGTGGCGGTGACCCATTCGGTCTCCAGGATCAATGTGTCGCGACGGTACGCCCTCCGGGTGCAGACACCGCCTCCCACGGGAGCGAGCGACCATCGTCCCGCCTCGTCGCCGTCGAGCAGCGCGGCGAAACACGCAGGCGAGTCGAAGCGCGGCAGGCACAGCCAGTCGATCGACCCGTCACGACCCACCAGGGCAGCAGTGTGCAGGTCCCCGATCAACGCGTAATCCTCGATGCGCTGACGCATATGTCGACCTCTCGAAGTTCGGCACTCGCCGCCGAACAATGCGGCAGACAACCGAGACCACTGTGCTGCGGGAGTCGAATTCCTTCAGTATGCCCCGCTCGGCGGCGTCCCGTCACAGCCCTGCAGACTCACCGTCGGCCGCGTGAACAGTGACCAGGGACCCCACGCCTCTCGCGTTTCGGGCCTATCGTGGACGTCGACGGAAATCGGAGCACACGGGAGGCCGTGATGCGGTCGGTGTCGGCGGCGATCGAGGCGGTGCAGAGTCTCGGCTCGCCGGTGGGAGGGGATGCACTCGATGGGGACTACTCCACCACACACCGTCTGCGCAGATCTGGTGCTCCGCCCACTCGGTCCGCAGGACGAGGAGCGAGTCCGCGCATTGCACGAACATCTCACCGAACGGGAGACCTATCTGCGATTCTTCACGCTCGTCCCGCGCCACCTCGACGATCTCGTGGACATGCTGTGCAATCAGGACGACAAGCACGTGAGTCTCGGGGCCTTCGACGACGGAACGCTCGTCGGAGTCGCGAACTACACCGTTCTCGAGCCCGATCACAAGGCTCCTACGGCGGAATGTGCCGTCGCTGTCGGTCATCCGTTCCAGCATCACGGGGTCGGCACCACCTTGCTGCAGCGATTGGTGGGAATCGCGTGGCGTCGCGGCATCCGACATCTGTCGGCATTCGTCCTGGCCGAGAACAGTACGATGTTGCAGGTGCTCGAGGACCTGGGGTGGTCGCGGGACGAGCGAGCGCCGGGGCCCGTGGTCGAGGTGAAGATCGACCTCGCGGATCCGAGGGGCGAGGACGACCTCCGAAACCTGATCGCCGGGCCGGCCGGTTGACGCAGTGCCACCTGTTCTTCGCGTCCGGTGGCCGCGGCGCGACGAAAACCGTGCAGTGTGCGACGCATTCGTGTTCGAAATGCGCTGTCTGCGCCCCGGAATGCGCGTAATCTCGGCACCGTGTCCCCGGCCGTGTCGGTGAATCAGCTCGTCAAGACGTTCGGCACGACCCGCGCGCTCGACGGCCTCGATCTCGAGGTCCGTCCCGGTGAGGTGCACGGTTTTCTGGGACCCAACGGGTCTGGCAAGTCCACGACCATCCGGATCCTGCTCGGATTGCTTCGTGCCGACTCCGGAGAAGTGTCACTGCTCGGTGGCGACCCGTGGCGTGAGGCGGTGTCGCTGCACCGGCGTCTCGCCTACGTGCCGGGAGACGTCAACCTCTGGCCGAACCTGACCGGCGGGGAGGCGATCGATCTCCTGGCCGGACTTCGGGGAGGTCTGAACGAGCCGCGACGCGCCGATCTCGTCGAACGATTCGAACTGGATCCGACGAAGAAGGTGCGGACGTATTCACGAGGCAACCGGCAGAAGGTCGCGATCGTTGCAGCGCTGGCCTCGGACGTGGACCTGTTCCTGTTCGACGAGCCCACCTCCGGTCTCGACCCTCTCAAGGAGGAGGTTTTCCGGGACTGCGTGCGCGACATGGTTGCTCTCGGCTGCTCGGTGTTGTTGTCGAGCCACATCCTGGCGGAAGTGGAGGCATTGTGCGACCGCGTGACCATCATCCGTCGTGGCCGCACCGTCGAGTCGGGCACACTCGCCGAACTGCGCCACCTGACCCGCACGTCGGTGACCGCCGAAACCGTTCGCCCGGCGGTGGGCCTCGAGACGATCGAGGGGGTGCACGATCTGGACGCGCACGACCACACCGTGCGCTTCGAAGTCGACACCGGACATCTCGAAGCGGTGTTGCGCGAACTGCTCGGATTCGGTCTGACCTCGCTGACGAGTACTCCGCCCACTCTCGAAGAACTGTTCCTGCGGCACTACGGCGACGATCTGCCGGGTGAGCACAACCATGCACCCGGAACACGCTCCGCACCGCGGTGAAGGAGCCGGATCCGTCATGAGTGCGGCATTCGTCGGAACCGGCCACCTGATACGGCTCGCCGCGCGCCGCGACCGGGTGCAGCTGCCGGTGTGGCTGGCAGCGATCACGGTCGTCTACACGGTGTCGGTGTCGAGCCTCGAGGGTTTGTATCCCACGCAGCAGGATCTGCACGTGCTTGCGGTGAGTTCTGCGGTCTCGCCGGTGGTGCTCGCCACCAACGGTCTGGTGTCGGGGGACAGCCTGGGGGCGGTGGTCGCCGCGCAGACGCTGTTGTTCCTCGCGCTGGCCGCCGGATTGATGAGCACGCTGGCGATGGTGCGGCACACGCGGCAGAACGAGGAGACCGGTCGAGCGGAGTTGGTGGGCGCCAACGTCGTCGGCCGACGCGCGATGCTCACCGCAGCTCTGGCCGTCACCGCCGGGGCGAATCTGGCGCTGGCGGTGCTGTCGAGCGTCGTGTCCATCGCTTTCGGATTGCCCGTGGACGGATCCGTGGCCCTCGGTGTCGCAACCGGTGCCGCCGGTCTTGCCTTCGCGGCCGTCGCCGCTGTGACCGCCCAGATCGCCGAGGGAGCTCGGGCGGCGAACGGGCTCGCCGGTGCCGCCCTCGGCGCGGCTTTCCTGCTGCGTGCGATCGGTGACAGTGCCGGCACGGTGGATCCGTCCGGTGTTCGCGTCACGAGCATGTGGCTGTCGTGGCTGTCGCCGATCGGATGGGCCCAGCAGATCCGGCCGTTCGACGCGAACGCATGGTGGATCCTGCAACTGTTCGTGGTGTTCGTGGTCGTGATGGTCGGGCTCGCATATGCCCTGACGGAGCGACGGGATTTCGGTGCCGGATTGATGCAGTCGCGTCCGGGACCTGCCCGTGCGGCCGAGCGGTTGCCGACGGCCTTCGGTCTCGCCTGGCGGCTGCAACGCACCACGCTGCTGTGGTGGGCGGTCGGTCTCGTGATCCTGGCTGCGACCTACGGCAGCGTGGCCGACGAGATGAACGACTTCCTCGACGAGGGCGGCGGGGTCGCCGACCTCATGAAGCAGCTCGGAGGCGGTGCGGAAGCGCTCACCGACGCGTACTTCGCCATGACCTTCCTGATGATGGCGTTGTTGACGAGCGGCTATGCGGTGCAGTCGATTCTGCGGTTGCACGGTGAGGAGACCTCCGGCCGTGTGGAATCGGTGCTCACCACCGCCCTGGGGCGGGTGCCGTGGGTGCTCACCCATCTCGTCGTCGTGGTGATCGGTGTGCTGATACTGCAGCTCCTCGTGGGGATCGTGCTGGCACTGACATACGGTGCGGCGATCGGCGACGTCGCCGGTCCGTCGGCCGATCTGCTTCCGGCGGCACTCGTGTACGTGCCGGCGATCGCGCTGGTCGCAGCCACGGCCGTGCTGTGCGTCGGGGCGCTTCCGCGTCACGGCGCGGCCGTCGCATGGGGACTCTTCGCGGTCTGGCTGCTCATCGGGCAGCTCGGGGTACTGCTCGATCTCCCGCAATTCGTGCTCGACCTGTCGCCGTTCACACACGTACCGGCGCTCCCGGCGGCGCCGTTGCGGATCCTGCCGCTCGCTGTCCTGTCGGTGCTTGCGGCAGCCACCGCGACGGCGGGGGTGCTCGCGATGCGCCGCCGCGACCTCGTCCTCCACTGATGTCTAGGGGGCGACCATCACCGGGCAGGTCACCGTGTGCAGCAGCGCCCAGGTGGTCGACCCGAGCAGCAGGTTGGGGAATCCGCCTCGTCCGCGACGGCCGAGGACCAGCAACTGCGCGTCGGCCGCGTGCGACGCCAGATAGCGGGAAGGCTGGTCCAGGACCACCACCGGCCGCACCGTGACGTCGGGGAACTGTTCACCGTGCCCGGAGAGGTTCTCCGACAACAGTGCTCGCTCCCGGTTCTCCACACTGTCCCAGTCGATCCTGAAGCGGAAAGGTGCCCGCACGTCGAGATCGGACCAGGCGTGGACGGCCACGAGCTCGGTGCCGCGCAATGCCGCCTCCTCGAACGCCGCAGCGATGGCGCGGGAACTGTGCTCCGAACCGTCGACCCCGACCACGACCGGCCCGGAGATGTCGTTGATCTCGACGTGCGGCAGGTCCCGCACGACCACTGCAGGAGCGTGCGTGTGCGTCACGAGCGCCGTACCGACCGACCCGAACCGCTCCCAGCCGAACCGGTTGTAGCCGGCACCGACGACCACCATCGACGCCGACTTCGAGCGGTCGACCAGTTCGAGGGACGGAGAACCGGTGCACAGGTGGGTTTCGATGTCGAGTTCACGATCGGGGACCGCGCGGCGCGCATACTCGGCGGCGTCGAGAAGTAACTCGCGTCCTTCGGACTCTTCCTGTTCGAAGAAGCCGGCGGGCATACCGATGGGAACACCGAAGGTGTTGCGGACCGACACCGTGGTGACCAGTGCCAGCGGTAGCCGGCGGCGGTCGGCTTCGCTGGCCGCCCAGGCCACGGCCTGAAGGGACGCTTTCGACCCGTCGACTCCGACGACGACGGAGCGATGTGCGGACATGGCGACCACCTCGGGAATGTCCGGGCTACGGGGGCACTGTCAGTACACGCTCGTATCCATCGGTCGCACTAGAGTCGACGGTCCCGAGTCGATCGGAACGGGTGACCAAAGGCCCTCGTGGGCAGCCGACTCGATGTTCACACTGAGAACTACGAAGGGCACCGAATGCCACTACACCCGAAAGGCCTGACATGTCCGTCCTGGTCGGTTACGCGACCGCCGGAGGATCGACGCGCGGGGTCGCCGAGCGCATCGCTGCGGGGCTGGAGCGTGGCGGTGCGGTGGAACTTCGAGCGTTGACCGAGGTCGACTCGGTGCGGAAGTACGAGGCTCTGATCCTCGGAAGTGCGATCCACAACGGCCGATGGCTGCCCGAGGCCACCGCAGCCGTCGACCGGTTTCGCGCGGAACTCGCAGGGCGGCCTCTGTGGGTCTTCTCGGTCTCGTCGGTCGGGGCGACGAGCACGACCCTGTCGCCCCGGCTCGCGGGACGTCTGCGCCGGATGACTCCCGAACCACAGGCGGTCCAGGCTCTCCGCTCATCCGCGGATGTGCGCGACCACCGGTTCTTCGCAGGAGCCATCGCCCCCGGAGATTGGCCGGGAGTGGGGCGGATCGTCTTCCGTCTGATGGGCGGACACTACGGCGACGCCCGCGACTGGGACGACATCGATGCGTGGACGGGACGGATCCGGGCAGGACTCGTCGAGAACACGCCGTGATCAGGGCGGATCGGTGCCGTCCGGGTCCGGCGACGATGTGACGGTGCTCGGTTGGACAGGTTCGCGCGCGCCCTGGTCGAACCGGAACGGCGGGTACTCGTCGCGCATCAGCGCGGCATACGCCCAGACCCGGAACAGTCACCGATCGATGCCCATCACGACGTCGAACAACCCCCGCGGGTAGGCGCCGGTGAACAGCACCGCCACCGCGGCGAACAACACCAGGACGCCCAGCAGTGAGCCGAAGGCCCAATTGCTGTTGCCGGCCGGATCGTCGTTCCCGTCGTCGGTCGCGATGCCGACGAACACCGCCTGTGTGGGATCGGCTGCGGTGGCGCGCACCGACAGTCGGCCGATGTCCTCGCCGCGCAGCCCCGACGGAGTCTGGTCGTCGGTGACCAGGTCGAGTCGTTCGGTGACCAGCGCGTGTGTCTGCGTCCGGAAGGTCTCCGTGGGCCCGGTGAGGAATCCGCCGTCGCGCTGGAGGACGAGGAACCATCCCGGTACGAGCGCTCCGACCGCGGCAGGGGCGCCGAGAAGCGCGAGGAGAGTTCCGACGACCAGCATGATCACTCTGCCGACGTTCATCGATCCGTCCTCCGGACAATCGTGGCGGCCCTCGACGTGCGATTCGTTCACGATAGCTGTCGTCCGGGACGGATCTCCAGCAACGCTCGGTCGCCGCAGCCCAGGTGGACGTGGCTGTCCGGCTTCTCGCCGGCGAACGAGAAGCCGGACAGGGTCAGAGGGCGAGTTCCGCTCGGGCGCGGCTCAGCCAGTCCATCGCGGCGCGGGGGTCGTCCACTGTTCCTCCGCCGAAGCCGAGCACGAGACCGCGTCGCAGCTCCTCGAACGTGCGGACCGGCCAGCCGCCCATCTCGTATCCGGCGTCCTGGATCCGGGTGACGAGGTCGTCGGTCAGCCCGTCCCAGCCGCAGTAGAACGCCTCGGCCTCGACCTCGGCGAGCACCTGTTCGATTCCACCGGGATGTCGTTCCGCATCGGGCCACCCGTGCGTGATCAACCCGCGCGGGACGTGCGGCGCAAGCACGAGCATCCGGTGCAGGGCTTCGGGCCGGAAGCTCGTGAAGCGGATCCGCGGGGTGTCCTCCGGACGATCGGCTATCGCCGCGGCGACAGCCTCGCACGCCTCGACGGCCTTGATCTCGACCTGCAGGAACACGGTCGTGGCGTCGAGGACCTCGGTCAGGGTGGGCACGTGGCGGCCCTCGCCGACGTCGACGGCCCGGATGCGCTCGTAGGCGAGTTCCGCGACAGGACCGAGCCCGTGGGCGGAGGGGTCGACCGCGGTGCGGTCGAGGGTCGCGTCGTGCAGCACGACGGGCACACCGTCGGCGGACACGCGTACGTCGAATTCGAGTTCGTGGACTCCGATCTCCTCGGCGAGCCGGAACGATTCGATGGTGTTCTCGGGGGACAGATCCTTGGCGCCGCGGTGCCCGACGACGTGGTAGACGGCGCGATCGGGGGTCGATCCGGTGGTGGTCATCAGGCGACGAGCTCCTCGTAGCGGCTGCGGATGTCCTCGGTGTCGCGCCGGATCACCGTTGCGGCGGCGGCGAGCGCGGCGGCCGGATCGGCGTTCTCGGTGTAGAGCTTCTGGATCACGGTGCGCATCTCGAGGATGGTCGACGACACGTACCGGCGGACCGCGTCGGGCTGGCGGGCACGGTCGAGTTGTTCCACGGCCAGGCCGTAATTGGGGTTCTCGGCAATGCGGCTCGTGACGATCGGAGACGTCGTCGCCCCCTTCGTCGCCGGCAGGTACCCGGTGCCGACCGCCCATTCTGCTGCCGCGTCGTCGCCGGCGAGGAACTCGATCACCTTGGCTGCGGCCGCCTTCCGCTCGGGGTCGGCGTGCTTGAGGATGCCGAGCCCGGCACCGCCGGTGGGCACACCGGTGTCCTGTGCGACGGGAAGGAAACCGGCTCCGAGCTCGAACCCGGCCGCTTCGGCGCCCTTCGTCAGACCGCTCAGCGAACCTGTCGAGTTGCAGACGGTGGCCACGAGCCCGTTCGTGAAGTCGGTGTTCATCTCCTGGGCGAGATAGCCGATCCGGTCGTCGTTGACACAGGCGCGGTCGAACTCGGCGGCGGCGATCGCGGCTGCGGAGTCGACGGTGACGTCGAGCCCGTCGGAGATCGAGCCGCCGAAGTTCCACAGCAGCCCCTGCATGTACCAGTCGTCGGCGCCGGTGTAGGCACGCATCATCAGCCTGTTGCCGCGGTAGTCGCGCCCGGTGATGCGATTGCCCCACTCGCGGAACTCGTCCCAGGTCTCGGGTGCGCGATCGGGCAGACCGGCGTCGGCGAAGATCTCCTTGTTGTAATAGAACAACGGTGTCGACCGGCCGAACGGAACCCAGAACGCTTCGCCGCGCACGACGCCCTCCTGGAAGAGGCGGTCGTGGTAGGTGCCGGCGTTCCACGTGTCGGTGAAATAGCCGTTCATCGGTTCGAGATGCCCGGACAGGAAGAATTTGTTCCACGACACATCCGAGAAGATCGCCAGGTCGGGGATCTGGCGGGCCTGCAGACCGGCCGAAAGTTTCTCGGTGAGTCCGTCGTAGCCCTGGAACTGCTGGATCTCGACGTAGATGTCGTTCTGCGATTCGTTGAAACGGCGGATCAGCGACGCGAGGACCTCACCGTTCGTGCCGGCCCAGCCGCTCCAGAAGACCACATCGGTACGCCCGGCGAACTCACCGGGTGGATTCACATCGGGCTGACCGAACGAACCGGACGACCCGCCGGCAGGCGAGCCGCACGCGGCCAGGATGGGAACGGACGCCGCGGCGATTCCGGCCACGGCCAGGAAACGACGCCGGCTGAGCGACGCAACCGGTGCAGTGTTTCGTCGGATGGACGGGAACATGGATTCTCCTCGAAGGGGATTCGTGGGGGAGGGGAGGTCAGCGCCGCGTGGCGGCGCCGGCGAAACCGGCGATGATGTAGCGCTGGGCGAACAGGAACAGCAGGAGCATCGGCAGGATCACCAGGACGGTGCCGGCCATGATCGGACCCCACTGGTCGACACCTTCGGTCTCCTTGAGGAACATCAGACCGATGGGCAGGGTGCGGGCCTGCAGGGTGTTGGTCACGAGCAGCGGCCAGATGAAGTCGTTCCACTCGTCGATGACCGCGATCAGCGCCACCGTGACGACGGCGGGGCGCGACATCGGAAGAACGAAGTGCACGAGGCGGCGCAGATGGCCGCACCCGTCGAGTTCCGCGGCCTCGAGTACTTCTTTCGGTAGTGCCAGGAAGTGCTGGCGCAGAAGGAAGGTCCCGAAGGCGCTGGCGAGACCGGGCAGGAAGATGCCCGCATAGGTGTTGATCAGGCCGAGGTTGCCGATGGTGATGTAGTTGATCAGCAGGGTGACGTGACCCGGCACCATGAGCGCGCCGAGCACGGCGAGGAAGAAGATCCTCTTGCCGGGAAAACGCAGGAACGCGAAGGCGTAGGCGCTGAAGACCGCGAGCAGCACCTTCAGTGTCGATCCGGCCGCCGTGACGATCAGCGAGTTGACGAAGAACTGTCCGAAGGGCACAGCCTCCCATGCGCGGGCCAGATGCTCGAGTGTGATCGTCGACGGAATCCATTGCGGCGGCCACGAATAGATCTCGTGTTCCGGCTTGAACGCCGAGGAGACCATCCAGTAGAAGGGGACGAGGAAGACCGCGGCGACGACGACGAGCCCGACGACGGTGAGGGGATTGCCGACTCGTCGTCGGCGGAGACGGCGGCCGGGCTTCGTGCTGCGTTCCCGGGAGGGGCGTTCGACGGTGGTGATCATCGGTAGTGCACCTTCTTCTCGACGAAGCGCATCTGCAGAACCGTGACGACCATGAGCAGGACGAACATGATCATCGCGCCGGCCGCGGCGGATCCGGCCTCGAACTGCCGGAATCCCTCGTTGTAGATGAACCAGCTCAACGTGGTGGTCGCTCCGGCCGGTCCGCCGCCGGTCATCATCGCGATGAGGTCGAACGACTGGAACGCGCCGATCACCTGGGTGACGAGGAGGAAGAACGTCGTGGGGGAGAGCAGGGGCAACGTGATGTGCCGGAAGGTCTGCCACCGCGACGCGCCGTCGAGTCGCGCGGCCTCCATCACGTCCCGGGGGAGCGCCAGGATCGCCGCGAGATAGACGATGGCGACGAACCCCACTCCCTTCCAGATGGCCACGATGATGAGCGCGGGCAGTGCCCAGCCGCTCGAGGTCGTCCAGTGCGGGGAGTCGAGTCCGAAGGTGTCGAACAGGATGCGGGACAACCCGTAGTTGGGATCGAACAGGAACAGCCAGATGGCGGCGACCGCGGCACCGGAGAGGATGTGGGGAGAGAATGCCAGTGCCGAGACCGCCGACCGCCCGCGGGTTCCGGAGGCGAACAGCAGGGCCAGTGCGAGGCCGCCGGTGAGGCTGATGCCGACGACGGCGAGGACCCAGATCGCGGTGATGCGAAGAACTCTCAGGAACGACGGGTCGCTCAGCAGGGTGACGTAGTTGTCGAGGCCGACGAAGGTGGGGGACGGCGCGATCATGTCCCACCGCGTCAGGCTCAGCGCGGCGTTACCGAGCACCGGCCAGTAGGCGAACACGACGATCAACGCGAGATTGGGGAATGCGAACAGCGCGAACAACAGGTACTCGCGCCGTTTTCGGGCGCGGGCGCGTTCGGGCCGCCGGGCCGGGGGAGTCGCTGGGGCGACGGGCGCCACCGCTGCCCGCACGGGTGTGTCGGGAGCGCGCTGGGCGGTGACGGACATGTCCGCCCTCCTTCCGAATTATCAACGAACTGTTATCTCCAACGTGGGATGACGATCATGGTGGCACTGCCGACGGAGGTGGTCAAAACGGATGCCGGCGCTTCCGGCGCACGTGCACGGTATGCCGAGATATGCGCTTCAAGCTTGTGTTGCAACGGGATTCGTGTGAAGCGCGGTCGTCACTCGTGGTGGGTGTCAAGTTCCGTTGGGTCGGGATCCGGCGAAGTTTCCCTTCGTGTTCATGGCCCGTTAATCACATGAAAAGTGATATAAACAGCGTCACCGATCCCCGATTCGATGATGGAGGCGACCGCCGTGCACTCGAGAGCCATCAGCACATCACGCCAGGAACGGCTCGACGCGATCATCGAAGTGCTGCTCGCCGACGACACGACCTCGGCGCAAGTGCTCGCCGAGACCTTCGGTGTCTCGCTCATGACCGTCCACCGCGATCTCGACGAACTCCAGCGGCGCGGCATCGTCCGCAAGTTCCGCGGTGGAGTCAGTGTGGCGCGTACGAGCACGTACGAGATCAGTGCCGCGCTGCGCCGACGCCTGGCAGTACCGGAGAAATCTGCGATCGCCGCAGCGGCGGCCCGGACGGTGACGCCCGGAAGCTCGATCCTGCTCGATGATTCGACCACCGTGGCGACCATGATCGACCACCTGCTCGACATCGAGGACCTGCACGTGGTCACCAACTATCTGCCCACCCTCACCCGTCTTGCGCGTGCCGCCACCGGAGCGGGAAGCAGCACCGTGACGGGGCTCGGAGGCACCTACAACGTGGGTCACGAATCGTTCCTCGGGGTCGGCGCCGTGAACGCGATCCGGGCGCTCCGCGTCGATGTCGCCTTCCTGTCCACCACGACGGTCGACACGGCAGGCCTCTACCATCAGGAGGAATCGATCGTGGCGGTCAAGTCCGCCATGATCCGCTCCGCGCGCCGCAGTGTGCTGCTGGCCGATTCGACCAAGCTCGGCGCCACGTCACTGCACCGCATCTGCGACTGGGATGTCGTCGACGAGCTGATCACCGATACCGCGGCTCCCGTCGAACTACTCGACACGATCCGTGCGCGCGGGGTGCGGGTGATCACGGTCGACCCCGATCGGACCGAGAACGCTACCGCCTGCTCCGAACGAGAGCAGGGCGCCGAAGAATACGACGAGGAGAACACGTGAGCCAGACGGACACCGACCGGACACCGCGGGTGCGGACCGATACCGGCGTACATGCCGTGCTGTGGGACATGGACGGCACGCTCGTCGACACCGAACCGTACTGGTTCCGGGCCGAGACCTCGCTCACCGCCGAACACGGCGTTCCGTGGACGCACGAGCAGGCGACCGCTCTGGTGGGCAACTCGCTGCCCACGTCCGCTGCGATCCTGCGGGAGGCCGGCGTCGGCCTCGGCATCCGGCAGATCATCGACACCCTGGTCGATTCGGTGATCGACCAGGTCCGGGAAGCCGTGCCGTGGCGGCCCGGCGCCCGGGAACTGCTCGCCGAGATCCGGGAGGCCGACGTCCCGTGTGTCATGGTCACGATGAGCGAGCGAAAGCTGGCCTCCGAGATTCACCGGCTCCTGCCCTCCGGCACCTTCGAATTCGTGATCAGCGGCGACATGGTCGAGCGCGGAAAGCCCGATCCGCAGCCCTACGATCTGGCCGTGGAACGACTCTCCGCGACCCGCGGAGTCCTCTCGCGTGAGCGGATCGTGGCCATCGAGGACTCTCTACCTGGTCTCGCGTCGGCCAAGGCGGCGGGTGTGGTGACCCTCGGCGTGCCGAACATGGT
The DNA here is from genome assembly GCF_048957735.1 of Rhodococcus sp. As11. Taxonomy (NCBI): domain Bacteria; kingdom Bacillati; phylum Actinomycetota; class Actinomycetes; order Mycobacteriales; family Nocardiaceae; genus Rhodococcus; species Rhodococcus sp. As11. The sequence continues at coordinate 361,098 of NZ_JARDJE010000004.1, forward strand.
GGCGTTGCCCGACGGTCCCGGTCACACGTTGTGGCCGACACTCGAAGGTCGTGGTCTCGCCGACCTCCGCCACTTGCTCGACGCGGGCTGACAGTGGCGGCGGGACCCACGCGGGTCCCGCCGCGGTCGGTCTATGCGCTCAGCCGAAGACCGGTGACCCCGTCGAAGAGGTGCACCGCCGACGCATCCGGACGCACGCGCACCGTCGTGTCCACCGCAGGATGATCGTTTCCGTCGGTGCGCACGGTGAGCGGGTACGAGTGCTCCGCACCGATCACCCGCCCGTACAGATAGGCATCGGCACCGAGAACCTCCACGGCATCGACGATCATGTCCACACCGTCGGCATCCCCGGTGAGTTGCGCGGATTCGGGTCGAACGCCCACCGTGACCTGCCCGCTCGTGACCGCCCGCACTATCGTCCGCTCCACGGGAACGACGGTGCCCGCGAAGTCGACACCACCGTCGACGAGCGGAAGGTCGAACAGACTCATGGCAGGTGACCCGATGAACCCGGCGACGAACCGGTTCGCCGGACGTTCGTAGAGTGCGCGCGGCGTATCGACCTGCTGCAGGATGCCGCCGTCGAGCACTGCGACGCGGTCGCCCATCGTCATCGCCTCCACCTGATCGTGTGTGACGTACAAGGTCGTGACGCCGAGACGGCGTGTCAGCCGCGAGATCTCGTTCCGGGTCTGCACACGCAGCTTGGCATCCAGATTCGACAACGGCTCGTCCATGAGGAAGACCTGCGGATTGCGGACGATGGCGCGTCCCATCGCCACCCGCTGTCGTTGCCCGCCGGACAGTGCGGCGGGCCTACGCCCGAGATACGGTTCGAGATCGAGCATGCGCGCTGCCTCCGTGATGCGGCGGGTGCGTTCGTCTTTTGACACCCCGGCGATCTTCAGAGCGAATCCCATGTTCTCGGCGACGGTCATGTGCGGATAGAGCGCGTAGTTCTGGAACACCATCGCGATGTCGCGTCGCGAGGACTCGACATCGGTGACGTCGGTGTCGCCGATGAACAGATGCCCCGCATCGATCTCCTCGAGACCGGCGAGCATGCGCAACGAGGTCGTCTTGCCGCAGCCGGACGGGCCCACGAGCACGAGGAACTCGCCGTCGGCGATGTCGAGGTCGAGCGCGTCGACCGCGGGACGCGGCGCACCGGAATAATGCCGGGTGACGCCGTCGAAGGTAACTGTTGCCACGAATATTCCTCTCACGGGCAGGAACGTGCCCGACGATCCGAAGTGAAGAGACGTCCGAGACGGACCGATGCATCACATCGGGTCTGCGTGAACGGCATGCAGCGTCGATCCGAACGGGATATGGACCGCGTGAGAGGAGTGCGTGGAGACCGTTCGAGCGCCGGGACTCCGAGTGCGTTACGTGATCAGCGAACGGTGTTCGTCGGTCGGTCCGCACCTCGTCGCGCAACGATGTCGTCGAACGCATCGATGAGCCCGGCGGGATACCAGCGGGAATTCGTATCCGCCGTGGTGGCGACGAGCAGGAGTTGCCGTTCGCTCGCGCCGGTCGCGATCGCCGCGAGCCGCTCCCGCCCCTCCTCGTCGAGCGCTGCGACCGTCGCCGCGAGGTCGGCGACGAGAAGCACGCGCGGGGGTCCGACGATCGGGGAATCGAGTGCGGCCACGACGCGGGTGATCTGCTCGGCGGTCGTGGCCCAGCAGATCGGCCCCGAGGGAAGCGGGGCCGATCCTCCGAGCCAGCGATGCCTCCGATGAGGGTCGACGACGACGAGATCGTGCGTGTCGCCGGTCAGTGTCGTCATGGCGATCAGATCGAGCGACACGCTGGGTACCGAGCGGCGCTCGTCGCGGTGGATCAGCAGGTGCCGTCCGGCGGAGAGATCCCACGAGACGGGTGTGCCGTCGCTGTCGCGCCCGAACGGGATCGTCGTCCGGCATGCGGTGATCCGCCGGGGGAGTCCACGAGCGGATCGCATCGGGACGGAAGACCGGCACGATCGAGGTGTGGGCGGCATGGCGGGCGTCGGCATGGCGGTTCCGTTTCGTATCGCTGGGTTCGGAGCGAATCCCGGACGGCAGAACTGTAGAGGGGGCCACCGACAGGAACGTTCGAGTGCAGGTCGCCGCCCCGAGCAGTACGCAGATCTCGTTCGGTCACACCCCGAGCGGTCTGCGGACCGGCACCGCGAACGAACACGCGTCCCGTGGGTGTGTCGATCGTCGAGATGTATCCGGCCGAATACGTCCTCACCTACGGTGACCCCGCGGACCATGCGGACGCGACCGAGATGATCCGGTCGTCACCGATCCGACCTGCGGCCGACCTCGGCAGGGGGTCAGATGCGGCGCATGACGGACACGACCGTGCCCAGCACGATTGCCTCGTCACCGTCGAGGACGGGGTACGCGGAGTTCCGGGGTTCGAGGTAGACGTGGCCGCTGCGGCGCCGGTACACCTTGACCGTCGCTTCGCCGTCGATCATCGCCGCGACGATCTGCCCGGAGTGGGCCTCGTGCTGTCGCCGAACCACCACTGTGTCACCGTCGCAGATCGCCGCATCGACCATCGAATCGCCGCGCACACGCAACGCGAAGACGGTGCCGGAGCCCACCAGATCGCGAGGGAGCGTGAGCAGATCTTCGGTGTGCTCCTCGGCGAGAATCGGTGCGCCCGCAGCGATGTCGCCGACGACCGGCACGGTCACGGTGTCGTCGGACGCTCGTTCCCCACCGGGTGATCCGAGGAACGGACGTACGTCGAGCTGTCGGGCCACGGCGCTGCCGCGACGCAGGAAACCCTTCTCTCCGAGGCTTTTCAGATGCTTCGAGACCGTCGACGTCGACCGCAGACCCACCGAATCGGCGATCTGCCGGGTGCTCGGCGAAGACCCCTGAGCGACGATCCAGTCCCGGATCGCGGCCAGGATCTGCTGCTGGCGCAGCGGCAGGGAAGCAGGGTCGAGGCCCCCGAACATGTCGAACTCGTCGTAACCGGTCACCCGGCGAATCGTAGTGGGCGAGACGAACTCGGCTCGCTGCGGGCAGAGACCCGTACGAGAGAGCGGATCAGGCGCCGCTACGCCGTCTCCGCCAGCTCCGAGGAAGTGCCGGCAGACGAACCCGGTCCGTTCTGCAGCTGCTCCATGGCGCGGCGTTCCCGCAACGCACGGACGAGCTGTCGGTCCTGCATCTCCGCCGGATCGACGGACAAGGCCGGAATCGAGAATCCGACCAGGGCGCCACCCAGCAGGGCGAGAGCCACCCGGAGCGAGTCGTCCTCCCGGATGTTCAGGACGAGTTCCAGGAGCGCGAGGGCGCCGACGACGACGAGTGCGACTCCGGCCAGAGCCAGGATCCGGCGCACTCGAGGCTTCGGGCGCGATCCCGGCGGCAGCGGCATCGACCGGGCCGCCAACTGCCACAGCCTTGCGTCGATGCTCTCCCGGACGGGACGCTTGCGGAACTCGTCGCCGAGTGCGTTGTAGATGGCGAGATCGGCTGCGATCCGGGTCCGGAGGTTTCGGCGGCCCAGCTCGCGCGTCAGACGCACGACTGCCCATGACACTGTCCCGGTGACGAGTGCGACGACGACAAGAACCCAGATACCCACGTCGGAACATTACGACAGGGAGGAAGGAATCGGCGGGAGGCGGGCTGCTTCCCGCGGCCGCGCCGCGCCGCGGAGTGAAAAGCGGTGCCCCCGGTGAGACTCGAACTCACACTGGACGGGTTTTGAATCCGTTTCCTCTGCCAATTGGGATACGGGGGCGTTGCGGACACCACTGTAGAGGATCGGGCGAAGCGGGCGCGCACCGGTACCCTTTCTTACGTTCCACTCCCGCACCCGGGGACCGCCAGTACCGAGGGGAAGGCCCGACCATGACCTCCGCGCCGCACGACAGCACACCAACTCCTCGTCGGGTCGTCGTAGCGGAAGACGAGGCCCTGATCAGGCTCGATCTCGTCGAGATGCTGCGCGAAGAGGGCTTCGAGGTGGTCGGCGAGGCGGGCGACGGACAGCGTGCCGTCGAACTCGCCGACGAGCTCCGCCCCGATCTGGTGATCATGGACGTCAAGATGCCGCGTCGCGACGGCATCGACGCCGCGTCCGAGATCGCACAGCGCCGCATCGCCCCTGTGGTCATTCTCACAGCCTTCAGCCAGCGCGAACTCGTCGAACGCGCCCGCGACGCAGGCGCTATGGCCTACCTCGTCAAGCCGTTCTCGAAAAGTGATCTCGTGCCCGCCATCGAGGTGGCCGTGAGCCGTTTCTCCGAGCTGCGCGAGCTCGAGCGCGAGGTGCAGGGTCTCAACGAACGCTTCGAGACCCGCAAGCTCGTCGACCGGGCCAAGGGTCTGCTCATGGAGAAGCACGCGATGACCGAGCCGGAAGCGTTCCGGTGGATCCAGCGGGCGGCGATGGACCGCCGCACCACCATGAGGCAGGTCGCCGTCGTGGTTCTGGAGACCCTCGGGGGCGACACCACCGAGTAGCTGCCCGAACCGGTTTCGCGTGCTCACGGCGCCGTGCCGCGTTACCGCCACATCACATCTCCGCTCCGCAGATAACGGTCGTATCACAAGGATTTCGGCACGGTTCACGGGGTTCGTCCGACCGCTATGTTTCGACCACATCCGGAATCCGCCGGATGCGGTGTCAGGCGTTCGAAGGAGAGTTGAATGGCAAGACGGACTCTGGTCCGCGCCGTAGCGGTACTCGGTGCTGCGACGCTCGCCCTCGCCGGGTGCAGTTCGGACGGTGACGATTCGACGTCCGGCACGTCGGCCGGCGACGACGGATCGGCGGCCGCGACGACCGTCGAGACCGACTGCGAACCGCAACAGGCCACAGCCGGGACGACTCCCGCCACAGGACCGCTGAAGATCGGCACGATCCTCCCCGAGACCGGCAGCCTCGCCTTCCTCGGCCCGCCCGAGGTCGCCGCCGTCCGACTCGCCGTCGACGAGATCAACGCCGCCGGCGGGGTTCTCGATCAACCGGTCGAACTGTTCCCCGGCGATTCCGGCGATACGACGACCGACACCGCGAACACCACCGTCGACCGACACCTCGCCAACGGCACCCAGGTGATCGTGGGCGCCGCGTCGTCGTCGGTCTCGCTCAAGGTGATCGACAAGATCGTCAGCGCCGGCGTCGTGCAGTTCTCGCCGGCGAACACGTCCGACCAGTTCGTCTGTTATCCCGACCGCGGGTTGTACTTCCGTACCGCCCCGACCGACGTGCTCCAGGCTCAGGCGCTCGCGCAGTTGATCGCCGAGGACGGAGCGCAGCGCGTGTCGATCCTGGCGCTGAACGACCCGTACGGCACCGGACTCGCCGAGAACACCGTGACCAACCTCGTCGACGCCGGTATCCCGGAGGACCAGATCCAGAAGATCATCTACGACCCCAACGCGCAGTCGTTCAACGCGGAGGTCGACCAGGTGGTCAACTTCGGACCGGATGCGGTGGCGCTCATCGGGTTCGAGGAGTCGGCGAAGATCATCACCCGCATGCACGAGGTCGGCATCGGCCCGTCCGACGGCACGGCCGTGTTCGGCGTCGACGGCAACATGGGTAATGCGCTGGGCGAGAACGTCGCCGAGGGACTGCTCGACGGCATGGCCGGCACCACGCCGCTGACCGACACCGGGGAGGAGTTCCGGCAGCGGCTGCTCGGTGTCGATCCGGCTCTGATCGACTTCAACTACGCCGGTGAGTCGTACGACGCCGTGGTGGTCTCGGCGCTGGCCGCAGTGCAGGCGGGGTCGACCGCCGGGGTGGACATCGCCGCGAACATCAACTCGGTGACCCGTGACGGGCAGAAGTGCACCAGCTACCAGCAGTGCCTGGATCTTCTTCGTACGGGTGAGGACATCGACTACGACGGTGCCACCGGCGAACTCAGCTTCGTGGACGCGGGCGAACCGGGTGTGGGCTCGTACGGCCGACTCGTGTTCGGTCCCGACAACACACTGACCACCGAGGACTACATCGTGGTCGGGGAGTGACCGGAAGGTCGTGTGCGAAGGGGTGGCCGCCGATGGGCGGTCACCCCTTCGGCTTCTCCCGGCTGCCGGCGAGAGTACCGAGATACAGTTCCACGACCTTCGGGTCGTGCAGCAGATTCGTGCCGGTGTCGGTGTAGGCATTGCGGCCCTGGTCGAGAACGTAACCACGGTCGCAGATCTGCAGGCAGCGCCGCGCGTTCTGCTCGACCATGATGATCGAGACCCCAGCGGCGTTGATCTTCTTGCAACGGATGAAGACCTCGTCCTGGAACATCGGCGACAGTCCGGCCGACGGCTCGTCGAGAAGCAGCACCGACGGCTCCATCATCAATGCCCGCCCCATCGCGACCATCTGCCGTTCACCGCCGGACAGTGCCCCCGCCTTGACCTTCCGGCGCTCGGCGAGCAGTGGGAACAGCGACGCCACCCGCTCGAACTGCTTCTCGAACGCCTTGGGGCGCAGATAGATCCCCATCTCGAGGTTTTCCTCGATGGTCAGTGAGGGGAACACGTTCTGCGTCTGTGGTACGTAGCCGATCCCTTTGCGCACGAGGACGTGTGCGGGTGCCGACGTGATCGCGTCCCCGCCGAGCGTGACGGTACCGCTGCGGATGGGGATGAGACCGAACAACGCCTTGAGCAGAGTGGACTTGCCGGCACCGTTCGGGCCGATGATGCCCACGATCTCACCGTCGCGCAGGTAGAAGTTGCAGCCGCGCAGGATGTCCACCCCGGGGAAGTAACCGGCCACGAGATCGTCGGCGCGCAGGAGTGCGTCGGCCGCGAGGCGGGCATGCTCCTCCGGGGACGCCGCACGTTCGGCCGGCGTCGTGCCGGTGGGCGTCGTGTCGGTCGGACCAGGACGGATGTTGTCGCTCACGGCTTCTCCACTGTTCTCGCCGTCGAGTCCGTCGACGCGGCATCGGCCGGATCGCCTCCGGCTCCGGCATCCGACAGGTCGCCTCCGGCTTCGGGATCCGACAGGTCGCCTCCGGCTTCGAGGGTCTGCGCCTCCGCGTCGGCGAGGGCGTCGGCGAGTTCGGCGGTCGCGCCCACGGGATTGCCGTCGTCGTCGAATTCGAGCGCCTGGTCGTGGTGACTGCCGAGATAGGCGTCGACCACGGCCGGATCGGACGACAACGCGTCCGGGGGTGCCTCCGCGATCACCGAGCCCTGCGCCATCACCACCACCCAGTCGGAGATGTCGCGGATGACGTCCATGTCGTGCTCGACGAACACCACCGTCGTCCCGTCGTCGCGCAGGGTCTTGATGTGCCCGAGCAGACTCTGTGTGAGCGCCGGATTGACCCCGGCCATCGGCTCGTCGAGCATGACGACGGTCGGCTCGGTCATCAACGCCCGTGCCATCTCGAGCAGTTTGCGCTGGCCGCCGGACAGTGAACCGGCGAAGTCGTCGGCCTTCGCCGCCAGACCGAAGCGGTCGAGCAGTTCGTGCGCGCGTGCGGTGATCTCGCGTTCCTGCCGGCGCCACGTCCACGGCAGCAGCGCACCGGCCATGCGCTCCCCGGTCTGGTGCCGGGCGCCGAGGCGGACGTTGTCGAGGACGGTCATCTTCGACAGTGCCTTGGTGAGCTGGAAGGTGCGCACGATCCCGCGGCGTGCCACCTGATGGGGGTGGAGTCGGCCGAGCGGGACGCCGTCCATCGCCCACGTGCCGGTGTCGGGCCGGTCGAAGCCGGTGAGGAGATTGAACAGAGTGGTCTTGCCGGCGCCGTTCGGGCCGATCAGGCCGGTGATGCAGGAGCGCTGGATCTCGAGATGGCCGACATCCACGGCCGTGAGGCCCCCGAAGGTGCGGCGCAGGTCGTCGACGACGAGGATCGGGTCGGGCTTGGCGACGCCGGGCGTGCGGGAGACGCCGGCGAACAGGACGGCGCGTTCGTCCGCGCCGAGTACCGTCCGGGACGGCTGCGGGTCGGGTCGGATCGTGTCAGGCATCGAGTTGCACCTTCCGCTTGCTTCCCAGGATGCCTTGTGGCCGGAAGACCATCATCACCGCGATGAGAACGCCGAGCAGTACGTACCGCATCGCGCCGACCTGCTGTTCGGTGAGGGGAAGCAGCGGGTCGGGCCCGGCGATCGCCTGTCGCAGGAAGGCGTCCGGGAGGGTGAGCAGGAACCAGAACACCATCGCACCGAGCACCGGTCCGAAGACCGTTCCCGCCCCGCCGAGGATGAGTGCGCCGAATGCGAAGAAGGTCTGTGCCGTCGAGTAGAAGTCGGGGTTGATCGACTTGGTCTGCAGCGCGTTGAAGATTCCGCCGAGGCCGCCGATCATGCCGCCGAGCACGAGGGCCTGCATCTTGTAGGCGAAGACGTTCTTGCCGAGTGCGCGGGCCGCGTCCTCGTCTTCGCGCACCGCTTCGAGGACCCGTCCCCACGGACTGTGGGAGAGGAGGTGGACCAGACCGCACAGCAGCAGCACGAGCGTCCACCCGACGACCATCGCCCACAGGTCGTCGCCGTAGAACCGCATACCGAGCAGGTTGTACTGGCGACTCGAATCGAACGGGCTCAGGGAGGTGAACGGCTCGGCGAATCCCCACAGGCCGCGGGTGGAGCCGGTCACCGAGTCGGACGCGGTGGAGCGGAACATCAGGCGCAGGATCTCCGCCGCGGCGATCGTGGCGACGGCGAGATAGTCGGCGCGCAATCGCAGGGTGGGGATACCGAGGACCAGGGCGAGCAGACCTGCCAGGGCGAGGCCTACGAGGATGCCCACCCACAACGGCTGGTCGTAGGTGACGGTCATGATGCCCACGCCGTAACCGCCCAGCAGTGCGAAGCCGATCTGCCCGAAGTTCAGCAGGCCGGCGTAGCCGTAGTGCAGGTTCAGCCCGATCGCGAGCAGAGCGTAGAAGATCGCCGACGGGCCGATGAGCTGGGCGAAGGAAACCTGGAGTACCGCAACGATATCCATGGGTCACCCGATCCTTGTCCGACTGCCGAGGATGCCCTGGGGGCGGATGACCAGGATGACGATGAGGACGAGCAGGCCGCCGATGTACTTCAGGTCCGGATTGATCACGAGGGTGGACAGCTGGACGAGCAGGCCCACCACGACGCATCCGACCAGCGCGCCGTAGGCGGTACCGAGACCGCCGAGGATGATGCCGGCGAACATCAGCAGCAGCAGCTTGAAGCCCATCTCCCACTGCACGCGCCCGCCGAGCTCCGACAGGCCGAAGAGCACACCGCCGAGTGCGGCGAGCCCGCCGCCGAGCCCCCACACGAAACGGATGACGTGTTCGACGTCGATCCCCGACGACGCCGCGAGGTCGCGGTTGTCGGCCACGGCGCGCATGGCCTTGCCGATCCGGGTGCGCTGCAGCAGCAGTGCCACCCCGACGAGCACCACCAGGCTGATCACGATGCACGCGAGGTTGACCGGTGTGATCGCGATCGGCCCCCACACCAGCTGTTGCTGGGCCTGGTAGTCGTCGAACGCCTGTGTACGGTCGGAGAAGAAGGCCAGGATGAGATAGCGCAACGAGATCGCGAGCCCGATCGACACCACCAGCTGCGCGATCAGGCCGGTGTGGCGCCGCCGGAGCGGAGCCCAGATCAGCGTGTTGTTGAGCAGGCCGATGACGATGCCGACGAGCACCGCCAGGATCGTGGCCGGTATCAACCGGATGCCGAGCGTGACATTGAAGATCCACGCCGCGACCGCCCCGAGGGTCACCAATTCTCCGTGGGCGAAGTTCGTCAGGCCCGTGGTGCCGAAGATGAGGCTCAGGCCCACCCCGGCGATGGCGATGACCAGGCCGAAACGCAGACCGTCGACGATCGTGCGGATCAGCGTCTCGCTCCAGGCCACCGTCGAGCCGGTGCGGGCCTCGCCGAACGAGAAGATCACCGTGTTCGCCTGTCCCGGCGCCACTTCACGGGTGACGGAGGTCTGGACGGTGACGTCGTCGGGCAGACTCCCGGTGTCGACCTCGAAGACGTAGGTGCCGGGTGGGACGGTGAGTTTCCAGCGTCCGCCGTCGGCCGACTCGGCCTCCGCGACCACCTCGCCGCCAGTCGTCGTCGCACGGACGACGACGCCGTCGAGACGTTCACCGGCATTGTTCAGCGTGCCGCGGACGGTCACCCCTGCCGCGGGCTCCTCGTCGGGGGACGCCGGTGCCGTGGTCGCGGGCGGGGAGGGTGGATCCGGTGGATCCTGCGCGGAGGAGAATCCGGCGCCGAGAAGGACGAACAGGACACCCGTGAGCGTGACGAGTACGGCGCGAACCGATCGGCGGAGTGTCGACGTCGGTGGTCGCCGACATCCCGAGGTTGGGGCCACGCGGGTCCTCCCGGTCGGTGCGCTGTCATCGAGCGCGGCGCCGCGCCCGAGGCGTCATCCGAACAGGGATGACGCCGGACTACGGTGTCGTGAGAGGGGACTCTAGCGGCTGCGACGCGCCTCGAGGGAAAAATTGGATCACCCGGACGTTTCGGTCTCGTTTCTTCGGTTCACGAGCGTTCGCAGATATCGGCGGGACGCAGGTCGGGCGGTGTGGCCGACGCTGTCGCCCTCGGTCCCTAGACTGGCACGCGTGACCCGTGCATCCACTTCCGCGACGTCCATCGCGGCCACCGACGACCGCCCGACCCTGCTGCTCCTCGACGGCCACTCGCTCGCGTTCCGCGCGTTCTACGCGCTGCCCGCCGAGAACTTCAAGACCCACAGCGGGCAGACCACGAACGCGGTCTACGGGTTCACCTCCATGCTCATCAACCTGCTGCGCGACGAACAGCCCACGCATGTCGCGGCGGCATTCGACGTCAGCCGCAAGACCTTCCGCGCCGAACTGTTCGCTGCCTACAAAGCTCAGCGCAGCGCCGCGCCCGACGACTTCAAGGGCCAGATCGACCTCACCAAGGACGTCCTCGGGGCGATGGGGATCCCGGTGATGGCGATCGAGGGTTACGAGGCCGACGACATCATCGCCACGCTCGCCACGCAGGCGCATGCGCGAGGCTTCAAGGTGCTCGTGGTGACGGGCGACCGCGACGCGCTCCAGCTCGTCAACGGCGAGATCACCGTGCTGTACCCGCGGCGCGGCGTCTCCGACCTGACGCGCTTCACCCCCGAGGCGGTGGAGGAGAAGTACGGGCTCACCCCCGAGCAGTATCCCGATTTCGCGGCGCTGCGCGGCGACCCGAGCGACAATCTGCCCGGCATCCCCGGTGTCGGTGAGAAGACCGCCGCGAAGTGGATCCGGGAGTACGGAAGCCTGAGCGGACTGGTCGACCGCGTCGACGAGGTGCGCGGGAAGACCGGCGACGCGCTGCGCGAGAATCTGTCCAACGTGCTGCTCAACCGGCAGCTCACCGAGATGGTGCGCGACGTGGCGGTGCCCTACACCCCCGAGCAGCTCGCGCTCGCCCCGTGGGATCGCGACCGGATCCACCGCCTGTTCGACGATCTCGAGTTCAAGGTGCTGCGCGACCGGCTGTTCGAGACGCTCTCGTCGGCCGAGCCCGAGGCCGAAGAGGGCTTCGAGGTGCGCGGCGGAATCGTCGAGCCGGGTGCCCTCGGGGACTGGCTGACCGAACATGCTCCGGCGGGCCGACGGCACGGCCTCGCCGTGGTGGGCACCGGCACCCCTTACGGCGGCGACGCGACCGCGATAGCCGTCGCCGGTGCCGACGGCGAGGGTGCCTACGTGAGCACCGTGGCGCTCACCCCGGAGGACGAGAACGCCCTCGCCGCGTGGCTCGCGAATCCCGCGGTGGAGAAGGCCGTGCACGAGGCGAAGCCCGCCATCCACGCCCTGCGCGGTCGTGGCTGGTCGCTCGCCGGCATCACCAGCGACACGGCGCTCGCCGCCTATCTGGTGCGGCCCGGGCAGCGCTCGTTCAAGCTCGACGACCTGTCTCTGCGCTACCTCAAGCGTGAGCTCCGGGTGGAAGACACCGGGGCGCAACAACTCTCGCTGCTCGACGACGAGGACGCGGCCGACGCGCAGGCGGCCGAGACCCAGATCCTCGCCGCGCGCGCCGTCGTCGACCTCGCCGCATCCCTCGACACCGAACTCGGAGACATCGAGTCGGGGCGGCTGCTCACCGAGATGGAACTGCCCCTGCTCGAGGTCCTTGCGGACCTCGAGGCCACCGGCATCGCCGTCGACGCGACACAGCTGCACGACCTGCAGTCCGAGTTCGCGGCCCAGGTGGCCGCGGCCGCGAACGCCGCCTACGAGGTCATCGGCAAGCAGATCAATCTCGGTTCGCCGAAGCAGCTGCAGGTGGTGTTGTTCGACGAGCTCGAGATGCCGAAGACGAAGAAGACCAAGACCGGATACACCACCGACGCCGACGCGCTGCAGAACCTGTTCGACAAGACGGGTCACCCTTTCCTCGAACATCTGCTCGCGCACCGTGAGCACACCAAGATGAAGACCACCGTCGACGGGCTGATCAAATCCGTCGCCGACGACGGCCGCATCCACACCACCTTCAACCAGACCGTCGCGGCGACGGGCCGGCTCTCGTCGACCGAGCCGAATCTGCAGAACATCCCGGTGCGGACCGAGGCCGGTCGCCGGATCCGCGACGGCTTCGTCGTAGGCGACGGCTTCGACGTGCTGCTCACCGCCGACTACAGCCAGATCGAGATGCGCATCATGGCGCACCTGTCGGCCGACGAAGGACTCATCGAAGCCTTCCGCACCGGCGAGGACCTGCACACCTTCGTGGCGTCGCGCGCGTTCGGGCTGCCGCTCGAGGAGGTCACACCGGAACTGCGTCGCCGGGTCAAGGCGATGTCCTACGGCCTCGCCTACGGGCTCAGCGCCTACGGGCTGGCGCAGCAGCTGAAGATCTCCACCGACGAGGCCCGCGAACACATGGAGGCCTATTTCACCCGCTTCGGCGGCGTGCGCGACTACCTCTACAACGTGGTCGAGGAGGCCCGCAAGGTCGGCTACACGTCCACGTTGTACGGCCGCCGGCGGTACCTTCCCGACCTCAACAGCGACAACAGGCAGCGCCGGGAGATCGCCGAACGCGCCGCGCTCAACGCCCCCATCCAGGGCACGGCCGCCGACATCATCAAGGTCGCGATGATCGACGTGCAGAAGGCGCTGAACGAGGCGGGGTTGCGGTCGCGGATGCTGCTGCAGGTGCACGACGAGCTCGTGCTCGAGGTGGTCGAATCCGAACGCGAGCAGGTCGAGGCGCTCGTGCGCGACAAGATGGACTCGGTGATCGAGCTGTCGGTGCCGCTCGAGGTCTCGGTCGGCTACGGCCGCAGCTGGGACGCCGCCGCACACTGAGCCGTACAGGAAGACCGCGACGCACGGACGACGACGCCCGCCCCCGAATGCCGGGAGCGGGCGCCGTCGATGCGAGTGGGTCAGCCCTGCTCGGCGCGAGCCTCGGCGATCTGCTTGCGCACATCGTCCATGTCGAGGTTCTTGACCTGCGAGACCAGATCCTCGAGCGCGGCAGGCGGAAGAGCACCGGCCTGGTTGTAGACGAGGATGCCTTCGCGGAACGCCATGATCGTGGGGATCGAGCGGATGTTCGCCGCTGCCGCGATGGCCTGCTCGGCCTCGGTGTCGACCTTCGCGTGCACGACGTCGGGGTGTTTGTCCGACGATGCCTCGAAGGTGGGGGCGAACTGCTTGCAGGGGCCGCACCAGTCGGCCCAGAAGTCGACGAGCACGATGTCGTTGCTCGTGACGACCTCGTCGAAGTCCTGCTGGGTGAGAGCCTTGGTTGCCACGGAAATCCTTTCGGTCGGGCGTGTCGACGGGTCCAACATCCGGCCGCAGTTGTTTCTTCCCGTCACGTCTTCCTTCCGCCCACGCTACGTGACGGCACCGCGTCGGGGGACGCGTCGAGACGGGCGAACCGAGGGATGCGTCACACGCTCACCGGCTCGAGGGATCGGCGGAACGTACGGCGATAGGCCTGCGGCGTCGTCTGGCGCAACCGCAGGAAATGCCGACGCAACACCGCTGCGGTGCCGAACCCGACGCGGTCGGCCACCACGTCGACGGGCAGGTCGGTCTCCTCGAGAAGCCGCTGAGCGGCCAGGACCCGCTGGTCGCGGAGCCAGCGCGCGGGGGTGACCCCGACCTCGGCGACGAACCGCCGCGCGAACGTGCGCGCCGACATGTGCGCCTTCTGTGCCAACGCGGCCACCGGGAGTTCCCGGTCGAGGTGCTCGCTCATCCAGTCGAGCAGAGGCGCGAGCGACTCGTCCTTGCATTCGGGCAGCGGCATCGCGACGTACTGGGCCTGCCCACCGTCGCGATGCGGCGGCACGACCATGCGCCGGGCGATCGTGTTGGCGACCTGCGCCCCCTGCACGGTGCGCACGATGTGCAGGCACAGGTCGATGCCGGCCGCGGTGCCTGCGGCGGTGAGGACGGGATGGTCGTCGACGTAGAGCACGTCCCGGTCCACTTGCGCCGTCGGATACATCCGGGCGAGGCGATCGGCGTGCATCCAGTGGGTCGTGCAGCGGCGCCCGTCGAGCAGTCCCGCCGCGTCGAGGACGAACGCGCCGGTGCACATGCTCGCCACGCGCGCACCCCGGTCGACGGCGGCGCGCAGCTTCGCACACAGCGGTTCGAGGCGCTCGTCGTCGAGACCGATGCCTTCGCTGTCCACCGCGGGCAGCAGGATCAGGTCGGCGTCGTCGAGCAGATCGAGCATGTGGGGCACGTCGATGGTGTAGCCGAAGCGGGTGCGCACGGGCTCGGTGCTCGCGGCGACGAGGTGGAAGTCGTAGGTGGGCAGGCCGTCGTCGGAGCGGTCGAATCCGAACACCTCGCACGCCACGCCGAGCTCGAACGTCTCGACGTAGGGGAGGAGGGGGACGACCACCTTCTCGAGCCGGCCGCTGATTTGCGGTGTTCCGGACACGGCAACGAGTGTGACAGCGCAGTGGCAGAAAATCGAGGTTTCCTGACGATTCTGCCACTGTCGGGCCGGGTCCCGCCGCAGCAGACTCGACGCATGATCCTGCTGGCCCTCGTACTCCTGGCGATCTTCCTCCTCCTCGACGTGCTCGCGCTCACCGATCGCACGCCCGACACCCATCGGGAAGTGACGCAGTTCGGCAACTGTCGCTTCTGAACCATCTGCTCACCGCTCAGGTGAGCAACCACTCTCGCTTGGCGTCGCCGTCCCAGCGCCGCACTCCCGCGCTCGAACCGGTCGGTTGCCGTTCCGGGCTCTGCGCCGCCACGATCGCCGTCCCGACCCGTGCGGCCGGCACTCTCCGCGCCAGGGTGACGTGCGGTGTCCACTCACCCGGACGGATGTGCGCCGGGATCCCCGGGCATCCCGAGAGCGCCTCGAACACCCGCGCCTGGAGTTCGAGCAGTTCGATCGACGGCACGACCACGCGGGCGAGCGTCGTGTACGGGCCGCCGAAGATCACCACACCACCGAGCCGGAGCGTGATCCGCCGGACCCTGATCGCGGCCCGCACCGCATCCTCGAGTTCCGGCGGTACGGAGTGGGCGACGAACAGCGTGACGTGCGGACGGTTGGACTCGGAACGGACGCGTGCCTGACTGTGCAGGCCCGCATCGAGCAGCCGGATCCACTCGTCGCGCACCGCCGCGTCGAGCGAGGTGTCGAGGAGGAGTTCCACCGACTGGACCACGGTAGGCAATGATGACGGGGTGACCGACGACACCGCAATGCTCCACCGCCACCGCATCGGACTTCTCGAGGGCGACGGCATAGGCCTCGAGATCGTGCCGGCGACCCGCACGGTCGTCGACACCGCCGTCGCGGCGGCCGGGGTCGCGATCGACTGGGTGCCGTTGCCGGTGGGTGCCACCGCGATCGACACCCACGGCAGTCCCCTGCCGCAGGCGACTCTCGACACCCTCGCCGAGCTCGACGCGTGGATCCTCGGCCCGCACGACAATGCCTCCTACCCACCCGAGTTCCGGGGTCAGCTCACGCCGGGCGGACGGATCCGCAAACACTTCGACCTGTACGCGAACATCCGGCCCGCCTCCGCGTTGCCCGGGGTGCCGTCGGTCTCGCCGAGGATGGATCTCGTCGTCGTCCGGGAGAACACCGAGGGCTTCTACGCCGACCGCAACATGGCCGTCGGCAGCGGCGAGTTCATGCCCACCCCCGACATCGCCCTCGCGGTCGGGGTGATCACGCGCGCTGCCTGTGAACGCATCGCGCACACCGCCTTCGACCTCGCGTCGCGTCGCCGCAAGCGCGTCACCATCGTGCACAAGGCGAACGTGCTCTCCCTCACGACCGGCCTGTTCCGGGACGTGTGCCAGGAGGTGGGGCGTCTCTACCCGAGCGTCACCGTCGACGACCAGCACGTCGACGCGATGGCCGCGCTGCTCGTGCGCCGCGGCGCGGAGTTCGACGTCATCGTGACGGAGAACATGTTCGGCGACATCCTGTCGGACCTCGCGGCCGAACTGTCCGGCTCGCTCGGCACCGCGGCGTCGATCAACGCATCGCGCACGAAGGCCATGGCGCAGGCCGCGCACGGCGCGGCACCGGACATCGCCGGGCAGGGCCGTGCCAATCCGATCGCGCTGATCCTGTCCGCCGCCATGCTTCTCGACCGTCTCGGTGCCCGAGCGGACATCGAGTTCTCCGCCGCCGCCCGCAACATCGAGGACGCGGTACGCGCGACGGTCGCGACGGGTGTCGCCACCGCCGATCTCGGTGGCACCGCCTCGACGGACGAGTTCACCGCCGCCGTCGTCGCTCGCCTCGAGGCCTGAGCTTCGGTTTGCGTTCGCCCCCCTCCCGGGTTGGATACTGTTCGACTGTGAAACGAGCAGTGCACACCCGCCGCGCGACCTCGTGGGTGCGTGGTCGCGCCCGGACCCTGAGCAGGCTGGCGGGGGGAGTGGCGGTGCTCGCCCTCGCGACCGGGTGCGTGGTGAACACCGAATCGACCGTCCCGCCCGGCGACCGGATCGGCGTCGAGAAGGTCGACGCCATCGCGAGCCGACTGCCACCAGACGTCGCCGACGGCGGAACCCTCGAGGTCGGGGTGAACGTGCCCTACGCCCCCAACGAGTTCAAGGACGACGACGGAACCATCGTCGGTTTCGGCGTCGAGCTCGTCCAGGCCGTCGGCGACGTCCTCGGTCTCGAGGCGGTGTTCAACGAAGCGGACTTCGACCGGATCATCCCGGCCGTCCAGGCCGGCACGTTCGAGATGGGCTCGTCGTCGTTCACCGACACGAAGGAACGCGAGGAATCGGTCGACTTCGTCACCTACTACAGCGCCGGGGTGCGGTGGGCGCAGCGCACCGGCGAATCCGTCGACCCCGACAACGCGTGCGGCCTGCGGGTGGCGGTGCAGACCACCACCATCGAGGACCTCGAGGAGGTCCCCGCCAAGAGCGAGGAGTGCGTCGCCCGCGGACTGCCGCCCATCGACAAGGTCAAGTACGACAGCCAGGACGAGGCCGCCAACGCCCTGATCCTCGGCCGGGTGGACGCACTGTCCGCCGACTCACCGGTCACGGCGTACGTCATCGCCCGCAGCGAGGGACGACTCGAACCGGCCGGTGAGGTCTTCGACGCCGCGCCCTACGGCTTCGTCGTCGCGAAGGGTTCGCCGTTCGGTCCCGTACTGCAGCAGGCGGTGCAGTACCTCATCGACTCCGGTGCATACGACGAGATCACCGCGCGCTGGGGCATGGAGGACGGCGCGATCACCACCTCGCAGATCAACGGCGCGACGAGCTGAGAAAGGGAACCATGAGCGAGTCCACGTCCGCGAGATCCGCGGAACCGCGACCGGACGAACCGGAGCCGATACGCGCAGTACCCCTGCGGCATCCCGGACGATGGATCTCCGGCGCGATCGTCCTGATCGCACTCGGGCTGTTCGCCTGGGGAGCAGCCACCAACGAGGCGTACCGCTGGGACATCTACGCCCAGTACCTGTTCGACGCCCGCATCACTGCAGCCGCCTGGAAGACCGTCCAGCTGACGGTGCTCGCCATGGCCATCGCCGTCGTTCTCGGCGTGGTGCTCGCCGTGATGCGTCTGTCCCCGAATCCCGTGCTGCGCTCCGTCGCATGGCTGTACCTGTGGGTCTTCCGCGGTACCCCCGTGTACGTCCAGCTCGTGTTGTGGGGACTGTTCCCGTCGATCTACAAGCAGATCGACCTCGGGATCCCGTTCGTCCACCAGTTCGTCCACATCGACGTGCAGGGCCTGAACGCAGCGTTCCTGTTCGCCGTCATCGGTCTGGCACTCAACGAAGCGGCCTACATGGCGGAGATCGTGCGCGCCGGCATCACCTCCGTGCCCGAGGGGCAGCTCGAGGCGTCGACCGCGCTCGGCATGTCGTGGTCGCAGACCATCCGCCGCACCGTCCTGCCGCAGGCGATGCGGGTGATCATCCCGCCCACCGGCAACGAGCTGATCAGCATGCTCAAGACCACCTCGCTGGTCGCCGCCGTGCCCTACAGCCTCGAGCTGTACGGCCGGGCCCGCGACATCTCGGGTGCGAACTTCCAGCCGATCCCGCTGCTGCTCGTCGCTGCGACCTGGTACCTGGCGATCACCAGCCTGCTCATGATCGGCCAGTACTACCTCGAACGGCACTACTCGAAGGGCCTGAGCCGGCAGCTCACCGCCCGCCAGCTGCAGGCACTCGCCGACGCACAGAACGCACCGGTCACCGAGGCCGGCAAGCCGACGCCGAAGCCCGGCGCACCGGGGGAGGAACGCATATGACGTCCGTCGACACGCCGATGGTGCGGGCCGACCGGGTCTGCAAGAGTTTCGGTGCCGTCAAGGTGCTCAAGGGCATCTCGCTCGAGGTCGGGCGCGGCCAGGTGACCTGTCTGATCGGCCCGTCCGGATCGGGCAAGTCGACCTTCCTGCGGTGCATCAATCACCTCGAACGCGTCGACGCCGGTCGCCTGTACGTCGACGGCGATCTCGTCGGCTACGCCGAGCGGGGTTCGAAGCTGTACGAACTGCACCCGCGTGCCGCCGCGAAGCAGCGCCGCGACATCGGTATGGTGTTCCAGCATTTCAACCTGTTCCCGCACCGCACCGTGCTGGACAACGTCGTCGAGGCACCGATCCTCGTGAAGAGGATCAAGCGCGGCGAGGCGGTCGAGAAGGCCCGCGATCTGCTCGCCCGGGTGGGGCTGGCCGACAAGGTCGACGCCTATCCCGCGCAGCTCTCGGGCGGCCAGCAGCAGCGCGTGGCGATCGCCCGCGCGCTCGCCATGGATCCCAAGCTCATGCTGTTCGACGAGCCCACCTCGGCCCTCGACCCCGAACTCGTCGGCGAGGTACTCGCGGTGATGCGCGATCTCGCGGACGGTGGCATGACGATGGTCGTCGTCACGCACGAGATGGGCTTCGCGCGGGAGGTCGCAGATCAACTGGTCTTCATGGACGGCGGTGTCGTGGTCGAGGCCGGCGATCCCCGCAAGATCCTGGCCGACCCGAAGGAGAGCCGTACTCGGGAGTTCCTGTCCCGGCTGCTGTGAACGCCGGACCCTGAACCCGGCGGGGGTCGGGAGCCGGGATCAAGCGGATTTGCGGCTGCAGAAGATGGCGGTGCCCGGGAAGATCGATCCGCGCAGCGGGCTCCACTGCCCCCACTCGCGATCGAGATGCTCGGGCCACTCGGGTTCGACGATATCGTAGACCTCGAGCCCGGCGGCGACGAGTTCGCGCACCCGGTCGCCCACCGTGCGGTGGTGCTCGGCGTAGGTCGCGCGACCCGTCGGGTCGACCTCCACGTAAGGGGTCCGGTCGAAATAGGGGAACATCGCGACGAGGCCCTGTTCGCCGGGGTCGTCGGGGAAGATCCACCGCATCGGGTGGTTCACGGAGAACACCCATCGTCCGCCGGGGCGCAGCACCCGCGCGACCTCGCGCATCACCCGGGCGGAATCGGCGACGAAGGGCACCCCGCCGAAGGCCGAACACACGATGTCGAAGCTCGCATCGGCGAACGGCAGGTTCTCGGCGCCGGCCTGTACGAGCGGAACCGCCCGGCCGGAGGCGGCCGTCGCCGTGCGTCCGCGCTGCAGCATCCCCATGGAGATGTCCAGTCCGACCGCGCGGGCGCCCTGTCCCGCCAGCCAGCGGGCGCACGGGGCCGAACCGCATCCGAGTTCGAGGACGTCGCGTCCGGAGACCGGTCCGAGCAACTGCACATCGGCCTCGTGCAGACCCTCCGGGCACCACACGAACTCGCCGTCGGCCGAATCCGCGCCGAGGAAATCGCCGTGGGTGCGGTGGTAGTCCTCGGCGTCGGCGTCCCACCACACCCGGTTCGCGCGCTCGCTCTCGAGGGAGCCGAGGCGGGTGCGGGTGGGCCGGGTCTCGCCGAGGACGGTCTGCGCGTTCGCGTGCCGCGCGGTCTCGTCGTCGGTCCCGTCCGAGTCGCCGGACGAGTCTGGAGAAAGGGGGTTCACGGAGCCCGACATGTGCGTGAGCCTAACGGGTCGGCAGGACGGGCCACGATATCGGTTTGCCCGGGTCCCCTCGAGGCGCGTAGCCTGGTGATCGCGAGTGTCCGCAGTTCGGCTCCACGGCCGAGCGGGGAACTCGCCGTGACTCACACATCGCCGTATCGCAGTGGGTGTTTCACGTGCCCGACCGAATTTCACCAACCGACTATCAACCCGTCCGGAGCAACTCAACACATGGCCTCCACCACCGTCACCTCGCCGCAGGTAGCCGTCAACGACATCGGCTCTGCCGAGGATTTCCTCGCCGCCATCGACGCCACGATCAAGTACTTCAACGATGGCGACATCGTCGAGGGCACCATCGTCAAGGTCGATCGCGACGAGGTGCTGCTCGACATCGGTTACAAGACCGAAGGCGTCATCCCGTCCCGCGAGCTCTCCATCAAGCACGATGTCGACCCCAACGAGGTCGTGTCGGTGGGCGATGAGGTCGAGGCACTTGTTCTCACCAAGGAGGACAAGGAAGGCCGTCTGATCCTGTCCAAGAAGCGTGCGCAGTACGAGCGCGCCTGGGGCACGATCGAGGAGCTCAAGGAGAAGGACGAGGCCGTCAAGGGCACCGTCATCGAGGTCGTCAAGGGCGGCCTGATCCTCGACATCGGCCTGCGCGGCTTCCTGCCCGCCTCGCTCGTCGAGATGCGTCGCGTCCGCGACCTCCAGCCGTACGTCGGCAAGGAGATCGAGGCCAAGATCATCGAGCTCGACAAGAACCGCAACAACGTGGTCCTGTCGCGCCGCGCATGGCTCGAGCAGACCCAGTCCGAGGTCCGCAGCGAGTTCCTGCACCAGCTCCAGAAGGGCCAGGTCCGCAAGGGCGTCGTGTCCTCCATCGTCAACTTCGGCGCCTTCGTCGATCTCGGCGGTGTCGACGGCCTCGTGCACGTCTCCGAGCTGTCCTGGAAGCACATCGACCACCCGTCCGAGGTCGTCGAGGTCGGCACCGAGGTCACCGTCGAGGTTCTCGACGTCGATCTCGATCGCGAGCGCGTCTCCCTGTCGCTCAAGGCCACGCAGGAAGATCCGTGGCGTCAGTTCGCCCGCACCCACGCGATCGGTCAGATCGTGCCGGGCAAGGTCACCAAGCTCGTTCCGTTCGGCGCGTTCGTCCGCGTCGAGGAGGGCATCGAGGGCCTCGTCCACATCTCCGAGCTGGCCGAGCGCCACGTCGAGGTCCCGGACCAGGTCGTCGCGGTCGGCGACGACGCGATGGTCAAGGTCATCGACATCGACCTCGAGCGTCGTCGTATCTCGCTGTCGCTGAAGCAGGCGAACGAGGACTACACCGCCGAGTTCGACCCGTCGAAGTACGGCATGGCCGACAGCTACGACGAGCAGGGCAACTACATCTTCCCCGAAGGCTTCGATCCCGAGACCAACGAATGGCTCGAGGGCTACGAGAAGCAGCGCGAGGAGTGGGAGTCCCGCTACGCGGAGGCCGAGCGTCGCCACAAGATGCACACCGCTCAGATCGAGAAGATGGCTGCCGACGAGGCTGCCGAGGCTGCGGCCGGTGTGTCCGGTGGCAACTACTCGTCCGAGTCGGGTGCCGAGGCTGCGCCGGAGACCACCGGCGGATCGCTCGCGAGCGACGCCCAGCTCGCCGCTCTGCGCGAGAAGCTGTCGGGCAACGCCTGACATATCGTTCCCACGGACGGCCCCGCACCATTCGGTGCGGGGCCGTCCGTGTTCCGGGGAAACGCTCCCTCCCGCCTCACTCTCGTTTCGGAGCAGCGGCTCCGGGACCACGACGAGACCGGCCCCTTCCGAAACGGAAAGGGCCGGTCTTCGTATGTCGTCGGCAGCAGCAGCAGCTGCTCAGCTCGGGGCGAGTTCACCCCACGGCGGGAGTGGCCCACTGTGCGGGCAGGGCCGTCGCGCGCTTGCGCATCGCGGCGTGGCTGTGGCGCGCGTTCGTCAGCAGCGCGGTGAACCAGTTCCGCCGGTGCTCGGCGAGGGCGGCAGCGACCTCGGGGATGAGGATGCAGTGAACACCGTTTTCCATGCCGAGGCGATGCCGACCTGTGATGGAGGTGGAGGATCGCATGGCCTGCCTTCTCGAATGCTCCGGACGAGCCGGGAGGGACGCTTCGCACCGACGATATCGGACAGCCCCGCGAATTCTGCGCATTTACCCCAGGTCGGAGGGGGTGTGTCCGGTCGTCGAGCGGTGTTGCGACCGCCCCGTGACCCCACCGTGATCGGGGTGTGATCCCGGGAGCCCGGGCGCCGTGGTCCTCGCCGCCTACGCGCGCTCGATCCCTACCCGCACCGGTTCCCGGCGGATGCTCGGACGGGAATCCGAACCCGCCCGGTCACGCCCAGGAGATCCCTACGGCGCACCCCATGTCGACATGCACTTCTCCACGACGGACGCCGACCACGGAGCCGGCCCGGCCGCAAAGGATTTCGTGGAGCGCGCGGCGCGACTGCCCGGTCCGCACTCCGTTCCGCAGGGTTGCATTCGGCCTCCGGGTTCGCCGCTCGAGAACACCGTCCCGGTCATGCGGATGCACTGAAGGGATGCGGAGGACCACGTGATTCCGGATCGTTCGAATTCGCCGAGGTCTGTGGACGGCTCGTGGGACGGGGAGTTCATCGTCATCGAGCCGATGACCACCCGAGAATCACCGGCGGCGAAGCCGTCCCTGCGGGAGTCGTGACGCAGCCGGCGTCCGACCAACCCCTACCCGACGCTGTACACCGTCGACTTCGACGAGCAGACGGACGAATGTGTCGTCTCGCCGTCGGGACCGACGATGCGCGAAGCGTTGCAGGGACCGCAAAGATGCCTCGACGGCGTGGTGATGCGAGACTGGCAGCGTGCTGCGAATGGGGTTGACCGGAGGTATCGGCGCGGGCAAGTCGACCGTCGCCAAGGAGCTCGTCGAACTCGGGGCGGTGATCGTCGACTCCGATGTCGTCGCCCGGGAGATCGTCGCTCCGGGATCCGACGGCCTCGCCGAACTCGTCGACGCCTTCGGCGAGGACATCCTGCACGCCGACGGCACGCTCGACCGCCCCGCGCTCGCGGCGAAAGCGTTCGCGAGCGACGACGCGCGCGCCGTCCTCAACGCCATCACCCATCCGCGGGTCGGCCGCCGCACCGCCGAACTGGTCGCATCCGCGCCCGGCGACGCGGTGGTGGTGCAGGACATCCCGCTGCTCGTCGAAGGTGGCATGGCGCCGGCCTTCCATCTCGTCGCCGTGGTGCACGCCGACGAGTCCGAGCGGGTCCGCCGCCTCGTCGAGCTGCGGGGTATGCCCGAGGCCGACGCCCGGGCGCGCATCGCGGCGCAGGCGACGGAGGAGCAGCGGCGTGAGGTCGCCGACGTCTGGCTCGACAACACCGGCGATCAGCAGGTGCTGGTCGAGCAGGTCCGCAGACTGTGGAACGAGCGCCTGATGCCCTTCGAGGAGAATCTGCGCACCGGTGTCGCGGTCGAGGCGGAACCGGTGCTCGTGCCCGCCCGCGAGGAGTGGCATCGTCAGGCCCATCGGCTCATCGCCCGGCTGGCCTTCGCCGCCGGGGGCGCGGCGAAGCGCATCGACCACATCGGGTCCACCGCCGTGCCCGGTCTGGCCGCCGTCGACGTCCTCGACCTGCAGATCACCGTCGGTGATCTCGCGGCGGCCGACGCGCTCGCACCCGCGCTCGCTGCCGCGGGTTTCCCGCGCATCCACGACGTGGTCACCGACGAACCGAAGCCGTCCTACGGTGCCGGGGGCGAGACCGACCCGGCCGTGTGGGAGATGCGGTTGCACGGCAGCGCCGATCCCGGCCGTCCCGCGCGGGTGGCTGTCCGCGTGGACGGCTGGCCCGCCCAGCAGTTCGCGTTGCTGCTGCGCGACTGGCTGTCCGCGGTCGACACCGCGAAGCGCGAGTACGCGGATCTCAAGGCCGGCGCCGCGGCCGACGCGGCGCAGCGGTCCGACCCCGCCGAGGCGGCCGCCGCCTATGCGGCGCTCAAGGCGCCGTGGTTCGACCATGCGCACCATCGCGCATGGGAGTGGGCCGCGAACACCGGTTGGTCGGCCTAGAGGCGTCCGGATCCGGTGGATTCCCATCCGGGAATGTTCCGGACGCCCCGTCCGTTAGAGTAGTTGACAGTTCAACTATTTGACGGAGGTTCCATCGTGCAGTTCGGCATCTTCACCATCGGCGACGTGACGCGCGACCCCACGACGGGCCGGGTCCCCACCGAACACGAGCGCATCCTTGCGATGACGAAGATCGCGCTGAAGGCCGAGGAGGTGGGGCTCGACGTCTTCGCGTCCGGCGAGCACCACAATCCGCCCTTCGTCCCGTCCTCGCCGACGACGATGCTCGGCTGGATCGCTGCGAGGACCGAGAAGCTCATCCTGTCGACCGCGACCACGCTCATCACCACCAACGACCCGGTGAAGATCGCCGAGGACTTCGCGATGCTGCAGCATCTCTCCGGTGGCCGCGTCGACCTCATGATGGGGCGCGGCAACACCGGGCCCGTCTACCCGTGGTTCGGCAAGGACATCCGACAGGGCATTCCCCTCGCCATCGAGAACTACCACCTGCTGCGACGGCTCTGGCGCGAACGCGTCGTCGACTGGGAAGGCAAGTTCCGCACGCCGCTGCACGGCTACACCTCCACCCCGTGGCCGCTCGACGACACCCCGCCCTTCGTCTGGCACGGCTCCATCCGTTCGCCCGAGATCGCCGAACAGGCCGCCTTCTACGGCGACGGCTTCTTCCACAACAACATCTTCTGGAACAAGGAACACATCGAGCAGATGATCACCCTCTACCGCCGGCGGTTCGAGCAGTACGGACACGGCGCCGCCGACCAGGCGATCGTCGGGCTCGGTGGCCAGGTGTTCATGGCCGGGACCGAGGCCGAGGCGAAGCGGATCTTCCGTCCCTACTTCGACAATGCTCCCGTCTACGGCCACGGCCCGTCGCTCGAGGACTTCTCGACGATGACACCACTGACCGTCGGCACACCCGAGCAGGTCGTCGAACGTACGCTCGGCTTCGCGGACTATGCGGGCGACTACCAGCGGCAGCTGTTCCTCATGGACCACGCCGGCCTGCCGCTCGACGTCGTGCTCGAACAGATCGAGATCCTGGGGCGAGAGGTCGTGCCGGTGCTGCGAACGGAATTCGAACGCCGCCGCCCCGCCCACGTGCCGTCCGACCCGCCCACGCACAGCACTCTCGCCGCGCAGGGCGCCGACTCGGCGCACCGACAGGTGATCCCGGCCCGCGTGGACCTCGTGCCGGAGGAGGCCGACGCCCGCTGACCCGCCACCGAGGACTTCGGCGCGGGGAAGGCCTCCGCCGCGTCGACGAGCCGGATCGGCAGGGCGGCGCGAGAACTCGCCGAACAGATCGCCCGTGGTGCCGGACGGGCACCGGCATCCCGGACGCCGCGCCCGCCGGGCTGCCACGTTCCTCCGAGGATCACCTGGCGTTCCCCGAATCGAGGGGTCAGATCAGATCCTTGCCGTCCCGTCGCGCTTGCAGCCACTCCTCGAAGAACCCGCGGCACAGCACCGCCAGGACACCGGCGACCAGCACGGGCCAGATCAGGACGTAGATCGTCAGCGTGAGCATGTTCATCGGTTCTCCTTCTCCGGACTGGTTGCTGCAGGATCGTTCCCGGCCGTCGCGGTGTCCTCCTCCACGTCGAAGTCACCGACGCGCTGCGCGATGACCTCGAAATCGAAGTCCTCGTCGGAGTTCACGGACATCGCCCAGCACACGACCGTGCTGACGGCGTAGGCGACGAGCGAGGCGCTGAGCACGGCGTAGTCGTGGACCGCGCCGAGCGCGAAGGGTGCCACGGCCACCGCGGCGACGACGCCGACGACGCGTGCGGCCCGGAGTCCGAAGAAGCCGAACGCCATCAGGCCCGCGATCACGCCAACACCGATCACCGAGGCGATGTCCACCGTCCAGGCGATCACTCCGTCCATCGGGAACCATCCGAACCGCACCGGCAGGAACGCTGCGAGGGCGACGAGCACCGACGTCGTGAACGCCTTGTTGGTGACCTTGTGCCAGTAGAAGCTCGCGATGACGGGGAAGACCAGCGCACCCCAGAGCGCGCCGACGAAGACCAGCAGGTCGAGGATGCTCAGCCGCATGCTTGCGAACGCGACGGCGGCGGCGGTCGCGACGATCATCGTGGCGCGCCCGACGAAGAGCATGCGCTTGGGATCGGCGTTGCGGGTGCCCCCGGCGATGTTCTGGCCGTAGATGTCCGCCATCACGATCGACGACAGGGCCGACAGGTCGGAATCGGCGGTGGACGACAGCGCGCCGATGATCATGACGAAGAACACGACGACCAGTGCCGTGGGCAGGAACGACGCCACCATCTGCGGCACGATGTTGTTGACGTCGCCGTCCATCGGGTCGATGCCCAGATACAGCGCGAGCACACCGAACATGCCGACCCCGATGACGGTCGCCCCGTAACCGATCGTCGCGGTGACGAAGGTCGGTTTGATGAGATCCTCCCGCACCGCGAACAGCCGCTGCGCGATCGTCTGGTTTCCGATGGCATACGCGAGCACGGCCGCGATGTACGGCGCGCCCTGGTTCAGGAACGCCTCGCTCGAGAAGAAATCTCCCTGCTGGTCGCTGAGATTGCCGGCACCGCTGTCGAAGGCGCCGGGAAAGCCCGTGAGGAAGAAGACCGCCGGGATGATGACGACGACGGCACCGAGCATCGCCACGACCTGCACGAAATCGGTGAGGACGGACGCGCGGAAGCCGGACCACAGGGTGTAGAGCAGCACCCCGACGGCGATGAACACCACGCCCTGAACGAAATCGAACGGGGAGAGCAGCGAGATGAGCACGCCCCCCGCGATGAAGTTGGACATCAGGCTGATCAGGCTGCCGACGAGATTCGAGCCGGCGAGCATGAGCTGGCTCGACCGGCCGTGCCGGGCGAACATGACTTCCGCCAGAGTGTGGGCTTTCGGTGCGACCGCGCGGATCCGCTTGCCGAAGGGGTAGATGAACAGGATCATCAGTGCACCCCACAGCCCGTAGTGGATGGGGCCGGAGACGCCGTAGGTGTATCCGGAGGTCGCGGAGGCGTACAGCGAGGACGCCCAGATCCAGGTGGCGGTCATGCTGGCCGCCGACACCCCGAAACCGACCTTGTTGCCGGCGGTCATGTAACCGTCTGCGTTCTCGTCCTTCTTCCCGATCCGGGCGGAGATGAGAAGCGTTCCGCCATAGAAGAATACGAGCAGGGTAACGATCGTCGCGGCGCTGAAATGAACGAGCTCGGTGCCGTCCACTGCGACCTCCTTCGTCTTCGCGTCGTGTCCACGGCGATCGGAGCGCAGCGCGGATCCACGGGGCGCGTTGCACGCGTCCGTTCGCGGTTCCGCTTCGGCGTCTGTCCGATTCACCCCCGGACGGTGGGCATGCGTCGAACACCCGATCGGGCGTGGCATACCGCTCCAGCAGGGCACACCCGGATCCGGGCGTGTGCCGACGAAGAGGCGGCGGCGTTCTCGGTGGCGCCCGTGAACTGCGCGGGCGCGCGCCGCCGGCGCGAGGGGTTACCTCGGTCGGGCGATGTGCACGCGGAGAGGCGATCCGGGCCGGCCCGATGGTCGCCTTCTCGGTGCACTGCTTCGCCGGCCGAGGCAGATTATCATGTCCTTTGCGACAGTAACTTTTTCGCTCCCGTGCCCTGTGTTTCTGTGCAGGTGGCACCCACGTCGACGGCGTGAGCGTCAGCGCCAGGAGACGGGCGCGCCCCGCTCCCGGAGCCATGCGTCGAGATCGTGACCGTGCGCGGCGATGCCGTCCACCGCCCGCAGCGCCGTCTCGATCGCGATCTCGGCCGCCCCGGCATCGATCAGACCGGCGGTGACCGCGACGACCAGTTCGTCGATGTCCTCGACGGTGGTGTCGCGACCGGTGCGGACGATCAGGTCGAGATAGTGGTCGTGGGAGTGCCAGACGTCACCGTCGCGCCGGAACTCGCCGACGTCGACGTACCGGTCCTGATCGCGTTCGTTGCCCGGTGTGAAATGGAAGATCGAAGCCCGTAGCCGCAACTCCGGAAGCAGCCACGACTCGAGATAGTGGAACTGCGGGTGATCGGACGGTCGCGCCATGTACAGGCCCCACGCCTCGACGCGGTACTCGTCGACGGCGCGCACGAAACCCTTCGGGTCGATGTTGGTCTTCGCGGCGACGTCGAACGTCTCGGTCTTCACGGGATGCGGGGTCGCGGACACGGGATGCAGGCTAGCGGCCGGACCGTCCCGCACGTAGGAGCACGGTGCGTGTCGGTGGGAGCGCTTACTCTGGTTTCCATGGCGTTCGCAAGTGAACATCCCGTCGTCGCCCACTCCGAGTTCCGGCCGGTGGGTGAGATCGAACGCACCGAGGCCCGCTTCGAAGTCGTCAGCGAATACGAGCCGGCGGGTGACCAGCCCGCCGCCATCGACGAGCTCGAGCGGCGGCTGAGGGCGGGGGAGAAGGATGTCGTCCTGCTCGGTGCCACCGGTACCGGCAAATCCGCCACCACCGCGTGGCTCATCGAGCGCGTCCAGCGACCCACCCTCGTGATGGCGCCCAACAAAACCCTCGCCGCGCAGCTCGCCAACGAGCTGCGAGACATGTTGCCCAACAACTCGGTCGAGTACTTCGTCTCGTACTACGACTACTACCAGCCCGAGGCGTACATCGCGCAGACCGACACCTACATCGAGAAGGACTCGTCGATCAACGACGACGTGGAGCGACTGCGGCACTCGGCCACCTCGTCGCTGCTGTCGCGTCGCGACGTCGTGGTGGTCGCGTCCGTCTCGTGCATCTACGGTCTCGGTACCCCGCAGTCCTATCTCGACCGGTCCATCCAGCTCGAAGTGGGTGTGGAGGTGCCGCGCGACGCGCTGCTGCGCCTGCTCGTCGATGTCCAGTACGCCCGCAACGACATGGCGTTCACCCGCGGATCGTTCCGCGTCAAGGGCGACACCGTCGACATCATCCCCGCCTATGAGGAACTCGCCGTGCGGATCGAGTTCTTCGGCGACGAGATCGACGCGCTGTACTACCTGCACCCGCTCACCGGCGATGTCGTGCGCAAGGTCGACTCCCTGCGCATCTTCCCCGCCACCCACTACGTCGCCGGTCCCGAACGCATGGAACGCGCCGTCGCGAGCATCGAGGTCGAACTCGAGGAGCGCCTCGCCGATCTGGAGAACCGCGGCAAGCTGCTCGAGGCGCAGCGTCTGCGCATGCGCACCCAGTACGACATCGAGATGATCCGGCAGGTCGGCTTCTGCTCCGGCATCGAGAACTATTCCCGTCACATCGACGGTCGCCCCGCCGGGTCCGCTCCCGCGACCCTCATCGACTACTTCCCGGAGGACTTCCTCCTGGTCATCGACGAGTCGCACGTCACGGTGCCGCAGATCGGCGCGATGTACGAGGGCGACATGTCGCGCAAGCGCAACCTCGTCGACTTCGGCTTCCGCCTGCCCTCGGCGGTCGACAACCGGCCCCTGACCTGGGAGGAGTTCGCCGCCCGCATCGGGCAGACGGTCTACCTGTCGGCCACCCCCGGCCCCTACGAGCTCGGGCAGACCGGCGGCGAGTTCGTCGAGCAGGTCATCCGTCCCACCGGTCTCGTCGACCCGGAGGTGGTCGTCAAGCCCACCAAGGGCCAGATCGACGATCTCGTGCACGAGATCCGCGAGCGCGCCGACCGCGACGAGCGCGTCCTCGTCACCACACTCACCAAGAAGATGGCCGAGGACCTCACCGATTACCTGCTCGAACTCGGCATCCGGGTGCGCTATCTGCACTCCGACATCGACACTCTGCGGCGTGTCGAACTACTGCGGCAGCTGCGCCTCGGCGAATACGACGTCCTCGTCGGCATCAACCTGCTCCGTGAGGGCCTCGATCTTCCCGAGGTGTCCCTGGTGGCGATCCTCGACGCCGACAAGGAAGGCTTCCTGCGGTCGACGACCTCGCTGATCCAGACCATCGGCCGCGCTGCGCGCAACGTCTCGGGCGAGGTCCACATGTACGCCGACAAGATCACCGACTCCATGGCCCGGGCCATCGAGGAAACCGAGCGGCGCCGCGAGAAGCAGGTCGCCTACAACACCGAACACGGTCTGGATCCGAAGCCGCTGCGCAAGAAGATCGCCGACATCCTCGATCAGGTCTACCAGGAGGCCGACGACACCGAGATCGTCGAGGTGGGCGGTTCCGGACGCAACGCCTCGCGCGGCCGGCGCGCACAGGGCGAGTCCGGGCGCGCAGTCAGCTCCGGTGTCGTGGAAGGTCGCGACACCTCGACGATGCCGCGGGCCGAGCTCGCGGATCTCGTGCAGCAGCTCACCGATCAGATGATGCAGGCCGCACGCGACCTGCAGTTCGAGCTGGCGGCGCGACTGCGCGACGAGATCTCCGACCTGAAGAAGGAACTGCGCGGCATGGACGCCGCGGGGCTGAAGTAGCCGCCCTGCCCGGTCGGCGCCGGAGACTCGGTAGGGTCCTTTCCCATGGATCCCTCCTCGGCCGGGCGTACGGCCCGCGCGCTCGAACTGCTGCATTCGGTCGTCTACTTCGCGCCGGACACCGCGAGTGAACTCGCCGCGCTGGGCGTCGACGGGCCGGCCGCACACTATTTCGGTGGGCGCTCGGCAGCCGTGGGTGCTGTGGGCCCCGGCCTCGTGACGGCGACGTTCTACAGTTTCTCGCCCCGTCTGGTGGCCTCGGCCGTCCCGGCGGTGTGGCAGAGCGCCGAGCCTGCCGCGATCCTTGCGGCGCGGTTGCGCGGGCTGGACGCTCTCTACCGGCGGGTCCTCGGGCAGGACGTGCTCGATTCCGCGGAGATGAACGAGGCCACGGATCTCGCCGTCACCGCGGCGCGGGCGATCCCGGGCCCCGATGGGCGACCGCTCTACGCCGCCCACGCCGACCTGCCCTGGCCCGAGGAAGCGCATCTCCGGTTGTGGCACGCGCTGACATTGCTGCGCGAGTACCGCGGCGACGGGCACATCGCGGCGCTGCAGACGGCGGGGCTGTCGGGGATCGAATCGCTGGTCACCCACACGGCGACCGGCATCGGATTCGCCGTCGATCCCGCCCGGAAGCTTCGGGGATGGTCGCGGGACGAGTGGGCGGACGCCGAGAAGGGATTGCGCGGACGCGGCCTGCTGGACAAGCGCGGAGAACTCACCGGTGAAGGGTTCGAGGTCCGCGAGCTCGTCGAGGACCTGACCGACGACCTGGCGGCCGCGCCCTGGGGCGCGCTCGGCGAGGACGGCGTGGAGCGTCTGCTCGACCTCGCGTTGCCGTGGCGCGATGCCTTCGTCGATGCCGAGGTGTTCCCCGCCGGCCTCTTCGGCCCGCGTTACGGTGACGCACGGTAACATCAAACCGGATTGTGGGATGAGACCCAAACGTCCCACCCGAGCCGCCCATCCCGCTACTGTCGACGCAGCGTATGGCGGGGGAGCGTGCGTGTCCTCCGTCGACGACGGCATCGGCGGCACACGTCGATGAACCACACACTCGATGGAGGATGAATGAGCGCCTACCGGACCATAGTCGTCGGAACCGACGGTTCCGAATCGTCGTATCGGGCCGTGGAGAAGGCAGCCGCTCTGGCCGGCGACGCCGGCGCCCAACTGGTGATCGCCTGCGCCTACTACCCGGCCGACCCCAAGGACACCGCGCAGGCCGCCGATGCGCTGCGCGACGAGGCGTACCAGATCACCGGTTCGGCCCCGACCTACGAGATCCTGCGCACCGCACGGGAGAAGGCGACCGTCGCGGGCGCCCGCAAGATCACCGAGCGCCCTATCGTCGGTGCTCCCGTCGAGTCGCTCCTCACACTCGTCGAAGAGGTCGACGCCGATCTCATCGTCATCGGCAACCGCGGTCTCAACACGCTGACCGGCCGCCTGCTCGGTTCCGTCCCCTCGGACGTCGCCCGCAAGGCCCTGTGCGACGTGCTGGTGGTGCACACCGTCCGCTGACGGATCAGCAGTACTCCTCGCGGGTGACCTCGAGGTAGCGCACGGCAGCGGCGTCCGCCGACATCCGCGAGTGTGTGGCCCCCGCGGCGTAGGCGGCGATCGGCCGAAGCGTGGCGAGGACGTCATGCTCCGGCACTCCCGCACTCAGCTGGTCGCACACCCCTCGCACCACCGCCAGGACGGTGTCGTCCCCGACGTCGGCGACCAGACCGGACGCCTCCAGCATCTCCTTCACCCGCAGGAACCGCGCGTCGGGCGGCATCGTGGAGGGTGCGGGCGCGGTCGACGTCGTGGAGGGGGCGGCCTGCGCCTCGTCCGGGGCCGGCGCCACCGACCCGCAGGCGGCGGAGACGAGGAACCCGCTCAGCGCCGCGACCGCCGCGCACCCCGCTCGACGTACCCGATGGTGCGCTGCCCGATAGGTCACTTGTTCGTTCCCTCCGCGGATGATCCGTCCCGTGTCCCTGCCCGGAAGGACGGTACCGTCCTTCCGGCCGGTCGTGGGCTGCCCTCAGCAGTGGGTGGGGGCCACGAGACCCGTGAGCACGTCCGGCAGCGGCTCCGAGTGCACCACCCCGAGACGCTGGGTCGCGCGGGTCAACGCCACGTACAGATCGTTCGTCCCGCGCGACGAGTCGGTGAGGATCTCGGCCGGTTCGACGAGCAGAACCGCATCGAACTCCAGGCCCTTGACCTCCTTGACGGTCGCGACCGTGACCGACTCGGATGCGAGAGGTTCCCATTCGCGTACGAGGCGTGCGGGCGCGAGCACGGCCGTCGTGCCCGGGCCGGTCTCGGCGTCGAGAGCGGCCCGCACGGTCGCCGACAGCGCCTCCGCGTCGACCTGCTGCGCCCACGGCTCGAAACCGGATTCGCGCACCGACTGCGGCGGCACCTGATCGGGATCGATCTCGGCCAGCACCGCATGTGCGATGCGCATGATCTCCGCCGGCGTGCGGTAGTTGACGGTCAGCTCGGTCTTCTTCCACCGGTTCGCGACATACGGTTCGAGGATCTGCTGCCACGACTCGGTTCCCGCCGGATCACCGGTCTGTGCGGTATCGCCCACCAGGGTCATCCAGCGATTCGGGATGCGGCGCATGATCGTTCGCCACGCCATCGCGGACAGCTCCTGCGCCTCGTCGACGATCACATGACCGTAGGTCCACGTGCGATCACCCGCCGCGCGTTCGGCCGTGGTCTCGTGGCGGCGGTGGTTCTGCCGTTCGGCGAGCTGAGTGGCATCGATGAGGTCGTATGCCATGAGCAGCTCCGGATCGAGATCGTCCTCGAGATCCTGCGGCGCCGAACCGGTGAGGATGTCGAGTGCACCCTGGGCGTCGGCGATCTGCTTGCGCCAGCGCCGCTTCGCGCGTTCGCGCTCGGCGGCGTCGTCGACACCGAGCAGTTCGGCGAGTTCGTCGAGCAGGGGAGCGTCGGCCGCGCTGAAACGTCCCGGTGCGTCGGGGCGGTACAGCGCGTCGATCTGCTCGTCGGACAACGCCGGAGCCGCCGACGCGATCCTGTCGCGCGAAGCCAGCAGATCCGAGAGTACTTGCTGCGGGGACAGTTCCGGCCACAATGCGTCGATCGCAGTGATGATGTCGCGGTCCGAACGCATCTCGGACCGGATGTCCTGGATGTCCTCCCGGCTCAACAGATTCGCGCCGCCGAGCGGATTCGATCCGATGATCCCCGCGAGCTGATCGGCGAGTGCGTCGATCACCCCGCCCACGAAGATCGGCCGGGCGAGGTTGTGCGGTCGGCGGGACGACCGAGCGCGACCGCGTGCGCGGGTGACGATCTTGCGGTCGAGCGTGAGCGCATAGGTGTCGAAGCTCAGGTGCACGGGGGAGCGGGGCACCTCCTGCCGGTCGCGGACGGCCTTCTCGAGCACCTTCACCATGTCCAGGGAACCTTTGAGCTCGCCGCCCTCCGGGCTGTCCGCGACGGTCGGCGTCACCCCCGGATACAGATCACCGACCGTGGAGAGCAGCACTCCGGTCTCACCGAGCGAGGGCAGCACCTGACCGATGTAGTCGAGGAAGCGGCTGTTCGGGCCCACGATGAGTACGCCGCTCTTGGCCAGCTGCTTGCGGTAGGTGTAGAGCAGGTAGGCCGCCCGGTGCAGCGCCACCGCGGTCTTGCCGGTTCCCGGACCGCCCTGGACGACGAGCACGCTGCGATGCTCCGAGCGGATGACCGTGTCCTGTTCGGCCTGGATGGTCGCCACGATGTCGTGCATCTGCCCGGTGCGCGCGGCGTTCAGCGCGGCGAGCAACGCCGACTCACCGGCCACACCCCCCGCCGCCTGGGTATCGGCATGCTCGAGGGCGGCGTCGAGGTCGAGATATTCGTCGTGCAGAGCGGTGACGGTCCGGCTGCGGCTGCGGATATGACGTCGCAGTACGACCCCGTCGGGAGCGGCGGGGGTGGCGAGGTAGAACGGGCGGGCCTGCGGTGCCCGCCAGTCGAGCAGCAGCGACTCGTAGTCGTTGTCCTCGTCGAGGATGCCGAGCCGACCGATGTACCGGGTCTCCGCGCCGTCCTCGGTCGTCACTGCCGCATCGGTGCCGTCGTCGCGGACGTCGATGCGGCCGAAACACAGGCCGTGCTCGGCGGCGTCGTACTTCGCGATGTCCTCGGTGTACATCTGCGTGAAGGACTCGCGCTCGCTGCGTGCCTGCGGAGTGCCTCCCGTCTCCTTCAGCACGCGGGTCAACCGAGTCCGGGCGTAGTCGCGCAGCCCGTCGAGATGCGTGTAGAGCATCGCCACGTAGGCCTGCTCGCGATCGAGCTCCGGATGGGACGCGCCATCAACCGGCACAGGGACTCCTCGGGATAGACAGGACGAGATCGCTCCGCCGTGCGCAGGATGATGCGCTGACGAAAGTGCCCGAGAAGTCTAGTCGTCGCCGTAAGAAAACAGGCAGAAATCCTGGTCACAGCAGTGGGGGGGGGGGGGCCGCGCGGCCCCCCCCCCCCCGGGGGGGGGGGGGGGTAA